>JBQGNO010000030.1:0-22506 GCA_052087725.1 Janibacter sp. | reverse complement strand
CCGGCATCCGGAATGCGGCAGCTACCCCGTAGCCCAGTGCCATCCCGACCACGTTGTGGATGATGACCGCCACGAGGACGAGCAGACCGGCAGAGAGCATCGACTCCGCGCTGCCGGAGACGACGATGGCGACGATCACGGAGATCGTCAGCACGGACAGCCACGGCAGGACGGGCAGCAGTGCCTCCGCGAGCCGGGACAGCAGGAGTCGCACGACGATGCCGCCGATCACCGGCAGCAGGACGATGGTGACGATCGTGAGCGCCATCCCTGCCCCGTCGAGGGGCATGTACCGACCCGCCAACCACAGGGTGAGCAGGGGCGCGAGCAGGGTCGAGATCGAGGTCATCGTCACCGAGAGCGCGACATCACCGCGAGCCAGGTAGGACACGACATTGGACGCGGTGCCGCCCGGCGCGCACCCGACGAGGATGACGCCGGCAGCGATCTCGGCCGGCAGGCCGAGAGCCAGCGAGACGAGCACCGCGACGAGCGGCATGACGACGTACTGCGCGGCCACCCCCAGGAGCACCGGGAGCGGGCGGGTGACGACGAGTCGGAAGTCGACCGGCCGCAGGGTCAGCCCCATGGTGAACATCACGACACCGAGGAGCGGGTTCACCGCGGGCGCTGCGCGGGCGAC
Organism: Janibacter sp.; assembly: GCA_052087725.1. Classification (GTDB taxonomy): domain Bacteria; phylum Actinomycetota; class Actinomycetes; order Actinomycetales; family Dermatophilaceae; genus Janibacter. The sequence goes on along the minus strand of JBQGNO010000030.1, from coordinate 21,863 downwards.
CGTGTCGGCCGCGAAGTAGCCGACGAGCCCGCCGATGATGATCAGGACGGGGAAGACGAGCACGGCCACGTAGCCGCTGCGCTCCTCGGCGCGATGCACCGTCTCCGACGTCGTCGACGTGGTCGCTGCCGGCGTCACCCGGCCACCGCCGAGCCGAGGCTGGCGAGCGACTGCTGGAGGAAGGCGACATCGAATGGCGGGAAGCCGCCGAACTCCTCCCGGACGGCCGGGGGCGTGGCACTCCAGTCGTAGGTGACCCGCCCGGGCCGCCAGGCAATGGTCCGGTCCGGGTCGAGGGTGATCACCTCGTTGTCGACGACGTAGTCCCCGATCGACTCGACGTTCATGTTCATGCTGAAGACCGGTCCGCTCGGGTCGTCCAGTGGGTGTAGGTGACGCCGGTGGCGAAGGCGAGGCTCTCCTCAAGCCGCAGGCGCGAGGAGTATCCGTCAGGGAAGAGCCGACGCCCCCGTCCCTGCACATAGGGATAGGTCCACAACCGGTACCCATCGACGACACCGGCGGCGATGAGCGTGTGGCAGAGGCTGACGCTCCCCGTCACGACGATCTCCCCGCCCCCGTGCGCGGACTTCAGGTCCCGCACCGCTGCGACCGGATCTCCGCTGATGATCGTGGAGCGTTGCCAGCCGGGATCGGTGATCGTCGTCGAGACGACGTACTTGTCGAGACCGTCGAGCTCCTCGCTCACGCCCGTGCGGTCATCGGTCTGCTCCGGCCAGTACCCACGGAAGTCCTCGAAGGTCTGGCGCCCCAGCACGAGCGCATCGCACTGGGCGCTGTCGCGGGCGTTGATCTCGAGCATCTCCGCCGACTGCTCCTGCGGGTCGAACCAGTCGTCGAGCATGTCGATCGAACCGTCTGCGGTGACGTTCTGGGTGATGACGAGAGGTCTCATGGGCTCGTCAGCCTAGGCCGCCTGGACCATCACCGCGGCCCCGGAGATCGCGGCACAGGCGAGGATCCCGATGCGCAGACCTCGGCCACCGACCCGGTGGTGCACCACCGAGCTGAGCGCCACGCCGGCGACGACGACCGGGACGAGCCACAGGCCCACGCTCAGGCCGGGCCCGGTGAGCCGGCCGCCGATCGCCAGCCCGATGAGCGAGACCACCTCGCCCACGAGGAAGCACAGCGCGACGGTCGCCCGCAGCTCCGGCGCTGGACGATGCTGGTAGACGAGTGCGTACGGCGGACCCCCGATGCCACTGGCGGTCTCGCTCACGGCGGTCACGGCACCAGCGACCAGGAGGGCCGGTCGGTTGGGGTCGAAGGCCGGCGCGATGAGGCTGACCGACGCCGCCACGATGGTCACGGCGCCCACGAGGAGGGCGAGCTGGCGCTCGGACACCGCGATGAGCAGCCAGACGCCCAATGGCGTGGCCGCGACACGGGCCAACGTGATCCAGCCCGCTCCCCGCAGATCGATGTGCGTCCGCTCGCGCCAGGCCACCAGCCCGGTCAACGGCACCATCGGGACCAGCACGGCGACCGGGACCAACCGCGGGTCGATCATCCCCGCGACCGGCGCGACGAGCAGGGCGAAGCCGATACCGGTCGCTCCCTGGACGAAGGCGGCCACGAGCACGATCGCCGCGAGCACCATGAGGGACTCCCATGCCATCGGCGGTTACCCCCTTCGCGTGCCCACCAAGAACAACGAAGGCCCCCGATTGCTCGGGGGCCTTCGTCATGGGGTGAGTAACGGGACTTGAACCCGCGACCCTCGCGACCACAACGCGATGCTCTACCAGCTGAGCTATACCCACCATGTGCCCTGCGTCGGGCAGCGCGGACCACTGTACCTGCTCGATCGGGGTGCTCCGAACCGCCTACCTCCACGGCACTGACGCACTCATCTGGCACCATGGAGCAGTGACCACTTCTGCCAGTCCCCACACCCCCTTCGTCCGTGTCGCGGGTGCGATCCTCGGCCTCGTCGCGCTGCTCGCGGTGCTGCTCGTCAACGCCTCCCCCGCGTCCGCCCATGCCCGCCTGGAGTCCTCCAGCCCGGCGGACGGGTCGACGCTCACGGCCGTGCCTCCGGAGGTCTCGTTGCGCTTCAACGAGCCGATCAAGGAGGGGCTCAACGAGGTGAGCGTGAGGTCCGGCTCGACGGACGTCGCCGAGGGCAAGGTCGAGGTCGAGGGCAACTCGGTCTACCAGCCGGTGAAGTACTCGATGAAGCCCGGGGAGTACACGGTGACCTACAAGGTGGTCAGCGCGGACGGCCACCCGGTGAGCGGGTCCGTCTCCTTCACCTACGGCCCACCGAAGGGCGATGACGGCGCCAAGGGCGAGCCGGGCGCCACGACGACGTCGCCGAAGTCCGACGCCGAGACCTCCGACTCGTCCTCGGGCGAGGGCTCCGGTGACAGCTCATCCTCCGACGAGGAGTCCGTTGACGGGGAGTCCGGTGACGGGGAGTCCGGCGACGCCACCTCGAGCCCGGAGGACTCCTCCAGCAGCGCAGGCGGGACCTCCGAGCCGTCCACGACCTCCTCCGGCGCGGAGACCTCGGGCGAGGAGCCCTCGGACGACTCGTCCACGAGCTCCGACACCGCCTCCGGGGACTCCGAGACGACCTCGAGCGAGGAGGGCACCTCCCCGTGGTGGTGGGCCGCAGGCGCGGCCGCCCTGGTGGTCGTCCTCGGCGCCGTCGGCATGCTGGCGAAGGGTCGGCGCGGCTCGCGTGCGGACGAGGATGTCACCGATGAGGACTGGCGGGAGTAGCCCTGCGAAGGGGGTTCCGCCCCAATTTCGTGGCGGGGCAGGGGCGGTGCTACTGTCTCTTCTCGCGCGCCAATAGCTCAATCGGCAGAGCAGCTGACTCTTAATCAGCGGGTTCGGGGTTCAAGTCCCTGTTGGCGCACCACATGACGAAGGGCCCTGCATCTCATGCAGGGCCCTTCGCGCGCCACATGGGCCACATCCTCGGCCCGTCGGGAAGCCGGATCACCGGACCGAACTCCGCATACCCGTGACGCGCGTACAGCACCCGGTTGGCCTGGCTGGACGCCTCGAGATAACCCGCGACACCGGAGGCGTCCATCGCCTCGTGGTGGTGCCTCAGCAGGGCCGAGCCGATGCCACGCCCCTGCAGCTGCGGATGGACCGCACTCCCCCGACATCGAGAAGGGCCCCGCCGGATGATACGGCGGGGCCCACCCGTCGTCCGTGGGCGCTCAGTCCCAGGAACGCTTGGCGCGCTGGCGCTCCCACTTGTTCTTCTTGCGGTTGCTCGAGACGATCTTCAGCACGACGACCGCGCCGACGACGGCCGCGGCGATCGCGACACGGTCCATGCGCAGCTCACCGGACTCGGTCCGGGTCGCCTTGGTGAAGGACTCCTTGGCCTGGGACTTCTGCCGCTCCATGACGTTCTTCGGCGCAGCACGCACCGTGAGCTCGTCGATCGTCTGGGCGAGCCGGTCACGGGTCGTGACGATGTCGTTCTCGAGCTTGGTCATGCTCGGGGTGTCGTTGCTCACGTGGTTCTTCCGTCCTTACTCGATGCCGAGGTCTCGGCGAATGCGGGCCACGTGGCCCGTCGCCTTGACGTTGTACTGGGCGTGGGTGATCACGCCGTCTTCTCCGACGACGATCGTCGAGCGGATGACTCCCTCGACGACCTTGCCGTACAACTTCTTCTCACCATAAGCGCCCCAGGCCGTCATCACCGCCTTGTCGACGTCCGACAGCAGTGTGATCGTCAGCCCATCGCGCTCGCGGAACTTCGCGAGCTTGTCCGGCTTGTCGGGTGAGATGCCGATGACCTCGGTGTCGATCGCCCGCAGCGCCTCGAGGGAGTCGCTGAAGTCGCACGCCTGCTTGGTGCAGCCCGGGGTCATCGCCGCCGGGTAGAAGTAGACGATGACCCGCTTGCCCCGGAAGTCGGCCAGCGACACCTCGGTGCCGGTGTCATCGGGAAGGGTGAAGTCGGGTGCCTGGTCGCCCGGTGTGAGTCTCTCGCCCACGGGTGCCTCGCTCACTGCCTGCGCATCGGTGCCAAAGGATGCCCCCAATCTATCCCAGCACACCGACGAGGGTCGGCTCGAGGACGATCTCGCTGCGCAGGCTCTGCGCGATGAAGCACTCGCGGTGGGCGACCTCGACGAGGCGCTCGACCTTGGCCCGGGGCGGGGTGCCGGCGAGGGTGATGCGGGGGCGAAGGGCGATCCGCGTCACCCACATCGGCCGGTTGCCCTCGGGCATCTCCCCCACCGCCTCGTCCCGGTAGTCCACGACGTCGATCCGGGCCCGGGCCGCGACGGCGAGGAAGGAGAGCATCTGGCAGCTGCTCGCGGCGGCCACGAGCAGCTGCTCGGGGTTGGGGTGGGCCGGGTCCCCGCCGAAGGCCGTATCGCTGCTCGTCGGCATTGTGTGGGAGGCCATCGTCAACTCGTGCTCGCGGGAGTAGTCGTCGTAGCCGATGGCGGTGGACCCGCTCCAGCGAAGGGAGGTGGCGAAGGCGTGGTCGCTCATCGTTGCTTCCGTCGCGATCTCGATAGGTTGTCGGGGGTCAACCCTAGCGTTGGCGCATGGGGAGGAAATACACCAAAGAACTGTTGGAAGAAGCTGCAGCCGACTCGATCTCCGTCGCCGGAATTCTGAGATACCTCGGTCTGCGTCAAGCTGGAGGTACTCAAGCCCACATCAGTCGGATGCTGAAGAAGCTGGACGTCGATACATCGCACTTCACCCAGCGCGGACGACGCCCGACCCGCCCGCCGCTTACCGCGGCGGAGATTCTCGTCCGCAAACCCCGCGATGCAAACCGCACCAAACCTGAGCAGCTCCGCCGAGCGCTCCATGAGATCGGAAGGGCGTACCGCTGCGAGATGTGCGGTTGTGACGGGGCCTGGCAGGGACGAACCATCTCATTGCATGTGGACCATATCGACGGTGACATGACCAATAACGTGCCCCAAAACGTCCGCTACCTCTGTCCGAACTGCCACTCCACCACCAGCACCTATGCCGGCCGCCAGAAGGGGCGCTACACCACCGCATAGACTGCACGATCGAGATCGAGCCGAAGTGGCGGAATTGGCAGACGCGCGGCACTTAGGATGCCGTGCCCACGGGCGTGCGGGTTCAAGTCCCGCCTTCGGCACCCGCGATGGGTGCTCCTCAGCCGATCAGATGCTCCCGCAGCAGCGGAACCATCGCGCGGAAGGCCCGGCCGCGGTGGCTGATCGCATTCTTCTCCTCGTCGGTGTATTGCGCGAGGGTCCGGGTGTCGCCGTCGGGAACAAAGATGGGGTCATAGCCAAAACCGTTGCCTCCCAAGGGCTCCCGCACGATCACCCCGGGGACCTCCCCTTCGCTCGTGACGGTGGTGCCACCGGGGATGGCGAGGACGGCAGCGCAGCGGAAGGCCGCCTGCCGGTGCTGGTCCGGGACGTCCGCGAGCTGGTCGAGGAGCAGCCGGAGGTTGCGGCGGTCCTTCTCGCCGCGGGGCAGGTCCTCGCCGTCGTGCAGCCCGGACCAGCGGGCGGAGAAGATCCCCGGGCTGCCGCCGAGGACCTCGACGGCCAGCCCCGAGTCATCGGCGAGCGCCGGCAAGGAGGTGCGCTGCGCGACGTGCTCGGCCTTGAGCCGGGCATTGCCCGCGAAGGTCACCTCGGTCTCGGGGATCTCGCCGACCTCCGGGAAGGCCGCCATCGAGACGACGTCGAGGTCCGCCGCGCTGCCACCAAGGGCTTCCGCAAAGATCTGTTGAAGTTCCTTGACCTTGTGCTCGTTGTGCGTCGCGAGGACGACCCGACGGCTCACTGCACGCGCTCTCGCGGGGTCTTGGTGAGCGCCGCCTGCTGCTTCGCCGTGAGGTCGGCGCAGCCCGTGGTGGCCAGGTCGAGGAGCTGCCCCAGCTGGTCGCGGTCGAAGGGGACGCCCTCGGCCGTGCCCTGCACCTCGATGAACTCGCCGGTGCCGGTCATGACGACATTCATGTCGGTCTCCGCGGTGGAGTCCTCGGGGTAGTCGAGGTCACAGACCGCGCGACCGTCCACGACGCCGACGGACACGGCCGCCAGCGAGCCGGTGAGGGGCTGGGCGCCGGCCTTGATGAGGCCCCGCGCGCGGGCGTCGTCGATGGCGTCGGCGAGGGCGACATAGGCACCGGTGATCGACGCGGTCCGGGTGCCACCGTCGGCCTGGAGGACATCGCAGTCGAGGACGATCGTGTTCTCCCCCAACGCCTTGGTGTCGATGACGGCACGCAGGCTGCGGCCGATGAGGCGGGAGATCTCGTGGGTGCGGCCGCCGACCTTGCCCTTGCGGGACTCGCGGCCGCTGCGGGTGTTGGTGCTGCGCGGCAGCATCTCGTACTCGGCGGTGACCCAGCCGGTGCCCTGGCCCTTGAGCCAGCGCGGCACACCGGCCTCGAAGGAGGCAGCGACGAGCACTCGGGTCTTGCCGAACTCGACGAGGACGGAGCCCTCGGCGTGGTCGAGCCAGTTGCGGGTGATGCGCACCTCGCGCAGCTGCTCGGGGGTGCGACCGTCGTGGCGGGGGGTGGTGTCAGTCATGCGCTCAGGCTAACGATCGGTCGTGGCCGTACGCTCACTGCCGTGGAGAAGCATGCCGAGATCCCCCTGCCCGCCGGGGCCACCACCGTCCTGCACCTCGCCGAGTCCACGGACCCGAGCGCGCCACTCGTCCTCGTGCTCCCCGCGATGGGGGTGCCGGCCGGCTACTACGGGCCCTTCGTCGACGAGCTGGCCCGTGTCGGAGTGACCGCGGCGGTGGCCGACTACCCCGGTCAGGGCGAGTCCCTCCCGCGGATCGGCCGGGACCACGACTACGGCTACCGGCACCTCGCCCACGGGTGGCTGCCCACCGTGGTCGCCGAGCTGCGAAGGGGGCGTGACGGCCCCGTCGTCCTCCTCGGCCACTCGCTCGGCGGGCACATCGCCGCCACGCACCTCGTGGACCCCGAGTCCGCCGTCGACGCGGCGGTCCTCATCGGCTCCGGCACTCCGTACTGGCGCTCCCACCACGGCCCGAAGACGCTGGTGCAGACCCAGGTCATGGGCGCGCTGACCCGGGTCCTCGGGTACTGGCCGGGTCCGCGATTCGGCTTCGGCGGCGTCCAGCCACGGACCCTGATCCGGGAGTGGGCGGCCTTCGCGCGCACCGGACGGCTCGCTCCCTCCGGTCAGGACATCGTCGGCGGGCTGCGGGAGCGCGAGCTGCCGCTGCTCGTGGTCGACCTCGACAACGACACCCTCGCGCCGCCGGCGGCCGTCGACGGGCTCGTGGCGATGCTCCCGCGGGCCGAGGTCGACCGGTGGGCGTTCAGCAAGGAGCCCGACGACCCGGGCCGCCCCGTCAACCACTACTCCTTCGCCCGCTCCCCCGAGATCATCGGCGAGCGCGTCGCGGCCTGGGTGCTCGAGCGCGTGGGGAGTCGGGCTCCGCGATCACCCTGAGCCTGGCGTCGTTGTGCATGCCCGGCCGACCGGAGAGCGTGGGCCAGGCGTGCATAACGACGCCACGTCCTCGTCAGGGAAGCGCTTGACGAGACGGGCGCCCGCGTCGGCCTCGGTGAGGGCAGCCACCAGAATCCCAGTATGTCGCCGACCACGGTCCGACACGATGCTGCTGTCAGCGTCGATCATCCGAAATCGTCGCTCGTGAAGTCGACTCGAGGCGCCTCCGTCTCCCGAGTCGGATCGAGCTCGTCGACCTCGCTGGCCCCCGACCTCGCCCGGGCGAGGTCCATGCCTGATCCGCGCGTCAGGTCCTGCATGATCCGCTGAGTCCGTGACCCGACCTCCACCTGCGTCCGGGCACCCAGGACGAGCGGCATCATCGGCTGCTGGTGACCGAAGTCGACGTCGAGGACGACCGGCACGTCGAGATCACCGAGGGCATCGCGCACGGCATCGTGCTGGGTCAGGGTCTCGGCGTCGGGTGCCGGCGTCCGGCCGATGAGCACTCCGGCGCAGCGGTCGAACCACCCGGCCAGGCGCAGCCCGTGGAGCAGCCGTGCCGTCTCGAAGGCATTGCCCTCGGCAGTCTCGAGCAGGACGACCGGCGGCTCCGTCTGGTCCGCCGCCCACGTCGGCACATCGCCGAAGGGAGTCCCCGCCAGCGGCGAGAGCACCTCGAGGCACCCGCCGATGAGCGGTCCGGCGAAGCTCGCGGCGTCACCCGCGAGCAGCGACCACCGAGTGGGCTCGGTCAGGGTCATGGCGTCGACGCCGGGGTCGGCGACGTAGTCGTCCCAGCCGGAGGCCCGCCGGTGGGTCGCCGCCGTCTGGGTGAGGTCACCCCCTTCGCTCATCGCGACGTCGAGCCAGTGGAGCAGGCCGGGCGCCGGCGCGAAGGGCGTGTCCATGAGGTTCATCCCGTGGAGAGTCGCCCACCCGGCACGCAGCGTCAGCGGCAGCATCGTCGTCGTGGTGTCGGAAAAGCCCACGTACCAACAGGGTTCGCACTCGGCGAGCAGGTCCAGGTCGAGCCACGGGAGCACGTCGATCCCGGTCTCACCGCCCCACGGCGGGACCACTGCGGCGACGTCCGGGTCGACGAGCAGGGCCATCAGCTCATCGGCGCGGGCCTCGCGGGAGGCGCTGACGTGGGTGCCCTCGCGGTCCCGCAGGCAGACCCCTTCGAGCACCTCGAAGCCCCGACGCCGCAGGTGGGCGATCGCGGCGTCGAGACGGGGCCACAGAGCGGTCGGGACCCCGGAGCTCGGGGCGGTGATGGCGATCGTGTCGCCGGGACGAAGGGGGGCGGGCAGGCGCGCGTCCATGGAGCCAGCCAACCAGCCGCAGGTCGACCCGTCGAGCGGGTTAGACTCTGAGACGTGACCAGACGCGCCATCTGCTTCGACCTCGACGGCACCCTCGTCGACTCCCTGCCCGACATCATCGGTGGCTTCCGGGCCGCGATCGGCGAGCAGGGCCTGCCGGAGCCGACGCCGGACCAAGTGCGCCCCTGGATCGGCCTCCCGCTCCAGGAGATGTTCGCCGCGCTCGCTCCGGAGGGCGACGCCGAGGTCATGAGCGCCGCCTACAAGCGCATCTACCCGCAGCGGTTCACGGAGACCTCGGCGCCGTTCCCAGAGGTCACCGAGGTGCTCACCGAGTTGCGAGACCAGGGGTTCGCCCTCGCAGTGACGACGACGAAGGGGACCCCGATGGCGAGCGACCTGGTCACCGCGCTCGGCCTGATGCCCCAGTTCGATCTCGTCCAGGGCACCGACGGGTTCCCGGCCAAGCCGGCACCCCACGTGATCGAGCACGCCCTGTCCGCGCTCGGCTGCGAGGGTGCCCTCATGGTCGGCGACACGACGCACGACATCGGTGCCGGCCAAGCAGCCGGTCTACCCACCTATGCCGTCTGCCGGCCGGGGGCGACGCACGACCGGGAAGCTCTGGCGGCCGCAGCCCCCGACCACCTCGAGGAGAACCTGCTGCCACTGCTCGACCTCGTGCGCACTGTGTGAACCAGGCGGCAGCGCCCTCACGGCGAGTCGGACTGCAGTTCAGTGCCCCGACACCCTCAGATCGTTGATTCCTCGTCGGCCCGAACGCGAACTGCAGTACGACACGCCGAGCGGCCCAACAGATCAGACGTCATAGGTGGCGTCCGGGCGAGCGAGCTCGACGTCTCCCGGCCACACGGCGGCGGCCTCGGCCCGGCAGACCTCGGGGTCGTTCCACGCCGGGATGTGGGTGAGCATCAACCGCCCGACTCCCCCGGCGGCCACCACGGCCTCGGCAGCCCGGCGGCCGGTGAGGTGGATGCCGCGGGCCTCGTCACGCCCTTCGACGAAGGCGGAGTCGACGAGCACGAGGTCCGCGTCGGCGAAGAGCGGGGACAGCGACTCACAGCTGTCGGTGTCACCGCTGTAGGCGAGGACCACCCCGTCGGCCTCGACGCGGAAGCCGTAGGCCTCCACGGGGTGGTTGACGGGGAAGGGCCGCACGACGAAGGGGCCGATGTGTGCGGGGACGCTGGTGGAGAGCCGGCGGAAGTCGAGGACGCCGGTCATGCCCCCTTCGTCAAGGCCCTCGTACGCCGCCTCGAGGCGCTCCGCGGTCCCGGCCGGACCGTAGACCGGCAGTCGCTCCGCGAGGGGCCCCTCCGGCCGGTAGGTGCGGGTCACGTAGAGGCCGGTGACGTCGATGCAGTGGTCCGGGTGCAGGTGGCTGAGGACCACGGCGTCGAGGTCCGCCGGGTCGATGTGTCGCTGGAGCGCACCGAGCGCGCCGTTGCCCAGGTCGAGCACGATGCGCCACGTGCGGCCCTCGTGCTCGGCCGTCACGAGGTAGCTCGAGGCTGGCGACTCGGGTCCCGCGAAGGAGCCGGAGCACCCGATGACGGTGAGCTTCATGCCTCTTCCCCCATGTTTCCGAAGACTGTGGCGACCTCTGGTCCGAGGAAGCGACGGGCCAGGGACCGGAACTCCTCCGGATCCCCCGTCGTGGTGAACCCGTGCGCGGGCTCCGGCAGGGACTCCGGGCGGAGCAACCCGCCGTCTGCAAGGACACGGTAGACGTCTTTGGCCGTCTCCTCGGCGGATGAGACGAGGGTGACACCCTCACCCATGACGTAGGACAGGGCACCGGTGAGCAGCGGGTAGTGGGTGCAGCCGAGGACGAGGGTGTCCACCTCCGCCCGACGAAGGGGGTCGAGGTAACCGTGGGCGACCTCCAGCACCTCCGGCCCCGAGGTCGTCCCCGCTTCCACGAGCTCGACGAAGCGCGGACAGGGCTGGGAGATCACCTGCGCCGTGGGCGCAGCCGCGAAGGCGTCGAGGTAGGCCCGCGACCGGTGCGTGCCCGCGGTGGAGATCACCCCGATGCGGTGGTTGCGCGTCGCCATGGCCGCACGCCGGACCGCAGGGCGGATGACCTCGATGACCGGGACGGAGTAGCGCTCCCGCGCGTCGTGCAGGACGGCCGCACTCGCGGTGTTGCACGCGATGACGAGCAGCTTCACGCCGTGGTCGACGAGCCGGTCCAGGCACCCGAGGGCGAACTCGCGGGTCTGCGCGATCGGCCGCGGGCCGTAGGGCGCGCGGGCCGTGTCGCCGAGGTAGGCCACGGACTCGTGGGGCAGCTGGTCCATGATCGCCCGGGCCACCGTCAGCCCGCCGAAGCCGGAGTCGAAGACCCCGATGGGCAGGGCCGCGCCCTGCACGCTCCCAGCCGTCATGCCTCGTCGTCCGACGGGCCGAAGGGGTCGGCGCCGATGAGGGCCTGGGTCAGCGACTCCTGCAGCCAGGTGAGGAAGTCGTAGACGCTCAGCGCGAAGACGATCGGGTCGTCCTGCTCGAGGCTCGCGGCGAGCTCCTCGAGGCGGGTGGCGTCCTCATCGGTCCGCAGGCCGAGGCGCTCGCCCATGACGAGTCGCACGTCGGTGAGGGCGACCATGATCGACGGTGCCTGTGCCCGGGTGACGACCCACCGGTCGTCGGTGACCGCGTCGAGGGTCTCGACGAGCGTCATGAGGTTGTCGTGCTTGCGGCGGCGCAGCCCCTGCTCGGTGAACCGGCGGAACTCGGCCGCCTCCTGCTCGTCCTCCCGGTTGCCCGTGGGGAAGAGCCGGTCCAGGGCCGGGTCGCGGTCCTCGTCGAGGCCGAAGGCCCGGTCGGGGACCTCGGGCCCACCGGCGCCCTCGTCGGTGTCCGTCGCCAGGTCACCCAACCCGGCGACGATCGCCTCGAAGGGGTCGGCGGAGGCCCCCTTCGCCTGAGTGGTGGGGGCCACGAGGGACGCGACCTGCGAGCACAGCCCGGCCACGACCGCGCGCTCCCCCTCGTCGAGGATCGCGACGAGGTGGTCCTCCTCGGGGCGGAAGGCGTGGGCCATCAGCTGTCCTTCTGGTAGGTCGCCCAGAGGCCGTAGCCCTGGAGCGCCTCGGTGTCGGCTTCCATCTGCTCCTTGGGGCCGTTCGCGACGACGGCGCGGCCCTTGAGGTGCACGTCCATCATCAGCTTCTCCGCCTGCTCCTTGGGGTACCCGAAGTGCGTCTGGAAGACCCAGGTCACATAACTCATGAGGTTGACCGGGTCATTCCACACGAGCGTGATCCACGGGACGTCGACGGCCTCGACGGCGTCCGGCTCGACGGTCTGCTGCTCGGTGGGGGCGACTGACACGCCCTCCACCCTAGAGTGGCCCGCGTGACGATCCGACCCAGCACCGCGCTGCTCACCGATCACTACGAGCTGACCATGCTCCAGGCCGCCCTGGGCAGCGGTGCGGCCACACGACGATGCGTCTTCGAGACCTTCGCGCGACGCCTCCCCAGCGGACGTCGCTACGGGGTCCTCGCCGGGACGGGGCGGGTCCTCGACGCGATCGAGAGCTTCCGCTTCGGTGATGCCGAGCTCGAGGACCTGCGAGCGCGCGAGGTGGTCGACACGCGCACGCTCGACTTCCTCGCCGACTACCGCTTCGAGGGCTCCATCTGGGGCTATGCCGAGGGCGAGACGTACTTCCCGTACTCCCCCGTGCTCGTCGTCGAGTCGGACTTCGCGCACGGCGTGATCCTCGAGACGGTGATCCTCTCGATCCTCAACCACGACACCGCGGTCGCCTCCGCCGCCTCGCGCATGACCGGTGCCGCCGGCGCCCGACCGGTCATCGAGATGGGCAGCCGCCGCACCCACGAGGAGTCGGCCGTCGCCGCTGCTCGGGCCGCGTACATCGCCGGCTTCGCCTCGACCTCCAACCTCGAGTCCGGGCGCCGCCACGGGGTGCCGACGGGCGGGACCGCGGCGCATGCCTTCACTCTCCTCCACGAGGACGAGCGGTCGGCCTTCGAGGCACAGGTCGCCTCCTTCGGGACCGGCACCACCCTCCTCGTGGACACCTACGACGTGAGCGAAGGGGTGAGCATCGCCATCGACGTCGCCGGCACCGGCCTCGGTGGTGTCCGGCTCGACTCGGGCGACCTCGTGGTCCAGGCGAGCGAGGTGCGCGAGCAGCTCGACGCCCTCGGCGCCACGGAGACGAAGATCGTCGTCACCTCCGACCTCGACGAGTACGCGATCGCCGCACTGGCCGCGGCCCCGGTGGACACCTACGGGGTCGGGACGCGGGTCGTCACCGGCTCGGGCCACCCGACCGCGTCGATGGTCTACAAGCTCGTCGCCCGTGAGGACGACGAGGGCCGGATGATCGGCGTCGCGAAGAAGAGCCAGGACAAGATCTCGGTCGGCGGGCGCAAGTACGCGCTGCGGCGCCGTAACCCGCTCGGCATCGTCGAGGCGGAGGTCCTCGGCATCGGTGAGGAGCCGGAGGGAGACGGGGACGACCGCGACCTCATGGAGCAGCTCGTCGTCGATGGAGAGGTCGTCGGCCGGGACCTGTGCTCGCTGGAGGCCGCACGGGCTCGGCACGAGGCCTCGATGGCCGAGCTGCCCCGGTCCGCGCACCAGCTCAGTCAGGGTCCTCCGGCGGTCGAGACGACCTTCCTCACGGAAACTCCCTAGCCCTCCGCCGCCGGGTGCTCGACGATGGGTCGATGACCTCCCGGATCTCGCACACGAGCGTTGACTGCACCGATGCCTACGCCCTGTCGCAGTGGTGGAAGGGCGTGCTCGGCTACACCGATGTCCCCGGCGACCCCAACGAACCGGGGCACGAGGAGTGCATGATCCTCGATCCGGTGACCGACCACCGGGTGCTCTTCATCGAGGTTCCGGACCCGACTCCGGGGAAGGACAAGGTCCACTTCGACCTGCGGTCCACCGACCGTACGCAGGCGGAGGAGGCCGACCGGCTGCTCGCCGAGGGCGCGACGCTGCACGCCGACCGGCGGGGGGCGTACGGCCCCGGCACCGGATGGGTCACGCTGGCCGACCCCGAGGGCAATCTCTTCTGCGTGCTGAAGTCCGACGGGGAGATCGCCGCCCTCGCTGCCTCGGGCTGAGTCGACGCGGGCGCTCCGAGCCTCACGCCAGCCGGGGCGGGAGCGTTGTCGGTGGTCTCTCCTAGGGTCTTCGCATGGACGACAACGGCAGCTCCACCCACTCGGCAGTTGATGCCGTCGGTGCCGATGTCGCTGCTGTCCTCGACCGCGAGCCCTTCGCTCTCGCAGCGCCGCTGGCCGCCCTGAGCCGAGATGACCTCGTCGCGATGACTGCGGCTGAGTCCGAGGTGGTCATCGCCGCCACCCAGCGACTGACCAACGCGCTGGCCGCAGTCCAGACGGCCGCAGTCACCTCCTTCGCCGACGACATCGACCGTGACCTCGACGTCTATCGGGAGCAGCGGCGGCGCGACTTCGAGGCGAGGCGTGACGACGCTGAGGCCAGGGGCGTCCCCTTCGCCGAGCGGTGGTTCCCCATCCCGGGCGAGGAGCAGTTCGCCGCCGCGGCACTGGCCCCGCTGCTGCACGTCTCACCCCGCGCCATGTCATCGCGCATCAACCGCGCCCGTCGCATCGACCACGAGATGCCCGGCACGTGGGCGAGCGCGCGCAGCGGTGATCTCGAGCCCTACCGGAGTGACGCGATCGTCCGGGCGGGCGAGCCGCTGCCCGAGGAGCATCTCGAGGAGTTCGAGGCGCGCCTCTTTGCCGACGACGTCACGCGGCTCGCGGTCGCGGACCTCACCGGCCGCGCCCGTCGGGCGGCGGTGGCCACCGACCGGGCCTCGGTCGAGGAGGTCGCGGCCCGTGCCCGACGCAAGCGCGCCGTGAGCTGTGGCCCGCACCGCGACCTGCCCGGCCTGACCTCGTGGCGCCTGCTGCTGCCCGCCGAGACCTCACGGCAGATGTGGGCGGCGGTCGACGAGCTGGCGCGGGAGTACCACCGGGCCCGCCGCGACGCCGGCGACCCGGTGACGATGGACCAGGCGCGAGCCGACGCCTTCGCCGACCTCGTCCTCGCCCGCGCCACCGTCGAGACGACCGTCGAGCTCGTCGTTCCGGTGGCCGCCATGATGGGCGAGGAGGGCGCACCATCGCTGGGCGAGTCGGCCCAGGGCTGCAGCCCTGGGCTCTACCGCTGGGGTGAGCACCTCTCCCCGGCCGAGGTCCTGCAGCGCGATCGGGACGACGACCTCGTCCTGCACTGGGTCAACGGCGTCGATCTGCACCGGGCGTCGGTCTACGAGGCCGAGCTCTGCCTGCATCTGACCCGCGACCTCGAGGTGCGGGGCAACCCCCACCTCAGCCATGCACCGCCGCCGGCGCACCATCCTCCGCTCGGGGATCCGAGTGGCCCCGAGCCCAGCGATCGCCGTGGCCCTGCCTCGCGCGTCGGGGCCTGGTTCGTCCCCGGTCACGTCGATGCCGCCCGGGTGGGGGCTCTGCTCCCCGATGATCTGACGGCCCTGCTCGCCGACCCCACGACCCGGATCCGCGTCGTGGGGAGCGAACCCGGCACGGGCACGATCGCCACGGACAGCACCGACGCCTACCGGCCCGGCCGGTCCGTGGCCCGACGCGTCCGACGTCGGGATGGCATCTGCCGCTTCCCCGGGTGCACCGCCTCCGCCGAGCATGCCCAGCTCGACCACGTGACGCCCTACCCCCACGGGCGCACCGAGGTCACCAACCTCGTGTGCCTGTGCACGACGCACCACGGTTTCAAGCACCACTCCGGGTGGCGTCTGTCGATGACCCCCGAGGGCACGTGCACCTGGACCGCGCCGACCGGCCGCACCCACACGACCCTCCCGCGCCAGGTCCACTCGACCTCGGTCTGAGACGGCGAGCGCGAACTCTGCCACGGTGGAGAGGTGACCTCCCTCGACGACTTCACCCCGACCCTCGATCGTCTCGTCGACGACGGTCATCTCGCGGGCTGGGTGGCAGGCACCGTCGACCCTCGTGGTCCAAAGATCCGCACCGGTGGGCGACGCTCCCTCGACGGCCCGGGGATGAGTGCCGACACCCAGTTTGCCCTGAGCTCCACCACCAAGCCCCTCGGCGGCGCACTCACCCTGCGCCTGGTCGAGCTCGGTCTGCTCGACCTCGAGGACCCCGTCGGTCGCTGGCTCCCCGAGCTGGCCGACCCGCAGGTGCTCACCTCCCCCGGCGCGCCCCTCGACGACACCGTCACGGCCCAGGGCCCCATCACGGTGCACCAGCTGCTGACGATGACCCCCGGCTTTGGCTGGGTCAGCGAACCCGGGACGCTCGCCGACTCGATGAGTGATCAGCAGCTCGAACCCGGCCCCTGGGGTCCGCCGATGGGGCCGGACGAGTACATGTCCCGGCTCGGCGCCCTGCCGCTGGCGAACCAGCCGGGGACGGCCTGGCGCTACCACACGGGCAGCGACGTCCTCGGGGTCCTCCTCGCCCGCGTGACCGGCCGCTCCGTGCACCAGCTGCTCACCGAGCACGTCCTCGACCCGCTGGATCTGACCGACACCGCCTTCATCGGGGACCCCGGCCGCATGGCCACCGCCTACGGCCCCTCCGACGAAGGGGGCCTGACCCCCTTCCCCGTCCCGCCCGGCACGTACACCGAGCCGCCTCCCTTCGAGTCACTCGCCGCAGGCTTGGTCTCGACCGTGCCCGACCAGCTGACCTTCCTCGCCTCCCTCGTCGGATCCGCACCGCCGATCCTCACCGACGACTCCCTGGCTGCCATGCGCACCGACCACACCACGGCCGGGCAGCGTGCGACGGCCGGGGCCTTCCTCGAGCCCGGGTGCGGGTGGGGTCACCACGTCGAGGTCCGGTCCGACGGGCTCATCGGCTGGGCCGGAGGGCTCGGGACCATCGGCTACGCGGACCCGCGCAGTGGGCGCGCAGCCGTCCTCGCGACGCAGGTGAGCTTCGACGGCCCGGGGACGGCCCAGTCCTTCGACCGCTTCTGGACCCTCTTCGACTGACGGGCCGCGCCCTCCCCATCCGACGGCAGGCATGGCATCCTCAGGTGCCATGGCACGCGCGCTGGTCCTCGTCGACATCCAGAACGACTTCTGCGAAGGAGGGTCCATGGGTGTCGCTGGTGGGGGCGCCGTCGCGGCACGCGCCGACGAACGCGTCCGCGCCGACCGCTCGGGGCACGGCCTCGCCCACCGCGTGTACGAGTCGATCGTCGCGACCGCGGACTGGCACCACGACCCGGGGGAGCACTGGGCCACGGACACCGAGCCGAATTTCTCGACGACCTGGCCGGTGCACTGCGCTGCAGGGACCCCCGGCGCCGACTTCCATGAGGCCCTCGTGCCGGCCCTCGACCACGTCGACGAGGTCTTCCGCAAGGGCATGACCGACGCCGCCTACAGCGGCTTCGAGGGCGTCGCCGCCGGTGACGGGCGGACCGGGCTCACGACGTGGCTGCGCCAGCGCGGCGTCACCGACCTCGACGTCGGCGGTATCGCGACCGACCACTGCGTGCGCGCCACCGTGCTCGACGCGCTCCGGGAGGGCTTCGCCGTGCGCCTGCTCACCGACACGATCGCGGGAGTCGCCCCCGAGAGCACGGACGCCGCCCTCGCGGAGATGACGGCCGCCGGGGCCGAGCTGGCGGCCTCGGAGTGAGCACCTCCCTGAGCCCGGTCATGGCCGGTCGCACCGTCCTCATCACCGCCCACCGCCGCAGCGACGAGCTCGCGGAGGCCTTCGCCCGTCGCGGGGCGACCGTCCGCCACGCCGCGGCCATGAGCATCGTCGAGCACGCCGACGATGCACGACTGCTCGGCGCCACCCGGGCCCTCCTCGCCGACCCTCCCGACACGCTCGTCGTCACCACCGGACAGGGCCTGCGCGGCTGGTTCGACGCTGCCGAGGCCGCGGGCCTCATCGACGATGTCGTCGCGATGCTGACGGACGTGCGGATCATCGCCCGCGGGTCCAAGGCCACCGGCGCCCTCGCCGGCCGCGGCATCTCCCCCACCTGGGTGGCCGGGACCGAGACCTCCGCCGAGATCATCGAGCACCTCCTCGACGGCGGCGTGGCCGGGAGCCGGATCGCCGTCCAGCACCACGGCACCGGCTCGGACGGCATCGACGACGCCCTCACCGGGGCCGGGGCGAGCGTCCTCCCCTTCGTCGTCTATCGCTCGGGGCCGGCCCCCGACCCGCAGGCGGTCACCGACTCCGTCCACGAGGTCGCCGACGGCGCGATCGACACCGTCGTCTTCACGTCCGCACCCGCCGTCACCGCGTGGTTCGACGCGGCGTCGGCCGCGGGGGTCACGGAGGCGATCGTCGCGCGCAGCAGCGCAGGTGAGGTGCTCTTCGCCGCCGTCGGCCCGGTCACGGCCGCACCGTTGGAGGCGAAGGGAGTCGCTCCCCTCGTCCCGGAGCGCAGCCGCATGGGATCCCTCGTCCGCGCCGTCCTCGCCCACCACGGCGATGGCGCCGACACTCGGTAGCCTTGCGCCCCATGTCCTCCGCAGACTCGCGCCAGCCGGCCCACCGGGCCCTCTTCATCTCGCTCATCAACGACGCCGCGCTCTTCCCGCCGGCTGCACTGCCCATGGACGAGGCACTGCACGCCCACGCGCATCACCGCGGGCCGGGGTACGCCGACCTCGTCGGGCCCTTCCTCGTCGGGGTCAGCGCCGTGGACGACCTCGTCGCCGTGCTGTCGGCCGGCGCGCCGGCACCGCCCACCATCGGCGTGGTCGCCCGGCCGGGCACCTCACCGGAGGACACCGATGCCGCGGTCCGCGTGCTGCGGACCCTCGAGGGGCCTCGGCTCGTCTCGCTGGACGCGGCGTGGACTCCCGGCTGGCGCAACCTCGACCTGGACGACCTGAGCGTGCACCTCGAGGTGGGGCGCGAGGACCAGGACTCGGCGCTCGACGACATCGCCTCGGCGACCTCCTTCGTCGACGTGCGCGCGAAGTTCCGCACGGGGCCGACCCCGGACTGGGCCTGGCCGGACGCCGGCGAGCTCGCGACCTTCGTCATCGGTGCCGGGCAGCGCCACCTCCCCTTCGTCCTCACCGGCGGTCTGCACCACGTGGTGCGGGGCGAGCACGACGTCAGCGGGCGGGCCGAGGAGCAGCACGGGCTGCTCAACGTCCTCGTGGCGGTCCACGCGAGCGCTGGAGGTGCCGACGAGCAGACCGTGCGTGAGCTGCTGGAGATCCGCGAGGCGGACGCGCTGGCCGACATCGTCGCCGGCTGGTCGAGCCCGGACATCGCGGCCGTGCGCGCGGCCTTCGCCGGGTACGGCTGCTGCGATGTCACCGACCCGATCGGTGAGCTGACGCAGCTCGGGCTGCTCGCTCCCTCCGGACGACCTTAGGGAGGTCCGGCCTCAGGCGTCCTGGGCGGCCGCGCTCCGGGGCTGCTTGCCCTTGACGACCTGGGTTCCGGCGATCTTGTCGTGCAGGGCCTGCCGGCGCGGGTCCTTGATCGGCCAGACGAGGTCGGCGACGGAGACGAACCACAGCAGGTAGCTGAGCAGGGGCACCATCGAGAAGACCCCGACGCCCAGCGGCAGCAGCATGCGCATGAAAGCCGTGCCGACGCCGAGCGGGCCCGGGCGGTCCACCCGCCGCACGCTCAGGCCGAGCATCATCTTACCGGGCGTCGCATTACGGGCCGCGAGGAAGCCGACGTGGTAGGCGGCCTGCACCAGCAGGCTCAGCCCGGTCGCGATGAAGAGGTACTTCCAGTCGAAGAAGCCGAGCATCTGCTCCGGGGTGAGGTTGTTGACCGCGTCCTGGTCGCCGGCCATCGCCGCGTCCCAGACGAAGGTCCAGTAGTCGGCCATCCAGAGGTACCAGGCCCACCCGGCGACGAGCAGGTTGAGCAGAGCAACGATCAGGAGGTCGATGAGGTAGGCCCCGACCCGCGCGCCGTAGCCCGCGAGGGGCTGGCCATCCTGGGTCGCCGGCACGGCCGCGGGGGCCTGCTGGCCCCAGCCCGCCTGCTGGCCGTGCTGGGGCTGCTGACCGCCCCACGGCTGCTGCGGCTGCCGCGGATCGGGCTGTTGTGCGTGGGGGTGCTGCCCGGCGCCGCCGGTCGGCCGTCCGAAGACATCAGTGCCCGGGCCCTCCGGCGCTGCCGGGTCCACCGGTGCGGGGCGCTGCTTCGGCGGCGCGTGCCGAGGGACCGTGCGGTCGCTCCAGACGATGCCGTCGAAGTACCTCAGCCGGGAGTCGTCCTCCGGGTCGTCGAACCAACCGGCGCTCTCGGGGGTGCTCATGACCTCACGATCTCATGTCCCCCGCAGCGGCCGTGACACCGTCCTCGGCCTCGACACCGGAGCCATCGGCGCGCTCACTGACCCGGCCGGCGTCGTCCGGACGCCGGCGCGTGAGCCGGTACCAGACCAGGGCGACGGCTCCCACGACGAGGACCACCGCGACGACCGTGGCCGCCACCGGCGAGCGGGCTGCCGCCGCGAGCCACGCCTGGACCGCGGCCAGGCCCACGGTGGCGTAGACGGTGGCCCAGATGACCGACCCGAGCGTCACCGCGGGCAGGTAGCGCCGCAGGGGCATCCGGGCGACGCCGGCCGTGGCGTTGACGGCCGTCTGGATGCCGACGGTGAGGAAGCAGAACACGACGGCGATCGGCCCCCACCGGTTGACCAGGCGCCCCGCACGCTGCCAGGCCACGGACGGGGTGCCGTCGCCCGAGCGCCACCGTCGGGTCCCCGCGGCGACACCGCGCCCGATCCAGTACGTCGCATTGGCCCTCGCCATGACGACGAGGAAGAGCACCCCGAAGGTCGGGAGGAAGGTCGCCCAGCTCACGCAGGGCCGCCGGCTGCCGCGTGCTCGGGCTCCCGGGCGGAGGCCAGGTCGGCGAAGACGCGTCGGTTGAGCTCGAAGCTGTCGGCGGCCGCGTCAAGGATCCGCCGCCGGGTGCCGTCGTCGATGTCGAGCCGGTCGAGCGTCGCGCGGTACTCGTCCTTGTACGGCTTGGGCTTGGGGATCTCGGCGAAGCGGTAGAAGCTCAGTCCGGCGGTGTCGATGCCGTAGTGGCGCTGCACCAGCCGGGCGATGATCTGCCCGCCGGAGAGGTCACCGAGATAGCGCACGTAGTGGTGGGCGAGCATCGCCTCGGGGGTGTGCTCGGCCCGCAGCTGGTGCGCGTAGTCGGCGGCGGCCGGCACGATGTGGACCTCGCCCGGGCCACGCCCGCCGCCGAGGTCCTCACCGGTGAAGAAGGCCAGGTCCTGCTCCAGTGCGGCAACGCGGTCGAGCCGGTGGTCGAGGATCGGCGCCACGAGCGGGTGGTCGGCGTACTCGCCCCAGAGGACCTCCTCGAGCGCCCGATAGATCACCAGCTGCTGCGCAACCAGCGCGACGAAGGCCGGCCGGCACGCGTCCCCGCTCATCAGCTGCTCGATGAAGGCGGAGCCCTCGGCGTCAGCGTGCGCCGACGAGGTCTCGGTCCGCAGGGCGAGAGAGAGCGGCTGATCCATCGAGGTCTCCTAGGTGAGGCTTGCCTCACCATATCTGTGGGACCGCCTCCGAGGACAGGGCGGGCCCGTCATTCGGGTCGCACCACCCCATGACGAAGGGGCCGGTCACCCGTCAACGGTGACCGGCCCCTCCCTGCGTCGGTGGGTCAGAGGTTGCCGCGCTGGTCCTGCTCCCGCTCGATCGACTCGAAGAGCGCCTTGAAGTTGCCCTTGCCGAAGCCGAGCGAGCCATGCCGCTCGATGATCTCGAAGAAGATCGTCGGCCGGTCCCCGAGCGGCTTGGTGAAGATCTGCAGCAGGTAGCCGTCCTCGTCGCGGTCGACGAGGACGCCGCGGGCCTTCAGCTCCTCGATCGGCACCCGGACCTCGCCGATGCGCTCACGCATCTCGGGGTCGTCGTAGTAGGCGTCCGGCGTGGTGAGGAACTCCACGCCCTCGCGCCGCAGCTCGTCCACGGTGCGCAGGATGTCGTTCGTCGCCAGGGCGAGGTGCTGCGCACCGGGACCGGTGTAGAAGTCGAGGTACT
>JBQGNO010000029.1:0-22735 GCA_052087725.1 Janibacter sp. | reverse complement strand
CGAGCTCGACCTCGACCGGGGAGTCGAGACCTTCGGGTCGCTGACCCGGATCCACCTCACCGCGAGCGGCGCCGGATCCACCTTCGTCGACGTCATGCCGCTCACCCTGCACCGGGCGAGCCTCGATGGGGCCGATCTCGACGTCTCGGCCCTCGCCGAGGGGCGGCTGCCGCTGACCGTCACGCCCGGCGAGCACGTGGTCGAGGTCGAGGCGACGATGGCCTTCGGTCACGACGGCGAGGGCCTGCACCGGGCGACCGACCCCGCGGACGGTCAGGACTACATCTTCAGCCACCTCTTCCTCGACGCGGCCCCGGCGGTCTTCGCCTGCCTCGACCAGCCCGATCTCAAGGCGCCCTACGCGGTGTGCGTCAAGGCGCCGCAGGAGTGGCAGGTCATCGGCAACGGCTCCGGCAGCATCGGTGACGGTGGGGTGTGGCACCTCGCCGAGACCCAGCCGCTGTCGACCTACTTCGTCGCGCTGTGCGCTGGCCCCTATGTCTCGGTGCGCGACGAGCACGACGGGATCGCCCTCGGCCTCTGGGCCCGCGCCTCGCTGGCCGAGCAGCTGCGCGAGCAGGCTCCGGAGATGCTCGAGGTGACCAAGCGCAGCTTCGACTACTTCCATTCGATCTTCGGGATCCGCTACCCCTTCGACGACTACGACCAGGTCTTCGTCCCGGAGTTCAACGCCGGCGCGATGGAGAACCCGGGCTGTGTCGTCCTCCGCGATGCCTACCTCTTCCGCGGAGCGGTCGGGCGTGACGAGCTGCTGACCCGGGCCAACACGATCAGCCACGAGATGGCCCACATGTGGTTCGGCGACCTCGTGAGTCCCCAGTGGTGGGACGACCTGTGGCTCAACGAGTCCTTCGCCGAGTACATGGCCCACCGCTGCCTCGTCGAGGCGACCGAGTACTCCGAGGCCTGGGTCGACTCGACGATGTCCCGCAAGTCGTGGGGCTACAGCGCCGAGCGGGCCCCCTCGACGCACCCGGTCGCCGGCTCACCCGCCCCGGACGCGAAGTCCGCCCTCGCGAACTTCGACGGCATCTCCTATGCCAAGGGTGCCGCGGTGATCCGCCAGCTCATCGAGTTCATCGGGGACGAGGCCTTCCTCGCGGGGATCCGCGACTACCTCACCGCGCACTCCTTCGGCAACGGCACTCTCGCGGACTTCCTCGGGGCGATGGAGCGGGCCAGTGGGGAGGCGCTCGCGCAGTGGAGCCGGGGATGGCTCGAGACCGCCGGCGTGGACACGATCGCCGTCGAGCGGGACGCCGCGGCCGTGACCCGCCGGGCTCCCGAGGCCTTCCCGGCGCAGCGGCCGCATGCCTTCGACATCGCGACCTACGACGGGGGCAACGAGACCTCGAGGGTCTCCCTCACCCTCGCCACGGACACAGCGCCCGTGCCGGGGATCGACGTGCAGGCGCCCCTCGTCCTGCCCAATGCCGGCGACCTCACCTGGGCCACACCGCTGCTCGATGCGCAGTCGCTCGACGCCCTGCGCGGGCAGCTCCCGCTGATCACCGATGCCCAGGCCCGGGCCGTCATCTGGGTCGGGCTCCGCGACGGCGCCGCGCTCGCGCAGGTCGACCCGCGGCTGCTCGTGGACCTCGGCGAGGCGGCCCTGGTCACCGAGACCAACGACTCGATCTTCGCCCGCGCCGGCATGCACCTCACCGGTCGGGTCATCCGCGTGCTCCTCCCCGAGGACGAGCAGGACGAGGCCCGAGCCCGCATGACGCGGGTGGGCGAGCGGGTCCTCGCCGCGGCCGAGCCGGGGTCGTCGATGGCGCTGCACGCCGCACGACTGATCGCCCGCACCACCGACGACGTCGAGGGGCGGCTCGTGCCCTGGGCCGCCGGGCGCGACCTGCCCGAAGGGCTCGAGGGCGATGCCGACTTCCGGTGGATCCTCATCGGGCAGCTCAGCCGCCGGGGCGTCATCGGCGCCGCCGAGATCGATGAGGCGCTCGCGGGTGACCGGACGATGAGCGGTCAGCTCGGCTCGCTCACCGCTCGGGCCGCGATCCCCACCCCGGAGGCGAAGGAGGAGGCCTGGGTCGATCTCACGACCAGCCGGGAGCGCAGCAACCACGAGCTCGTCGCCATCGCCGCGGGCTTCTGGGGACCGCAGGACCGATCGCTCGTCGCCCCCTTCGTCGAGCGGTACTTCACCGACATCCCGCGGATGACGCAGTGGCTCGGGGAGGACGCCCTCGCCCGGGTGGCGTCGATGACCTACCCGTCACGCTTCGTCAGCGAGGAGACCCTCGCGCTCTCCCGTGAGGCCCTCGCCGGCGACCTCCAGCAGGGCGTGCGCCGCTCGATCGTCGACCAGCAGTCCGAGCTCGAGGAGGCCCTCGCCTCCCGCCGTGCCTTCCCGGCGCCCCACGCTGGTTGAGGCGGGAGGAGCGCCAGCGACGACCCTCGAAACCGGGCTTCGAGGCTCGTTCCTCGCACCTCAGGGACCACGCGTCCCTCGCACCTCAGCCACCGCCTGGTCGTGGGTGCGTGACGACGATGCGGCCGGTGCTCGAGCCGCCCGCGATGCGGGTCAGGGCGGCGGGAGTGTCCGCGACGTCGAAGGTCTCCGCGACGAGCGGAGCGATCTGGCCCTCGTCCGCGAGGCGGACGAGATCCGCGTGGCAGTCCTGCACCAGCTGTGGCTCGTGCTGCTGGTAGAGGCCCCAGTGCAGGCCGAGGATCGTGTAGTTCTTCACCATCGCGTGGTTCAGCCGCGGCTCGGGGATGCGCCCGCTGGCGAAGCCGACGACGACGATCCGCCCCTCGAAGGCGATGCACTTCGTGCTCGCGGTGTACGCCGATCCGCCGACCGGGTCGTAGACGACATCGGCTCCGTGCCCGTCGGTGACCTCCTTGACCGTGGTGATGATGTCCTCGGACTTGCGATCGATGACGACATCGCAGCCCATCCGCTCGGCGATCCCGACCTTGTCGGCGCCACCGACGACGCCGATGACCCGCGCCCCCGCTGCCTTGCCGAGCTGGACAGCGGCCGACCCGACGCCACCGGAGGCGGCGTGGACGAGGAGGGTCTCCCTTTCGCGCAGCGCGGCTCGGCGGTGCAGGCCGAACCACCCGGTCTGATAGCTGATCATCAGCGCCGCGCTCGCCGCATCGTCCAGGCCCGAGGGAGCCGGGAAGGTCGTGGCCGCCTCCATGAGGCACTCGCTCGCGAAGCCCCCTGCGGGGACGGCCGTCCCGCCGAGGACGCGGTCACCGACGGCCACGTGGGTGACGCCGTCACCGACCTCGAGCACGTCACCGCACACCTCCAGCCCGGGGACGAAGGGGGGCTCCGGCCTGACCTGGTACTCGCCGCGGCACATGAGCGTGTCGGCGAAGTTCACCGCGCTCGCCCGCACCGCGACCCGCACCTGGCCGGGCCCGGGGCCGGGCGAAGGGAGGTCGACGAGCGTGAGGACCTCGGCCGGATCGCCGAGCTGCTGGGCCTGCCATGCGCGGATGCTCATGGTCGGTCAGGCTACCGATCTCACACTTCCGGTCGTCGTCGCGTTCATGAGACATGATCGACACCATGACCACCCGGCACGCACTCCTCCCGACGGGGACGGGCCAGCTGACCGCGGTCCTCGACGAGGCGTCGCAGGGAGGCGGGACCGTCCTCATCGGGGTGTACTTCGTCGGCCACTGGACGCTGCCGGATCCGGCCGGTTTCGGTGAGCGGATCGGGCCCGCCGAGGACCCGGTGCTCGTGTCCCTGACCGAGCAGCTCGACGAGTACCTCGGGGGTCGCCGTCGCGACTTCGACCTCCCGCTCGAGCTGCGGGGTGGCGAGCGCCACCGGCGGGTCTGGGAGCGGCTGCAGCGCATCCCCTACGGCGAGACCGTGACCTACGGCGAGCTGGCGACGGAGCTGGGCAGCGCCGCCCAGGCGACCGGTCGGGCGGTCGGCGCCAACCCGATCTCGATCGTCGTGCCCTGCCACCGGGTCGTCGGTGCCGACGGCTCCCTCACCGGTTATGCGGGTGGACTCGAGCGCAAGCGTGCCTTCCTCGCGCTCGAGGAGCCGGCGCCGGAGGAGCGCGGTGCCCTCTTCTGAGGCGAGGCGGCCGCCCTTCGAGCGCGTGGTCCGGGAGCACGGACCGCGGGTCCTCGCGATCTGCCGGTCACGGGTTGGTGCGGCGGATGTCGACGACGCGTGGAGCGAGACCTTCCTCGCCGCCCTGTCGGCTTGGCCGGACCTGCCCGAGGACCTCGACGTCGCGGCATGGCTCGCCACCGTCGCCCGCCGCAAGTGCACGGACGTGCACCGCGCGCGCACCCGCCGCCGGACCGACCCCGTGGCCGAGCTCCCCGAGATCCCGACACAGGACGAGCCCACCGAGGACGAAGGGGTGTGGCGTCACGTCGCGTCCCTGCCCACCAGACAACGCGAGGTCATCACCTACCGCTACCTCGGCGGCCTGTCCCACGCCCGGATCGCCGCCCTCGTCGGCGGCACCGAGGCCGCCGTGAGGCGGGCCGCCAGCGATGGCCTGACGTCATTGCGCCAGAAGGAGATCCGATGAACGACGAGCATCTTGAGCGACTGCACGCGGGACTGGTCGAGCGGGCCCACCAGGCGGACCTGCTCGACATCGCCTACCGGACCATCGACTCCCCGCTCGGGCCGCTGCTCCTTGCCGCGACCGAGGAAGGGGTCGTGCGCGTCGCCTTCGACCTCGAGGACCACGAGACCGTCCTCGCCGACCTTGCGGCCCGGATCAGCCCACGGGTGCTGCGGGCCCCGGCCCGGCTCGACGCCGCGGCGCGCGGGATCGGCGACTACCTCGACGGGCGGGCCCGCACCGTCGACGTGCCGCTCGACCTGCGCCTCCTCGGCGGCTACCGGCGGGAGGTGGTCACCTCGCTGCCGCGAATCGCCTACGGCGAGGTCGCGACCTACGCGCACGTCGCCGAGCTGACCGGTCGCCCACGTGCTGTGCGCGCCGTCGGCAGTGCCTGCGCCCACAACCCCGTCCCGCTGCTCCTGCCCTGCCACCGGGTGGTGCGCAGCGACGGGAGCGAAGGGGGATACCGCGGTGGTCCGGCAGCCAAGCACACCCTGCTGACGATGGAGCGACGGATGAGTGAGGGGCAGGCCTCGGTCGAAACGCGCGAGTGATGGGCGCCGCCGGAAGGTGTCCGGGCGACGCACTAGCCTCGGCCGTATGACTGATCCGGGGGGCCGACCGATCGACCGCGACGCCGCTCTCTCGGTCCGGGGGTTGTGGAAGCAGTTCGGGGAGAAGATCGCTGTGGCGGGCATCGACCTGGATGTTCCCCGAGGCAGCTTCTACGGGATCGTCGGACCGAATGGCGCCGGCAAGACGACGGCCCTGTCCATGGCCACCGGACTGCTGCGGCCCGATGGCGGAGAGGTGTGGGTCGATGGGCAGGACTTCTGGGCCGACCCCGGCGCGGGCAAGGCGCAGCTGGGTGTCCTCCCGGACGGGATGAGGCTCTTCGACCGGCTCACCGGGGCCCAGCTGCTCACCTACGCCGGTCTGCTGCGGGGGATGGACCGTGACACGGTGGCCGAGCGGTCACAGGACCTTCTGCACGCGCTGGATCTGGCGGAGGACTCGCGCACCTTCGTGGTGGACTACTCGGCGGGGATGACGAAGAAGATCGCCCTGGGCTGTGCCCTCATCCACGCCCCCCGGTTGCTGGTCCTCGACGAGCCGTTCGAGGCGGTCGATCCGGTGTCGGCGGCGAACATCCGAGACCTCCTCTCCGACTACGTCGACTCCGGTGGGACGGTGATCGTCTCCTCTCACGTGATGGACCTCGTGCAGAGGATGTGCGACCGCGTCGCGATCATCGCAGCAGGTCAGATCCGCGCCGCCGGCACGGTCGAGGAGGTGCGCGCGGGCGCCAGCCTGGAGGAGCGCTTCGTCGAGCTGGTCGGAGGGCGGCGTGACAGGGAGGGGCTCGAGTGGTTGCGCACCTCGTCCGGCTCCGCCTGACGCTCCTGGCCAACACCCTGCGCCGCAGCGCGTGGCAGACGGTCGGTCTCGTCCTCGCGGTGCTCTACGCCCTCGGCGTCGTCGTGGGCGTCGTGGTGGCAGCCATCACCGGCGGGACGCAGGATGCCGGACTGACCGGCCAGATCATCATCCTCGCCGGGGCAGTGGTGGTGCTCGGATGGTGGGTGATCCCCCTTCTCGCGTTCGGCGTTGATGCCACTGTGGATCCGCAACGGTTCGTGACCTTTGGCATCCCCCGACGCGACCTGCTGCTGGGGCTCACGGCAGCAGGCCTGACGTCCGTGCCCGGCGCGGCGACGCTCCTGGTCGCCGTCGGGACAGCATTCGCGTGGTGGCGCACACCGTCGGCGGTCGTGGCCGCCCTGGTGGGCGGTCTCCTGGCGGTGATCGTTGCCGTCGTCGGCTCGCGGGCCCTGACGACGGCGCTCTCGCCGGTACTGGACTCGCGCCGCTCCCGCGAGCTGCTCATGGTGGTGGCGCTCGTCGCGGCCGTCGTGGTCGGACCGACCATGGGCGCACTCAGCTCGCAGGTGGGTGAGTGGGCGGACTCGGTCGCGGGCTCCCGCTCGATGCTGGAGTCGGCAGCGACCGTGGTCGCGTGGACGCCCTTCGGTGCGCCGTGGGGTCTCGGGGCTGCCGTGCACGACGGGGCGTGGGTGCTGGCCGCTGCCCGACTGGCGGTGTCCGTGCTGGTCATCGGCGGTCTGTGGTGGGTCTGGGACGTCTCCCTCGCCCGGTCCCTCGTCCGTCCCCCGGTGGCCTCGTCCCGCCGCCTGACGGGCGAAGGGCAGGGATGGTTCGACCGCACCCCGAGCACGCCGACCGGCGCAGTGACCGCACGGTGCCTCGTCTACTGGCTGAGCGACCCCCGGTACTCCGCCTCCGTGGCCATCGTGCCGTTGTTGCCGATCCTTCTCGTGGTCCTCGGAGGCGGGGTGTCGGACGCACTCCTCTTGCTCGCGCCGGGGACGGCCCTGCTCCTGGCGTTCAGCATCTCCGCGGACATCGCCTACGACCACACTGCCTTCGTGCTGCACTCCGCGACCGGTGTCTCCGGGTGGGCCGACCGCGCCGGGCGGGTGCTTGCGCTGACCGCTCTGAGCGCTCCGGTGCTCGGGGCCTTCCTCGTCGGCGCCGTGGCACTGACCGGGCGGTGGGATCTGGCCCCCATGCTGGTCGGACTGACGGTGGGCAGCTTCGGGGTGACCGCCGGCGTCTCGAGCGTCATGTCGGTGTGGTTCATCTACCCGGTGTCCAAGCCGGGTGACAGCCCGATGAAGCAGCCGCAGGGAGCGGGCATGGCCGCCATGATCGCGCAGGCGGTCAGCCTCGCGGTGTCCGTGGTCCTCATCCTGCCCGCGGCGGTACCGGCGATCCTCACCCTCGTGGTGGGGCCGGCCTTCGGATGGGTCACCCTCGGTGTCGGCCCGGTGCTCGGCATCGGGATCTGCCTGGCCGGGATCCGTGTCGGAGCGACACGGTACGACCGGCGCGGCCCTGAGCTCCTGCAGCGCGTGATGGCCCAGGCGTGACTCGCGACCGTCCTCACGGGGCTGACCGAGGGGATCGCCGACGCCGCACGAGCGAGCAGGACATCGACACGATGCTCGTGACGAACCCGCGTGCCTACCTCGAGAAGTAGACCGCCCCTTGCCCGGGGGAGGACGATCCACGATGATCCAGACATGGACCCGACTGTGGCGTCGGTGCAGGACCTCACCGACCGTCTCGCCGCCACTGGATATCTCTGTGACCCGGAGCTGGCCACCGTGGGTTTCCTCGCCCTGCGGATGGCTCGGCCGATGCTCATGGAGGGCGAGCCGGGGACGGGCAAGACGAGCTATGCCCAGGCCCTGGCCGAGGGGCTCGACATCCCCCTGATCCGCCTGCAGTGCTATGAGGGGATCGACGCCTCGCAGGCGCTCTACGACTGGGACTTCCCGCGACAGATCCTCCACCTGCGCGCCCTCGAGTCGACCCGTCCCGCCGGATCGGACCCGGCCGACCTCGCCGATGTCGAGCGTTCCCTCTTCGACGAGCGATTCCTCATCGCCCGGCCGGTGCTGCGGGCCCTGCGCGAGAGCCCGGCCGTGCTCCTCATCGACGAGATCGATCGCGCCGATGACGAGTTCGAGGCCTTCCTGCTCGAGATGCTCTCGACCTTCGAGGTGAGCATCCCCGAGCTCGGCACGGTGAGCGGCTCGCCGCCACCGCTGGTCGTCCTCACGTCCAACCGCACCCGTGAGCTCCACGACGCCCTGAAGCGACGCTGCCTCTACCACTGGATCGACCACCCGGGGCTGGAGCGGGAGCTGGCCATCCTCGCCCGTCGCGCCCCCGAGGTCGGGGCCGCGCTGGCCGAGCAGGTCGTCGGCGTCGTGCAGCAGCTGCGCCGCGACGAGGGCATGCTCAAGCCGCCCGGGGTCGCCGAGACCATCGACTGGGCCCAGGCGCTGCACCACCTCGGCGCGGTCGACCTCGACCTCGAGACGGCGGCCGCCACCCTCGGTGCGGCCGTGAAGTACCGCGAGGACTCCGAGCGGGTCCGGGCCGGCCTCGACGCGTTGTTGGCGAGATGACATGGCCTCTCCGGACGCGATGCTGCTCGGTCTGGCCCGGGCTGTGCGTGCCTCCGGCGTGCCCGTGACCGCCGACCGGGAGCTCGCCTTCGTCGAGGCCGTCTCCGTCGTCGGGATCGACGACCGGGATGCCACCTACGTCGCCGGGGAGGCGACGCTGTGCTCGTCCCCGGAGGACGTGCACCGCTACGGGATCGTCTTCGCCTCGTGGTTCGCCGGCGACTGGACCGACGAGCAGAGGGCCACGACCACGGCCCAGCAGGAGGTCACGTCCGACCTGCTCACCGGGGGATCCGACGGGGAGGGAGAAGAGCAGGAGGCCACCGTGGCCCCGCTCGTGGCCAGCGACGTCGAGGTGCTCCGGCATCGCGACGTCGCTGCGCTTTCCCCGATCGAGCGCGCCTATCTCGCAGGCCTCTTCGCCACCCTTCGTCGTCCTGCTCCGTCCCGTCGCTCGCCCCGGCGCACTCCGTCCCGTCGCGGGTCCGTCGACGCCCGGCGCACCCTGCGCTCGCAGCTGCGGCGGATGGGTGAGCCGGTGCACCTGGAGTGGCAGCACCGTGAGCGCCGCCCCCGGCGGGTGGTCCTGCTCATCGACGTCTCCGGGTCGATGAGCGGCTACGCGGAGTCGCTGCTGCGCCTGGCGCACCACTGGGTGCAGGGCGGGCACCCGGTCGATGTCTTCACGATGGGGACCCGGCTGACGCACGTCACCCGGGCGCTGCGCGTGCGCGATGCCGAGCGGGCGCTCGGGGCGGCGGGCGACACGGTGCCGGACTGGTCCGGTGGCACCCGCCTCGGCGAGTCGCTCAAGGCCTTCACCGACCGCTGGGGTCAGCGCGGGACCGCCCGTGGCGCCGTGGTCGTCATCATCAGCGATGGCTGGGAGCGCTCCGGCGTGGACCTGCTGTCGGGCCAGATGCGACGGTTGCGCTCGCTCGCGCACCGACTCGTCTGGGTCAACCCCCACGTCGGCAAGTCCGGCTACGAGCCGGTGCAGGCCGGCATCCGCGCGGTGCTGCCGTACTGCGACCACTTCGTCGCCGGCCACTCGCTGCAGACCTTCGACGAGCTGGCAGAGGTGGTCCACGGTGCGTGACGTCCTGACGGAGCTGATGGAGTGGTGGCGGGCCGGTGACGAGGTCGCCCTCGGCACCGTCGTCGCGACCTGGCGCTCCTCGCCGAGACAGCCGGGAGCCTCCATGCTCGTCGGCCCGGAGGGAGTGGCCGTCGGGTCCGTCTCGGGCGGGTGTGTCGAGGGCGCGGTCTACGCCGTGGGCGAGGAGGTCCTCGAGTCGGACGAGCCGCAGCTGCACCGCTACGGGATCAGCGACGACGACGCGGCGAGCGTCGGGCTCACCTGCGGCGGGATCCTCGACGTCTACGTCGAGAAGGTCTCGCCGACCACCTTCCCGGAGCTGGGCCAGGTGGCCGAGGACATCGCGCAGGGCCGACCCGTCGCCGTCGCGACGGTCGTCGATCACCCGGACCCGGAGCACATCGGCCGCCGGATGGTCGTGCGACCCGAGGAGCACTCCGGCACCATCGGCAGCTCCCGCGCGGACGGCGCCGTCGTCGACGACGTCCGCGGCCTGCTCGCCGGCGGGCACAGCGAGACCCTCACCTACGGCCCGGACGGGGAGCGAAGGGGGGAGGGTATGCGGGTCTTCGCGTCCGTCCACGCGCCGGCGCCGCGGATGCTCGTCTTCGGGGCCATCGACTTCGCCGCGGCCTGCGCCCGGATGGGTGCCTTCCTCGGCTACACGGTCACGGTCTGCGATGCCCGCCCCGTCTTCGCGACGGCCTCTCGCTTCCCCGAGGCCGACGAGGTGGTCGTCGACTGGCCGCACCGCTACCTGCAGGCCCAGCTGGACGCCGGCCTCATCGACTCCCGCACCGTGATCTGCCTCCTGACGCACGACCCGAAGTTCGACGTGCCGCTGCTGGAGATCGCCCTGCGCGTCCCGGACGTCGCCTATGTCGGGGCGATGGGCTCGCGCCGCACGCACGAGGACCGGCTGGAGCGGCTGCGCGAGATCGGTGTGCAGGAGTCCGAGCTGGCCCGGCTCTTCAGCCCGGTCGGTCTCGATCTCGGTGCGCGCACCCCCGAGGAGACCGCGGTGAGTATCGCCGCCGAGATCATCGCCACCCGCTGGGGCGGCCGTGGCAAGAGCCTCACCGACACCGCCGGCCCGATCCACCACACCGCACGGGAGGAGCCCACCGACTGACCACGGCGAGCCCGCTCGCCCTTCGCCCAGCAGTACACGCCCTGACGGCACAGCCCTACACGAAGGAGTCAATGATGACCCGGATCAGTGTCCATGTGGACGGTGTCCAGTACACCGACGAGGTCGAGCCACGCACCCTGCTCGTGCACTACCTCAGGGAGTCGCTCGGCAAGACCGGCACCGTGGTCGGGTGCGACACGACCAGCTGCGGCGCGTGCACCGTGCACCTCGACGGCTCGAGCGTGAAGTCGTGCAGCGTGCTCGCGGTGCAGGCCGACGGCCACGAGGTCGCCACCGTCGAGGGCCTCGCGACCGACGGTGAGCTGCATCCGATGCAGCAGGCCTTCACCGACAACCACTCCCTGCAGTGCGGCTTCTGCACGCCGGGGATGATCATGGCCTCCCTCGACCTGCTCAAGGACAACCCGGACCCCTCCGAGGAGGAGATCCGCGACGGCCTGGAGGGCAACCTCTGCCGGTGCACCGGGTACCAGAACATCGTCAAGGCCGTGCAGCAGGCGGCGGGGAGTGAGCAGTCATGACGACCATCGAGGAGCAGCCCAGCGCGACCCCTCGCGAGATCGGGGCCTCCCGGTCGCGCAAGGAGGACCGCCACCTCGTTACCGGACGGACCACGTGGGTGGACAACATGGTCCTGCCCGGGATGGTGCACCTGGCCATCCTGCGCAGCCCGATGGCCCACGCGACGATCACCTCGATCGATGTCAGCCCCGCGCTGCAGGCGCCGGGAGTCATCGCGGCGTACTCCGGCAAGGACTTCGCCGAGACGCAGGGCGACCTGCCGTGCGCCTGGCCGGTCACCCCCGACATGGTCAACCCGGGCGCGCCCTCGCTCGCGGTCGACCAGGTCAACTTCGCCGGTGACGCGGTCGCCGTCGTCGTGGGGCGCACCCGCGCCGAGGCCGTGGACGCGCTCGAGGAGATCGACGTCGACTACGAGCCGCTCGATCCGGTCCTTGACCTCGAGGAGGCGCTCGCCGACGGTGCGACCCTCGTCCACGAGGCGAGCGGGACCAACCACTGCTTCACCTGGGCCCTCGACTCCGCCGAGGCGGGCTCCGGCGGCTCGGTCGACGATGCCGCCCGTGACGCGGAGGTGACGGTCAAGCGGCGCTTCGTGCAGCAGCGGCTCAGCCCGGGCTTCATGGAGCCGCGCTCCGTGGTCGTCCAGCCCGCCGACGACGCGGTGACCATGTGGTCGAGCACGCAGATCCCGCACATCCTGCGCACCATGCTCGGCATGACCCTGGGCATCCCCGAGCACAAGGTGCGCATCATCGCTCCCGATGTCGGAGGTGGCTTCGGCGGCAAGATCACCATCACCCCCGAGGAGGTCATCGCCACGCTCGTGGCCCGCAAGGTCGGTCGGCCGGTGAAGTACACCGAGACCCGGTCCGAGACGATGTCCGCGGCGCACCACGGCCGCGGTCAGATCCAGGACCTGACGATCACGGCGACGCGGGACGGTGAGATCACCGGCCTGGACGTGCACCTCATTGCCGACATGGGCGCCTACCTGCGGCTGCTCACGCCCGGTGTCCCGGTGCTCGGGGCCTTCATGTTCCCGGGCATCTACCGCTTCCCGGCCTACCGCTTCACCTGCGAAGGGGTCTTCACCACCAAGGTGCCCACGGATGCCTACCGCGGGGCGGGCCGACCCGAGGCCACCTACGGCATCGAGCGGATCATGGACGAGCTCGCGGCAGAGCTGGACATGGACCCACTCGAGCTGCGGCGCAAGAACTGGATCACGCACGACCAGTTCCCCTTCACGACCGTCGCCGGCCTGACCTACGACTCCGGCAACTACGAGGCCGCCACCGAGCGGGCCCTCGAGCTCGCCGGGTGGGAGGAGCTGAAGGCCGAGCAGGCCCGACGCCGTGAGTCCAAGGACCCGGTCCAGCTCGGGCTGGGCGTCTCGACCTTCACCGAGATGTGCGGGCTGGCGCCCTCCCGGGTGCTCGGCTCCCTCGACTACGGCGCCGGAGGGTGGGAGAGCGCCTCGGTGCGCGTGCTGCCCACCGGCAAGGTCGAGGTCGTCACCGGGATCAGCCCGCACGGTCAGGGCCACGTCACCGGCTTCAGCCAGATCGTCGCCGACCGGCTCGGCGTCCCCTTCGAGGACATCGACATCATCCACGGGGACACCCAGAGCTCGCCCAAGGGCCTGGACACCTACGGGTCGCGGTCACTGACCGTCGGTGGCGTCGCCGTCGTCAACGCGGTCGACAAGGTCATCGCCAAGGCCCGGCAGGTCGCCGCGCACCTCATGGAGGCCAACGAGGACGACCTCGAGTACGCCGACGGCGCGTTCACCGTCGCCGGTGCGCCGGGCCAGTCGGTTCCCTTCGGGGACATCGCCTTCGCCGTCTTCAGCGCACACGACCTGCCCGACGGGATGGAGCCCACGCTCAACTCCGAGGCCACTTACGACCCGGGCAACTTCTCCTTCCCCCACGGCACGCACCTGTGCGCGGTGGAGGTGGACACCGAGACCGGGTTCGTGAGCATCCGCACCTATGCCTGCGTCGACGACATCGGGACCCCGATCAACCCGATGCTCATCGACGGACAGGTGCACGGCGGCCTGGCCCAGGGCATCGGGCAGGCGCTCTACGAGGAGGCGGTCTACGACGACGACGGCAACCTCGTCACCGGCACCTTCGTCGACTACACCCTGCCGTCGGCCTCGGACCTGCCGCACTTCGAGACCGACCGGACGGTCACCCCGTCGACGGACAACCCGTTGGGGGTGAAGGGAGTCGGCGAGGCCGGCACCATCGCCTCCACCCCCGCGGTCGTCAACGCGGTCGTCGACGCCCTGCGGCCCTTCGGTGTCAACGACATCACCATGCCCTGCACCCCCGAGCGGGTGTGGCGGGCGATCCACTCACAGAGCACTGGTTCGGAAGGAGAGGTCCGATGATCCCGGCACCGTTCGACTACGTGGCACCGCAGACCGTCGAGGAAGCCCTGGCAGCGCTCGCGGCGGGAGGTGATGACGCCAAGATCCTCGCGGGTGGCCAGAGCCTGCTGCCCATCCTGCGGCTGCGGATGAACACCCCCGAGCAGATCATCGACCTGGGGCGCATCGCCGCCCTGCGCGAGGTCACCGAGGACGGCGACACACTCGTCATCGGTGCTACTGCCACCCATGACGAGGTGCGCCACCACCCCCTCGTCATGGACCACGCCGGGCTGCTGTCGCAGACCCTGGCGCAGGTGGCCGACCCGCAGGTGCGCCACCGTGGCACCGTCGGAGGCGCGCTCGTGCACGCCGACCCGGCCGGTGACGTCGGCACGGCCGCACTGGCCCTCGACGCGCAGATGGTCATCGCCGGACCGAGCGGCACGCGCACGGTCGCGGCCCAGGACTTCTTCGTCGGCCTCTTCGAGAGCGCGGTCGGCGAGGACGAGCTGCTCGTCCAGATCCGCATCCCCAAGCACACGGGGTGGGGCGGGCACTACGAGAAGTTCATCCGCACGGCCCAGCAGTGGTCGATCGTCGCCGTGGCCGCGGCGGTCAAGGTCGACGGCGGGACCATCACCGACGCCCGGGTCGCCCTGACCAACATGGGGGCCACCCCGCTCCGTGCGCGGACGGTGGAGCAGGCGCTCGTCGGTGGGCCACCGACACCGGAGGCGGTCCGAGTCGCCACGGCGTCGGCGGCCGACGGGACCGAGCCGCCGACCGACCTCAACGGCGCAGCCGACTACCGACAGCACCTGGCGGGCGTGCTCACCCGCCGGGCCGTCCTCGCAGCAGTGGAGGTGTGATCCATGGATCTCGAGCACTCGTTCACCGTCAACGCACCCATCGACACCGCCTGGTCGACGATGATGGACATCGAGGGGGTCGCGGAGTGTTTCCCCGGGGCCGTCGTCACCTCGGCCGAGGGGGACTCCTTCGAGGGCACCGTCAAGGTCAAGCTCGGCCCGATCGCCTTGGTCTACAAGGGGAGCGGCTCCTTCGTCGAGCGTGACGACGCGGCCCACCGCGCCGTCATCGAGGCGAAGGGGAAGGACAAGCGGGGCAATGGCACGGCCGGCGCCACCGTGACGATGTCGATGGAGCAGGTCGGCTCCGACACCCGCGTGGAGGTGGTGACCGACCTCAACGTCACCGGGAAGCCGGCGCAGTTCGGTCGCGGAGTCATGCAGGACGTCTCGGACAAGCTCCTGGGGCAGTTCGTCGACTGCCTCGCGGGCAGGCTCGACGGGTCCGAGCAGGGCGGGGCCGCCACCGCGACGTCCGACGGGGGCTCCGCTGCGGCGGGGGCCTCATCGGGGGCCACGGCCGCCGGAGCGGTACCCGGCACGACCCCGGACGACGGGGCCGGATCCGGGAGCAGCGAGTCGCCGACGGTGGCGATGACTGCGGCGGCGCCGTCCTCCGAGGGGGCGTCAGCGGGGTCGGCCTCCTCGACTCCGACACCTGCCGCGTCCCCGGCGTCCCGATCGTCGTCGAGTGGCTCCAGTGACGCGCTCGACCTCGGGGCGGCCGTCATGCCGACGATCCTGCGCGGCTACGCGGGGTACGCGGGGTACGCGGCGATCGCCCTCGGGGCCTTCGTGTACGGCTGGATCAAGGGGCGAGGCAGCGCGAAGAAGAAGCGCCGCCGCTCCGACGACTGAGGTCGTCAGCGCCTCGGCTGGCCGGTCGCAGGGACGACTGGTCAGCCGTGGCGTGCCACCTCGTCGACGAACTCGAGGACCCGCCGGGTGAAGATGCGGGCCTCCTCCGGCTGGTTCTCCTTCGGCAGCGACGGGTCGGTGAAGAGGTGCCCGCCGCCCTTGTACTCGACGAAGGTGAACTCCCCGCCGGCGTGCTCGACATCGTCCTGCACCTCGTCGTCGAACTGCTTCTCCTCCTCGTGGAAGGGGTCCTCGGCCGTCACGTGCACCTGACCGGGCACGCCGGGTGGCCACGTGGCCTCGAGGAAGCGCATCGGGACCCCGCCACAGACCATGACCACGCCGCGCGCCCGGTCGGGGTGCTGCGCCGCGACCCACTGGGCGGTCGCTTCCCCCACGGAGAAGCCGATGGGCACGAAGGGGCCGGGCGCCCCCTTCGCCGCCTCGAGCGCACACTCCTGCTGCCGCGCGTCGCCGATCTCCCGGGAGCGGGCCAGGCCGCTCGGGTAGTCGTCGAAGGTCTCGCCCTGAAGCACATCGGCGATGGTCACCGTGTGGCCTGCCGACCCAAGGGCATCGGCCAGGTCGGTGATGCCGCGCCGGGCGGGGCCCGCGCCGACACGCGTCAGCGGACGAAGACTGCCGGACGCTTCTCGACGAAGGCCCGGGCCGCCTCGATGTGATCGGCGCTCAGGCCGCACTCCTTGTGCCGCGGGACCTCGGCCGCCATCGCCTCGGAGAGGGTCTGGGCGGGGACCTCACGCAGGTTGCGCTTGATGTGGGCCAGCGTCAGGGCCGGTCCGTCGGCGAGCCGACGAGCCAGCGAGGCGGTCCGCTCGGCGAGCTCCTCCTCCGGCACGATGTCGGTGACCAGTCCGAGGTCGAGGCAGGCCGCGCCGTCGAGACGGGGGTTGAGCAGCATCAGCTCGCGAGCCCTCGCCGGGCCGACGAGCCGGTCGAGGAACCACGCGACGCCGAAGTCGCCGGAGAGGGCCACGGTGGCGAAGGCGGTGGCCATGACCGTGCGCGGCGTGCCGATGCGCAGGTCGGCGGCGAAGGCCAGGCCGAGTCCGGCCCCGGCAGCTGCTCCGGGGAGGGAGGCGATGACCGGCTTGGTGAAGGCGTGGAGACGACCGACGGTCAGCTCCTGGTGGCGCAGCTGCTCGGCGACCGCTGCCGGGTCGACCTGGGTGGCGCCACCCCCTTCGCCCCCGTCCGCGTCGAACTGCTGCACATCGCCACCGGCGCAGAAGGAGCGCCCGGCGCCGGTGAGCACGAGAGCGCGCACCGCGGGGTCGGCCTCGGCCTCTGCGAGCAGCTCACCGAGGCGCTCGATCATCGGCACCGACATCGCATTGCGGCGCTCCGGCCGGTTGAGGGTGATTGTCGCGACGCCGTCGGTGAGGTCGTAGAGGACCTGGTCGGTGCTGGTCGGGTCGGTCACGAGAGCTCCTTGGATGGGGATGGGTGCGTGGGGCGAAGGGAGTGGACGAAGGCGGCCGCAGCGGTGAGGGGGAGGACCGCGAGAACGAGCACGGCGCGATCGAGGCCGATCACTTCGCCGAGGCCCCCGACGGCCGCTGCACCGAGCCCGCCGCCCATGAGGAAGAAGAGCGTCAGCAGCCCGAGCGCGCCTCCACGGCTGCGGGTCGGGACGGCGTCCGCCACCAGGGCGGTCATCGCGGGCTGACCCAGACCGAAGGAGGCCATGAGCACGAGCGTGGCGAGGACGAGCGGGACGGGCGCGACGGTGGAGACCCCGAGGGCGGCGAGGAGCAGCGCCAGTGTCACGCCGGACGTGGCGACGAGCTGGCTGCGTGGGGGGCCCAGACGCAGTAGCACCGGGCCGGTGAAGCGTGGGGCGATCAGACCGAGGGCGGCGCAGGGGATGAGTAGCAGACCGACCCGCAGGCTCGACCACCCGTCCGCGACCAGCGTCGTCGGGATGGCGACGAGCATCCCGAACCACGCGGAGGGCAGGCTCACCGCGGTGAGCAGGCTGCGTCGCGCGCCGACATCGCGGATGAGCGCCGCCTGCACGATGCCGTCGGGATGCCGACGGGTGCGCAGCACGGCCACCGGAGCAGCCGTGAGGAGGACGAGGAGGCCGACGATCGCCGTGGTCCGGCCCAGGGTGGCCGACTGCAGGGCGAGGACGGCGCCCGTGGCACCGAGCCCGACGAGCAGCGCCCCCGGCAGATCGAGGGTCGCGCCCGGCTGGCGGGTCGTCGGGAGGTCCCGCCAGACGAGCGGCAGGAGGGTCAGGGCGATGACCGGGATCGCGACGACCGGGCGCCACCCGAGGGGTTCGACGAGCATGGCCCCGACCACGGGCCCGAGGGCGTTGATCGTCGCGCCCACGGAGGCATAGGTGGCCATGGCACGGGCCCGGCCGTCCCCGGCGAAGATCGCCTGGATCGCGGCGAGGGTCAGTGCGGGCACCGCCGCGGCGCCCAGGCCCTGGCAGGCGCGGGCGATGAGCAGCGCGGGCAGGCTGTCGACGAGGGCGCCGACACAGGCGGCGGTGACCATGACGGTGAGACCGAGCACGAGGGGTGCCCGGATGCCGAGGAGGTCACCGAGCCGACCGAAGATCGCGCTGCCCACCGCGAGGGCGAGGGAGTAGCAGCTGACGACGAGCGCGGCCCGACCGGAGGTGATCTCCAGATCGCCGGCGATGACGGGCAGGGCCACGGCCACGGCGGCGCTGCCCAGCCCGGTCAGCCCGAAGAGCGCGGCAAGAGCCGTCGCCAGGGCGCCCCGGTGGGGCTCGACCTGCGGCTCTGCGGAGTCGATCATCACACCTCATCCGAACTTGAATCTGAATCAGAGTTCAAGTATACCTGTCATCAGCATCCTGTCATGTGACCCGGAAGGCTCATCCCATGAGTTCCTCACCTTCGCCGAGCATCACCACCCCTGCGGCGGGCCGACGTTCGGCGCTGCTCATCGACTTCGGGGGAGTGCTCACCAGCCCGATCGGCACGGCCTTCGGTGCCCTGGCGGCCGACGCCGGGCTCGGCCCGGACGAGGCACTGCGGGTCCTCGCCACCGATGAGGGTGCTCGCACCGCACTCGTCGAGCACGAGGAGGGGCGTCTCGACGACGAGGGCTTCGAGGAGGCCTTCGCCGAGGCGCTGACCCGGGCGGGGGGCCGGGTCGAGGCTGCGGGTCTGCTCGCTCGCCTCGACGAGCACATGGACCTCGACGAGCCGATGGTCGAGCTCGTCCGCGAGGTGCGCGGCCACGGCATCCCCGCGGCGCTCGTCTCCAACTCGCTCGGGCGCAACTGCTATGCCCGGGTCGACCTCGACGAGCTTTTCGACGTGAGTGTGATCTCTGGCCAGGTCGGCATCCGCAAGCCCTCACGAGCGATCTACCGGATCGCGTGCGAGCACCTCGGTGTCGAGCCCGAGCAGTGCGTCCTCGTCGACGATCTCGAGCACAACCTCGTCGGTGCCGCCCGGCTCGGCATCGGCGGCATCCACCACCGGCATGCGGACGAGACCATCGCCCGCGTGCGCGAGAGCCTGGCCCTCCCGGCGGCGCAGCCCGCCCCCTGACACCAGCACCACCACGGCAACCAAGGACGGTCATCATGTTCGAACTCAGTGAGCGCGGTCAGGAGTACCGCGACACGCTGCTCGCCTTCATGGACGAGCACGTCTACCCCGCGGAGTCGGTCTACCGCGAGCAGATGCTCGCCTCGGGCGACCCGAACCACCACCCGCAGATCCTCGAGGACCTCAAGGCGGAGGCGCGCAGCCGCGGGCTGTGGAACCTCTTCCACCCGCACCCCGAGTGGGGACCGGGTCTGACCAACCTCGAGTACGCGCACCTCGCCGAGATCACCGGGCGCAGCATCGAGATCGCCCCCGAGGCGATCAACTGCAATGCACCGGACACCGGCAACATGGAGGTGCTCACGCTCTTCGGCACCGACGAGCACAAGGAGACGTACCTCAAGCCGCTGCTCGCGGGCGAGATGGCATCGGCCTTCGCCATGACCGAGCCGGCGGTCGCCAGCTCCGACGCCACCAATGTCGAGACGCGCATGGAGCGGGACGGCGACGAGTACGTCATCAACGGCCGCAAGTGGTGGACCTCCAACGCCCTGCACAAGAACTGCAAGGTGCTCATCGTCATGGGCAAGACCGACCCGGACGGTCCGACCCACCGCCAGCAGTCGATGATGGTCGTCCCCATCGATGCCCCTGGCGTGAAGGTCCTGCGCGGGCTATCCGTCTTCGGCTACCAGGACCGTGAGGGCCACGCGGAGGTCGTCTTCGACAATGTCCGGGTGCCGCGCGAGGCCCTCCTCGCCGGCGAGGGTGATGGATTCATGATCAGCCAGGCCCGTCTCGGTCCCGGCCGGATCCACCACTGCATGCGGGCGATCGGCGTCGCGGAGCGGGCCCTCGACATGATGATCGACCGGGCCCAGTCCCGCACGACCTTCGGGGAGCCGGTCGCCAACCGCGCCAACATCATGGACTGGG
The DNA here is from genome assembly GCA_052087725.1 of Janibacter sp. GTDB lineage: Bacteria > Actinomycetota > Actinomycetes > Actinomycetales > Dermatophilaceae > Janibacter. Next base: position 2,747 of record JBQGNO010000029.1, on the reverse strand, counting down.
TGGCCGAGGCGCGCATCGAGATCGAGATGGTCCGGCTGCTCACCCTCAAGACGGCGTACATGATGGACACGGTGGGCAACAAGGTCGCCCGCACCGAGATCGCCGCGATCAAGGTGGCCGCACCGAAGATGGCCCTGGAGATCCTCGACCGGGCGATCCAGGTGCACGGTGGGGGTGGCGTGAGCGACGACTTCCCGCTGGCCATGTGGTACGCCCACATGCGCACCCTTCGCCTCGCCGATGGGCCGGACGAGGTGCACAAGATGACCATCGCGCGCCGCGAGTACCGTCGGCGCAGCCCCGAGTGGGGTAAGAAGAAGTAGTCGGTTCGGAGAGGATCGGGGACACCATGAGCGACGGCAGCGACGTGACCGAGGGGCTGGACCCCGAGGCGATGACCGCGTGGATCGAGGGCCTGGGGATCGGCATGCAGCCCCCGCTGACCTTCGCCAGGGTCGGCCTCGGCCAGTCCAACCTCACCTACCTCGCGACGGATGCGAAGGGGGAGCGGCTCGTCCTGCGTCGTCCGCCCCTGGGCGAGCTGCTCGCCTCCGCCCACGACGTGGCGCGCGAGCACCGCATCCTCTCGGCACTGCAGGGCAGCGATGTCCCGCTGCCCGTCGTGCATGGCCTGTGCGAGGACCCCGCGGTCACCGACGTGCCCGTGCTCGTCGTCTCCTTCGTCGACGGGAGCGTGCTCGACGACCGCAGCGATGCAGAGGCGCTGTCGGTGCCGGCCCGACACCACACCGGGCTCTCCCTCGTCGACACCCTCGCGCGCATCCACGCGGTCGACCTCGAGCAGGTCGGCCTCGACGACCTCGCCAGCCACAAGCCCTACGGGGCGCGACAGCTGCGCCGGTGGTCCCGGCAGTGGGATCTCTCCCGCACCCACGACCTCCCCGAGCTCGACCGGCTGACCGAGCGACTCACCGAGCGCGACCCCGGCCCGGGCGAGGTGACCCTCGTGCACGGCGACAGCCACCTGCGCAATGTGATCATCGATCCGCAGGACGCCACCGTGCGGGCCATCCTCGACTGGGAGCTGTGCACCCTCGGCGACCCGCTCGCCGACCTCGGCACGCTCCTGGCCTACTGGCCGCAGGCCGGCGACCCTCCGACGATGCGTTTCGACGCGTCGACGGTGCCCGGCTTCGCCACCCGTGCGGAGCTCGTCGACCACTACGCGCAGCTGACCGGCCGGGATGTCTCGGCGGTCTCCTTCTGGCACGGCCTCGGCCTGTGGAAGCTCGCGATCATCCTCGAGGGGGTGCGTCGGCGTCAGCTCGACGACCCGCGCAACCTCACCGCGGCCGGGTCCATCCCCACCCGGGCCGTCGACGAGCTCGTCGCCTGCGCGCACCTCGTCCTCGACGAGGCGGACTAGGGTGACCGCCATGCCCAGCGAGAGCGACACCACGAGTGAGGTCCCCGACCTCGTCGACCCGGCCAGGCTGGGGACGCAGCCCCAGACGGCCCGCGGTCAGCGCACCCGGGCGGCCCTGATCAGCGCCGCGCGCACGGTCTTCGAGCGGGACGGGTACGTCGACTCGCGCCTCGTGGACATCGTCGCCGAGGCGAAGTGCTCGATCGGCAGCTTCTACACGTGGTTCGACAGCAAGGACGAGGTCTTCGCTGCCGTCCTCCATGAGGCGCAGAGCGCCATGCTCCACCCGGGCACGAGCCGGATCGAGACGACGGACGACCCGATCGCGATCATCGGGGCGAGCAACCGCGCCTACTTCGAGGCCTATCAGCGCAATGCCCGGCTCAACCAGCTCCTCCAGCAGGTCTCCGCGGTCGACCCTCGCTTCCGCGAGATGCGCCGGGCCCGCAGCAGTGCCTTCGTCACCCGCAACTCCCGCGCGATCGCCGACCTGCAGGAGCGGGGCCTCGCCGACCGCCGCGTCGACCCGGAGATGGCGGCCAAGGCGCTCTCGGGCATGATCGCCCGCCTGGCCTACGACATCTTCGTCATCGAGGGGCAGGACGCCGATGAGGCCTCCGTCGACGCGCTCGTGGACACCGCGACCCGGCTGTGGACCAATGCCCTCGGCCTGACCACGCCGGACCTGCGCGCCGACTGAGTCTCTTCGTCCCGGCCCCTCCCTTCGTCCGCGCGGAGTGCGCGGGTCAGCGGGCGATGTTGACCCCGCCGTCGACGGTCAGGGTGCTGCCGACGACGTAATCGCCGGCGCTCGAAGCGAGGTAGACGGCCGCAGCGGCCATGTCCTCCGGTCGTCCGATGCGACCGGAGGGGATCTCGGCGCTGATCTCCTCGCCGTGGTCGCGAGCCTCCTTGTTCATGTTCGAGGCGAAGGCGCCCGGGGCGATGGCGCTGACGACGATGCCCTCGGGGGCGAGGCGCACGGCCATCCGCTTGGTCAGGTGGGCGATGCCGGCCTTGCTTGCGTGGTAGGAGTACGTCTCGAGGGGGTTGAGCGAGAGTCCGTCGATCGAGGCGATGTTGACGACCTTGGCGAGGTGGCCACCGCGTGCGTGGCCGGCGAGCAGGAGGCCCTTGGCCGCCTGGGTGAGGAAGAACGGCGCCTTGACGTTGAGGTCCATGGCCTTGTCCCAGCCGTCCTCGGGGAACTCGTCGAAGGGGGCCGCCCACGCAGCGCCCGCGTTGTTCACGAGGACGTCGAGGTGGTCCTCGTGCTCGCGGAAGGCGGCGAGGAGCTGCGCGATCCCCTCGGTGGTCGAGACGTCGGCGGGGATCGCGACGCAGCGCCCGGCCCCGAACT
>JBQGNO010000028.1:0-23232 GCA_052087725.1 Janibacter sp. | reverse complement strand
CACCGCGAGCGCGGAGCTGCCCCTGCTCGTGGAGCGCGAGCTGGCCCTCTTCGGCTCCTGGTACGAGATATTCCCGCGGAGCGAAGGGGCGCGCTTCGACGCGACCACCGGCCGCTGGACGACGGGCACGCTGCGCACGGCCGCCCGGCGGCTGCCGGCGATCGCCTCCATGGGCTTCGACGTCGTCTACCTCACCCCGATCCACCCGATCGGCACGACCGCCCGCAAGGGCCCCAACAACACGCTCGATGCCGGCCCCGAGGACCCGGGGTCCCCCTACGCCATCGGCTCCCCCGACGGCGGCCATGACGCGATCCACCCCGAGCTGGGGACCTTCGCCGACTTCGACGCCTTCGTCGCCGAGGCCAGCCGCCTCGGTCTCGAGGTCGCGCTCGACCTTGCTCTGCAGTGCTCCCCCGACCACCCGTGGGTCACCGAGCACCCGGAGTGGTTCACCACCCGCGCGGACGGCACGATCGCCCACGCGGAGAACCCCCCGAAGAAGTACCAGGACATCTACCCGGTGAACTTCGACAAGGACCCCGCCGGGCTCTATGCCGAGGTCCGTCGCGTCGTCCAGGTGTGGATCGACCACGGGGTGACGATCTTCCGCGTCGACAACCCGCACACCAAGCCGGTCGAGTTCTGGCAGTGGCTGATTGATGATGTAGCCGCCGTGGCGCCGGATGTCATCTGGCTCGCCGAGGCCTTCACCACCCCGGCGATGATGCACACGCTGGCCAAGGTCGGCTTCCAGCAGAGCTACACCTACTACGCGTGGCGCAACACCGTCGCCGAGCTCGTCGAGTACGGCACCGAGATCTCCGGTGAGGCCGCGGCCTACATGCGCCCGAGCTTCTGGCCGACGACCCACGACATCCTCACCCCGTACCTGCAGCACGGCGGGGAGGCCGCGTGGAAGGTGCGTGCAGCGGTCGCCGCGACGATGGTCCCGACGTGGGGCATCTACGCCGGGTACGAGCTCGTCGAGCACGTGGCCCGCCCCGGCTCCGAGGAGCAGATCGACAACGAGAAGTACGAGTTCAAGGACCGTCGCTGGGACGAGGTCGCCGAGTCCGGCACCTCGCTCGCCCCCTGGCTGACGATGCTCAACCGGGTCCGGCGCGAGCACCCGAGCCTGCAGCTGCTGCGCAACCTGACCTTCCACCACGTCGACGACGAGAACCTCCTCTCGTACTCGAAGTCGCGTTCGCTCGCCGACGGCAGCGAGGACCTCGTCATCGTCGTCGCCAACCTCGACCCGCACAGCACCCGCGAGTCGACGCTCCACCTCGACATGGCCGCGCTGGGGCTCGAGTGGGACACGCGCCTCGAGGTCACCGATCTCGTCACCGGCGCCCACTGGGAGTGGGGCGAGTCCACCTATGTCCGGCTCGGTCCCGAGACGGAGCCGGTCCACATCGTGTCGGTGGTGCAGGGCTGATGTCGACGGTCTATCGCGCCCAGCTCACCCCGACGAAGGACGAGCTCGTCCGGGAGTGGATCGGTACCCAGCGCTGGTACACCGGCACCGTCCGCCCGCGGCTGCGCCAGCTCGACTCCTGGCGGCTCGACGACCCCGAGGGCGAGGTCGGCATCGAGACGATCGTCTTTCTCGACGAGTCCGGCACCGTGCCCGTCGTCTACCAGGTGCCGCTGACCTACCGTGACGCTCCCCTCGGGGGTGCCGCGGACGCGCTCGTCGGCGAGATGGAGCACTCCGTGCTCGGGCACCGGTGGGTCTATGACGCCCCGCACGACCCCGTCTACGTCACCCAGCTGCTCGCGCTGCTGCGCGGGCAGGTCGTCGCCCAGCACGGCAGCATCTCCGACACCGTCGACCCCGATGTCGTCGGCGCCCCGCACCCGGCCTGGCGCAACGACACCCGCCCCGCGGCGAGCCGGGTCATCACCGCCGAGCAGTCCAACACCTCCGTCGTCATCACCCCCGTCGAGGGCACCGGGTCCCCGGTGATCCTCAAGGTCTTCCGCACGCTCGCCGCCGGCGAGAATCCCGACATCACCCTCCAGGGGGCGCTCGCGGCGTCACACTCCCCCTTCGTCCCCGCCAGCGTCGGTCACGTCGCCGGCGCCTGGCACCGGGCGGACGGCGAAGGGAGGGACTACGGCCAGCTGGCCTTCGCCCAGGAGTACGTCGAGGACACGACGGATGCCTGGCGGGTCTCCCTCCAGCAGGCGGCGACGGGAACCCCCTTCGTCCGTCGGGCCCGCGAGCTCGGCCGGGCCACGGCCGAGGTGCACACCACCCTCGCCCGCGCCCTGCCCACCGAGACCCCCCACGAGCAGGAGATCCGTGACCGGGTCCGGCTCATGCGTCGTCGCGCCGGTGTCGCGATGAGCGAGGTCCCGGCCCTGGCCGCCCACGAGTCGAGGATGCGGGCCGTCTTCGACGCGGCAGCGAGCGCGAGCTGGCCTGCGCTGCAACGCATCCACGGCGACCTGCACCTCGGCCAGGTGCTCGATGCACCCGGTCGCGGCTGGGTGCTCATCGACTTCGAGGGCGAGCCGCTACGGCCCCTCACCGAGCGCAATGCCCTCGACTGCCCGCTGCGTGACGTCGCCGGCATCCTGCGCTCCCTCGACTACGTCGCCGCGACGCTGGCCCGCCCGGGCGCCCGCACCGACCCCGGCGTGGACCTGGTCGCGTGGCGCCGGGCGGCGCAGCAGTCCTTCCTCGACGGCTACAGCGACGTCGGTCCCGACCCGCGCGACCGGCCCGCGCTCCTCACCGCCTTCGTCCTCGACAAGGCGCTCTACGAGGTCGTCTACGAGGCGCGCCACCGCCCCTCGTGGCTGACTCTGCCCACCGACGCGATCGACCGACTGCTCCAGGAGGACCGCTCGTGACCCCGATCCCCGACTCCGCCCTGCCGGGCGCGCTGTGGGCCCTCGCCCACGGCCGCAGCGCCCAGCCGCACGACCTCCTGGGGCAGCACCTCGAGGACTCCGGTCTGCGGGTGCGCGTGCGTCGACCGTTGGCGACCCGGGTGCGGGTGCGCTTCGAGGACGACACCGTCATCGAGCTCGACCACGAGCAGGACGGGATCTTCTCCGGCGTGCGTCCGGGCGCGACCCGGGCGATGGACTACCGGGTGCTCACCTCCTGGGAGGACGGCGTCGAGCACGTCCAGGACGATCCCTACCGTTTCGTCCCGACCGTCGGTGAGGTCGACCGGCACCTGATCAACGAAGGTCGCCACGAGCAGCTGTGGACCGTGCTCGGAGCGCACCTGCGCGACTACGACGGACCCCTCGGAGCGGTGACGGGCGTCTCCTTCGCCGTCTGGGCACCGCGGGCCAAGGCCGTCCACGTCCTTGGTGACTTCAACGGCTGGGACGAGCTGTCCCACCCGATGCGCGCCCTCGGCGAGTCCGGGGTGTGGGAGCTCTTCGTCCCCGACATCGGCGACGGCGCGGTCTACAAGTTCGGGGTCCGGGGTGCCGACGACGTGCTGCGGCACAAGGCCGACCCCATGGCCCGCCTCGCCGAGACGGCGCCGGCGACCGGATCGGTCGTCACGCGCAGCGCCCACCGGTGGACGGACGAGTCCTGGCTCGCCGCCCGGGCCCAGCGCGACCCGCACGTGGGCCGGATGAGCGTCTACGAGGTGCACCTCGGCTCGTGGCGGCAGGGGCTGGGCTATCGCGAGTTGGCCGATGAGCTCGTCACCTACGTGCGCGAGCAGGGCTTCACCCACGTCGAGCTGATGCCGGTGATGGACCACCCCTATCCGCCGTCCTGGGGCTACCACGTCACGAGCTACTTCGCGCCCAACTCGCGGTTCGGCACCCCCGACGACTTCCGTCACCTCGTCGATGCACTCCACCGGGCGGACATCGGGGTGATCCTCGACTGGGTGCCCGGCCACTTCGCGACCGATGAGTGGGCCCTCGTGCGCTTCGACGGACTGCCGCTCTACGAGCACCCGGACCCCCGCCGCGGGTGGCAGCCCGACTGGGGCAGCTATGTCTTCGACTTCGGTCGGCCGGAGGTACACAACTTCCTCGTGGCCAACGCGCTGTACTGGCTCGAGGAGTTCCACATCGACGGGCTGCGGGTCGACGGCGTCGCCTCGATGCTCTACCTCGACTACTCCCGCAGCGACGGCGAGTGGTTGCCCAACATCCACGGGGGACGCGAGAACCTCGAGGCGATCACCCTCCTGCAGGAGATCAATGCGACGGCCTATCGCCGCGCGCCGGGCATCGTCACCGTCGCGGAGGAGTCGACCGCGTGGCCCGGGGTGACCCGGCGGACCGACGAAGGGGGCCTCGGCTTCGGTCTGAAGTGGAACATGGGCTGGATGAACGACGCTCTGCGCTACCTCGCGGAGGACCCGATCAACCGGTCGCACCACCACGGCCTGCTCACCTTCGCGATGATGTACGCCTACGCGGAGCACTACCTCCTGCCGATCAGCCACGACGAGGTCGTCCACGGCAAGGGCTCGATGCCCACGAGGATCCCGGGCGGTGACGCGGACCGCCTCGCGACCCTGCGAGCCTTCTACGCCTACCAGTGGGCCTTCCCCGGCAAGCACCTGCTCTTCATGGGCACCGAGTTCGCGCAGGTCAGGGAGTGGGCCGATGGCCGCTCCCTGGACTGGGACCTGCTCGACGACGCCGCTCACCGACGGGTGCAGGACCTCGTGCGCGAGCTCAACGCCTTCGCCGCGCGGCACCCGGCCCTCTGGGCACTCGACGACCGTCCCGAGGGCTTCCGGTGGCTCGATGCCGACGACGAGTCGGGCAACACCGTCGCCTTCGTCCGCCACGCCGGGGCCGCGCCTGCCGACGATGTGGTTGCCGTCGTGGTCAACTTCGGCGGCACGGACCGCGGGGCACTGCGCATCGGGCTGCCGCGCGGCGGCGCGTGGCGGGTCGCGCTCGACAGCAGCGGCTTCGACGCGGCCGGCTCACCGAGCCAGGCCGGCGTGGTGCTGCAGGCGCAGGAGCACCCGTGGCAGGACCAGCCCTGGTCGGTCGAGGTGCGGGTCGCGCGCCTCGGCGCGATCTACCTCGTCCCCCACACCGGAAGACCCTAAGGAAATCCGACGTGAGGGATCAGAGGTGGAGGATCAGGCCGGGCGCAGCGTGCCGTAGGAACGGTCGCCGGACCACATCTTGCGCTTGCTGACGTCCCGGCCCGAGGACGGCGCGTCGACGATGTAACCGTCCCCGACGTAGATGCCGACGTGGTAGTTGCCGTAGAAGACCAGATCGCCCTCGCGCAGCCAGGTCCGGTGGATCTTGCGCACGCTGGACTTCTGCTGGCCGGATGTCCGCGGCAGGTTCACGCCCTGCTTGCGGTAGACCTCCTGGATCAGCCCCGAGCAGTCGACCCCCTTCCACAGCGAGGTACCGCCGTAGACGTACGGGGTCTTGCCGACACGGGACTCCGCGAGGTCGGCGGCCGCCTGGCGGTCACCCGCCGAGGCGGTGACCTTCGAGGCCGCCTGGGCCTCGGTCGGAGCGGTGGCGTCGGTGGCGATCATGCCGCTGGCCGCGAGGGCCAGGGCAGCGATGACAGAGCTGGGACGGGTGATGGAGCGCACAGGGGGGACTTCCGTGGGAGACACATGAACTCGCCAATGATCACGAAATGATCACGGAAGGTCAAATGATGCCCACTGAAGCCGTGTCGCTCCCGATCAGAAGAGGGCGCTCATGAGAGTGGTCCGCCCCTTGCGGACGCGCTCGTCGTGGTTGCCGACGACGGCGAAGAGGTCGAGCAGGTGGTTCTTCACCCGCTCCCGGTCGTCCCCGGCGGTGGACCGCACGAGGTCGATGAGCCGGACGAAGGCGTCCTCGACGTGGCCGCCGAGGACGTCGAGGTCGGCGACGACGAGGGCGGCGTCGACATCCGAGGGGTCGGTGGCCGCGGCCTCGCGGGCGGCCGTGAGGTCGACGTCACGGGTGCGCTTCATCAGGGAGACCTGCGCGATGCCCAGCTGGGCGTCGGTGTCCTTGGGGTCCTGCTCGAGGGCCTTCTCGTAGGCAGCGGTCGCCGCATCGAGGTCATCGCGCTCGATCGCGTCGAAGGCCTCCTGGTGCAGCGGCGGCAGCTCCTCCTCCGCCTCCTCGGCGGGGGCATCGGTGGCGCTGACCCGCCCGGTCACCCCGTGCTGGACGGCCAGCTGGAGGAGCTGGTCGACGACCTGGCGGAACTGCTCCTTGTCCACGAGCCCGCTGAAGAGCGGCACCGGCTGACCGGAGACGAGCCCGAGCGCGAGCGGCACCTCCTCCGGCTGGACCGCCTGGGTGATCCCGGGGTTGGTCGCGATGTCGACACCGATGATCTGCACCCGACCCTCGAGGCCACGCGCGATCTCCACGGCGTCATCGAGCAGGGCCCGGCTCTGCGGGTGCTCGGAGGACCACAGCACCGCGATGGCGGGCACGGCGGCCGACCGCTGCACGATCTGGTTGAAGGAGGCGTCGTCCGCCTCGACGAAGACGTCGTCGGCCGCCCCGGCGGGCTGGCCACCGGGTGCACCTGCCGGCACGCCGGCAGGGTTCGCCGGTGCCCCCGCAGCGGGGGCACCGGCATCGGGACGAGCGGGTCCGCCGAGACCGGTGAGGTCGACGGCTCCACGAAGTGCGCGGGTCGGATCGGTCATGGGGTCATTCTCCCCCACCCGTTCCGCGGTGCCGACCGGGGGCCGTCGTGTCCGGCTCAACGGCCCTTGGCCGACCGGAGCACGTCGCTCACACCGACGACCTTGGCCTTGCCCGACTCCGGGGTCACCAGGGCGATCGTCTCGGCGTGCGTGATCGACAGCGACTTCTTCACGCTCGAGCTGTCGAGGACGTGCTTGAGCGCCCGGTCCTCGATCTTCAGCTCCTTCAGCTTCGAGCCCGCGGTGATCGTGTCGGTGCGGGTCATCGGCAGGAAGGTCAGCTGCCCGCCACCGGCGAGGTCGAAGGACACCGACGTCGCGTCTGCCGTGGACTGGCGCTGCCGGTAGGTGGCCAGGTCGTCGAGGTCCTGGTCCTTGGCCTTGGCGTTCTTGGCCAGGGCCGTGGAGAAGGCGTCATCGAAGGAGACCGCCGCCGGGGCCTTCTTCGGCGCCGGGTAGGCCACCCCCTTCGACCAGGCCGTCACCGCGGTGGAGACCTCGCGGTCCGGGTGCTCGGTCACCGTCACCGGGGAGCCCTCGTCGACGGGCGAGAGGCCCGGGACGCTCGACCCGGAGGCCATCGGCACATCGGCGAAGAGCGTGTACGGCCGGTCGGCCTCCTGCGCGACGAGGACGTGCAGGTACTGGATGCCCTTGACCTGCGACGTGGCGAGGATGGCCCGGGGCCAGCTGGTGCCCCGGCTGACGCCGAGGACCTCGACGTCCTTCGGGGCCTGCTCGAAGTGGCCCCCGGCGTCCTTGCTCCTGGCGGCAGCCTTCGCCTCGCGCAGCGCGGGCCCGGAGAAGGCCTCCTTGCGCTCCGCGGCCGTCGCGTCGTCACCGGCCCTGCGGCTGTCGGCGGCGAGATCGAGCACGCGGGCGGCGACGTCGCCGGCGGTCCCCCCGGTGACCGAGGCACCGTCGGAGCTCTCGGCGGGGGCGTCGTGGATCCCGACGATCGACTCCCCGAGACCACAGCCTCCGAGGAGGACGGGCAGGACGAGCAGCGCGGCGGCGAAGGGGGTGCGGCGGCTCATGCTGCGGCCTCCTCTGTGGTGTGGCGGGACCGGCGACGTCGACCCGCACGGCGGCGGCCGGCACGCACAAAAAGGACGATGCCGATGAGGAGGGCGAGGACGCCTCCGACGACGAGGACGATCGCCGTGGTGGCCCAGCGGTCGTCACTGACGACGAGCTCGACCTGCTCGATCCGCTCTCCCTCGGAGGCGGTGACGACGAGTGTCTGCGGTGCCCGGTCCTGGTCGATCGTCGTCGTCGCGGTGCCCGTGTCGCTCGTCGACGCGCGCCAGATGTCGAGCGACCCGGCGTCGACCGGCTCGCCCGTGCCGACCTTCGTCGTCGTCAGTGCCCAGTCCCCGATGTCCACACCGGTGGCCTCGGCGCGGGCCCCGTCGCCGAGCAGCGCCTCGGCGTCGGAGGGGCGGGCGACGCCGGCCCACACGGTGCCGCCGCCGGTCGCAGTGACCTCGATCGGTGCGTCGACGCGGTTGAGCACGTCGGCGTCGAGGACGACGACCCGCTGGTCGGGCTCGGCGGTGAAGGTGGCGGTGCCGGAGGTACCCAGAGCGGCGAGGAACCATCCCCCGATGACCACGGCGACGAGACCGAGCAGGGCGAGGACCGTGCCGGTGACGCGCAGGATGAGCGTGCTCACGTCAGTGCTTTCCGTGGGGAGGTCGAGGAGGCATCACCGCGAGGGCGACGACCCACCTTCGCAAAGATCACCCAAGGTCACAACTTGATCACGAGCCGTCGAGCAGGCCCGTCACCCGGTCGACCTTCTCCGTGATCTGACCGGTGCGTCCGGCGCGGATGTCGGCCTTCATCACCAGGCCGACCCGGTCCCCGTAGGGCTCCATGGCGTCGACGCACTGCTTGACCACCGCCATGACCTCGTCCCACTCCCCTTCGATCGTCGTGAACATCGAGCCGAGGTCGTGCGGCAGGCCGCTGTCGCGCACGACCTGGAGGGCGGCCGCCACCGCGGGGGCGTACGAGGCGTCGTCGCCGGGGGTGGCAGGGGCGATGGAAAAGGCCAGGAGCATGGGATCCCTCCAGGGGGTCAGGAGCGGGTGTCGATCTTCAGGTCGCCGTCGATGCGGGTCAGGGCATAGGTCTGCTTCTCGCTGCTCGCCTCACGGTCGGTCGGGTGATAGGTCAGGGTGACCGCGACGGTCCCGGCCTCCTCGTCCACGACGATGTCGTCGGTGTCGACGGACTCGATGCCGCCCCAGAAGTCGTCGTAGCCGGCACGGTCGTTCCTGCGCTCGGGGGCGAGCATCTGCCAGGCGGAGTCCCGGTCACTCGTCACCGTGGCGAAGTAGTCCTCGATGAAGGACCGCCCCTCCTCCTCGGTGAAGCCGGTCGAGTCCTCGGCCGAAGACACCGTGCTGGTGGATGTGGCACCGTCGCCCTCCGCGGCGCCGGCCCCCACCACACCGGCCCGGCTCAGCGCGACGACGATCGCCGCGATGACGAGCAGGGCGAGGAGGGCTCCGACGCAGGCCCACAGGAGGACGGAGGCCCGGCCCCTGCCCGAGTCGGGCCGGGGCGGAGGCGGGCCGGCCGGGGGCCCCTGCGGCGGGGCCGTCGATGCCACGGGCGCGATGCGCGGGGTCTCCATGCCACCGGCGGCGATGGCCTCCAGCCGGCGCAGGGCCTGGGCCATCGTGCCCCGACGGGCGGGGTCGCGCGCCAGCATGTCGGCGAGCACCGGCTCGAGCACCCCCGCACGCTGCGGGCGGCGAGGCGGGTGGGTGGCGATGTGCCGCAGGGTGGCCAGGGCATTGCCCTGCCCCGCGTGCGCGTCCTGCCCCTCGACGGCGAAGTAGATCGTCGCGCCCAGGGCCCACACGTCGGCCGCCTCGCCGTGGTCCCGGCCGACGGCGACCTCGGGGGCCATGTAGCTCGGGGTGCCGGTGACCAGGCCGGCCTGGGTGAGGTGGTCCTCCGTCCCCGAGCGGGCGATGCCGAAGTCGCCGATCTTGGGACGCCCCCCACCGATGAGCACATTGGCCGGCTTGATGTCGCGGTGGACGACTCCGGCCCGGTGCGCCGCCGCGAGCGCCCCCGCGAGCTGGGCGCCGAGGTCGGCCGCGCCGCGAGCGGTCATCGGGCCACGCTGCCGGATCGCCGAGGCGAGGGTGGGGCCGGCGACGTACTCCATCACCAGCCACGGGCTGCCCTCGTGCTCGGTGACGTCGTAGACGGCGACGACATTCGGGTGGTTGAGCGCGGCAGCCGCCCGGGCCTCACGCATCGCCCGGCGGGTCTCCCCTTCGCTCTCCCCGGGGAAGTCACCGATCTGCTTGGCCGCCACCTCGCGGCCCAGCACGGTGTCACGCGCGAGCCAGACGGTGCCCATGCCTCCGCGGCCGATCGGCCGCACGGTCTCGTAGCGCCCGCCGATGAGCATGGGTGTCGTGTGGTCAGTCATGTCCGGACCAGAGTAGATGCCCCGCTGCACTACCGGCACGTACACTTCCGGTGCCGGGTGCACCGGCCCACGCCCACCGTCAGCCAGGGGATCCCACCGTCATGTCCTACCCAGCTCCGCCCCCGCCCGGTCAGGGCGACTCCGCCGGCCAGAGCGGACCTGCTCCGTACCAGCCGAACCCGTATGCGACCGGGGGCAGCGGCAGCAGCAGCCCCTACGGCCAGCCGCCGAAGAAGGACAACTCCACCCTGTGGTGGATCCTCGGTGGCATCGGCGTGCTCCTCGCCCTCTGCTGCATCGGTGTGTGCGGGTTCTTCGGCTGGGCGGCGTACGTGGCCGAGGACGAGATCAGCAGCGCCACCTCGGACGTGAGCAACGCAGAGGCCTCGGCCGCCGAGGAGATCTCCGAGGGCTCGCAGGCCACCGACAACGGCGCCACGGTGCTCGACGGGTGGTTCATCACCTCGGACGACGAGCTCTCCGGCATCTCGCTGCGCAATGACGGCAGCAGCCGCAACATGCTCAACGTGAAGTTCTACTTCATGGAGGACGGCGACGTCGTCGAGGACGCCAGCTGCACCTCCGACTTCGTCGACCCGGGCGAGACCGACTACTCCCCCACCTGCCTCGACCCGATCAAGGACATCAGCGGATACGACGAGATCCGCTACGCCGAGGGCAACTGACCAGTCCTCCCCGCGGGGCGGCGGCCGCTGCCCTCCCCTCAGCCCGGGGTGATCGAGGCCAGGATCTCGTCGGCCGCGGCGAAGGGGTCGCTCCCACCGTCGACGACGCGCGCGGCGAGGCGGTCGAGCAGGCCACCCGAGCCGAGATCCCCGATCCGGGCACGCAGCTCGGCGATCGCCAGGGCGGAGATCTCCTCGCGCGCACGGACGGTGCGCCGCCGGCGCAGCTCCCCGCTCGAGGCGAGCCACTCGAGGTGTCCGCTGATCGACGACTCGAGGTCGTCGATGCCGGTGCCGTCCATCGCCGAGGCGCGCACGACCGGTCGCCGCCAGCCGCGCGGGGCGGTGCCCTCACCCATCTGGATCATGTGCTTCAGGTCGCGCACCGTCGCGTCGGCGCCCTCGCGGTCGGCCTTGTTGACGACGAAGACGTCCCCGATCTCGAGGATGCCGGCCTTGGCCGCCTGGATCCCGTCGCCCATCCCGGGGGCGAGCAGGACGAGGGTCGTGTCGGCCGAGCCGGCGACGGCGACCTCGGACTGACCGACCCCGACGGTCTCGACGAGGATCGCGTCGAAGCCGGCGGCGTCGAGCACGCGGATCGCCTGCGGCGTCGACACGGAGAGGCCACCGAGGTGGCCCCGGGAGGCGAGCGAGCGGATGTAGACGCCCGGGTCGGTCGTCGCCTCGGTCATGCGGATCCGGTCGCCGAGCAGCGCTCCCCCGGAGAAGGGGGAGGACGGGTCGACGGCGAGCACCGCGACCCGCTTGTCGGCGGCCCGCAGCGCCCGGATCAGGGCATTGGTCGTCGTCGACTTGCCGACCCCCGGCGACCCGGTGAGGCCGATGACGTGCGCTCCACCGGTGTGCGGTGCGAGCGCGGCCATCGCCTCACGCAGGGCCGGGTGCTGGTCGTCGACGAGCGAGACCAGTCGCCCGATGGCACGCGGCATCCCCGCCCTGGCCTGCTCGACCAGTGCGGGGACGTCGACGGTGCGGATCAAGCTCAGGCGCTCGGGACGCGCACGATCAGGGCGTCGCCCTGACCGCCGCCACCGCAGAGGGAGGCCGCGCCGGTGCCGCCGCCGCGGCGCTTGAGCTCGTGGGCGAGCGCGAGCGTGATGCGGGCGCCGGACATGCCCAGCGGGTGGCCCATGGCGATGGCGCCACCGTTGGGGTTGACCTTCTCCGGGTCGATGCCCAGCTGCTTGGTCGACGCGAGACCGACGGCAGCGAAGGCCTCGTTGATCTCGACGACGTCGAGGTCGTTCACGGACAGGTTGTCCTTCTTCAGCGCCGCCTCGATGGCATTGGCCGGCTGGGCCTGCAGCGTCGAGTCCGGGCCGGCGACGACGCCGTGGGCACCGATCTCGGCGAGCCAGGTCAGCCCGAGCTCCTCGGCCTTGGCCTTGCTCATGACGACGACCGCAGCGGCCCCGTCGGAGATCTGCGAGGCGGAGCCGGCGGTGATGGTGCCGTCCTTGGCGAAGGCCGGACGCAGCTTGCCCAGGGACTCGGCGGTGGTGTCGGCACGCACGCCCTCGTCGGTGTCGAAGACGACCGGGTCACCCTTGCGCTGCGGGATCTCGACCGGGACGACCTCGTCGGTGAACTTGCCGTCGCTCCAGGCCTGGGCGGCCTTCTGGTGGCTCGCGGCGGCGAAGGCGTCCTGGTCGTCGCGGCTGAAGTCGGAGGTGTCGGCGTTCTTGGCCTCGGTGAGCGCGCCCATCGCCTGGTCGGTGATGATGTCGTGCAGGCCGTCGTAGGCCATCGAGTCCTTGAGCTTGGTGTCGCCGTACTTGATGCCCTCGCGGCTCTTGGGCAGCAGGTGCGGGGCGTTGGTCATCGACTCCTGGCCACCGGCGACGACGATGTCGAACTCACCGGCGCGGATGAGCTGGTCGGCCAGGGCGATCGCGTCGATGCCGGAGAGGCAGACCTTGTTGACCGTCAGCGCGGGGACGTCCTTGGGGATGCCACCCTTGATCGCGGCCTGGCGGGCGGGGATCTGCCCCTCGCCGGCCGTGAGGACCTGGCCCATGATGACGTAGTCGACGTCCTCGCCCTTGACCGCGGACTTCTCGAGGGCCCCCTTGATGGCGAAGCCACCGAGGTCGGAGCCGGAGAAGCCCTTGAGGGAGCCGCTCATGCGGCCCATCGGGGTACGGGCCCCGGCGACGATGACGGACACGGGACGCTCGGACATCTGGATGCCTCCAACACTGGTGGGTTCCACGGCGCCGGACGGGCACCGCGTCATTGAGTTCACCCTAACGACGCGGACGAAGGGAGGGCAGTGCCAGCCACCGTGGGGGACGCCACAGCACGTCACGCGGCGCGGTGTCGCGGCTCCTCCGTCGCACCCCGACCACCCTCGGGGAGGCCGGGCGGTGTGCGGCCTCACACCTCGCGCACCTGCCGTGGGGGGCCCGGCGTCCATAGGCTGCACGCCATGACTGATCTTTTCACCGCCATCGACCACGTCGGTGTCGCCGTGCCCGATCTCGACGAGGCCATCGCCTTCTACCGCGACTCCTACGGCATGGAGCTCGCCCACGAGGAGACCAACGAGGAGCAGGGCGTGCGCGAGGCGATGATGCGCGTCGGCGACTCCGGCTCGTGCATCCAGCTGCTCGCGCCGCTCGACGACTCCTCGACGATCGCGAAGTTCCTCGACAAGAACGGCCAGGGCATCCAGCAGCTCGCCTACCGCGTCGAGGACATCGACGCCGTCTGCGCGACGCTGCTCGAGCGCGGACTGCGTCTGCTCTACGAGACCCCCAAGCGCGGGACGGCGAACTCCCGGGTCAACTTTATCCACCCCAAGGACGCCCGCGGCATCCTCGTGGAGCTCGTCGAGCCCGCCGCTGACGCGGCGCACTGATCCCCCTTCGCCCGGCGGATCATGTGGCCGGACCCCATGATCCGTCGTGTGAACTCAGTCATGGCGACGTCCCCGCGCCGCCCTGACCTCATTAGGTTGCACCCAAGCACGTCGCCGCCCCGAGCGGCTTGACCCCGACCGTTCCCCCACGAGGCCGAGGAGCCCCACCATGGCAATCGACCAGATCCGCGACGCGATCCTCTCCGGTGACCGCAGCGAAGAGACCTACGCGAACCTGCCCCTGCCGAAGACCTACCGGGCAGCGACCGTCCACAAGGACGAGGCCGAGATGTTCTCGGGGGTCGAGAGCCGCGACAAGGACCCCCGCAAGTCCCTCCACATCGACGACGTGGAGATCCCCGAGCTCGCCCCCGACGAGGCGCTCGTCGCCGTCATGGCCAGCGCGATCAACTTCAACACCGTGTGGACCTCGATCTTCGAGCCGGTGTCGACGTTCTCCTTCCTCGAGCGCTACGGCAAGCTGAACAAGTACTCCAAGCGCCACGACCTGCCGTACCACGTCGTCGGGTCCGACCTCTCCGGCGTCGTCCTGCGCACCGGTGAGCACGTCTCCAAGTGGAAGTCCGGCCAGGAGGTCGTCGCCCACTGCCTGTCCGTCGAGCTCGAGGACGCCGACGGTCACGACGACACGATGATGGACCCGCAGCAGCGCATCTGGGGCTTCGAGACCAACTTCGGTGGCCTCGCCGAGCTGGCCATCGTCAAGGCCAACCAGCTCATGCCCAAGGCCGACCACCTCACCTGGGAGGAGTCCGCCTCCCCCGGCCTGGTGAACTCCACCGCCTACCGTCAGCTGATCTCGAAGAACGGCGCCGCGCTCAAGCTCGGCGACCGCGTCCTCATCTGGGGGGCCTCCGGTGGCCTCGGCTCCTACGCCGTCCAGATGGCGCTGGCGGCCGGCGCCGAGCCGGTCTGTGTCGTCTCCTCCCCCGAGAAGGCCGAGATCTGCCGCGCCATGGGCGCCGAGCTGATCATCGACCGTCGGGCCGAGGGCTACCAGTTCTGGAACGAGGACGGCACCGAGCAGAACCCCAGGGAGTGGAAGCGCCTGGGCAAGAAGATCCGTGAGCTCACCGGCGGCCACGACGTCGACGTCGTCTTCGAGCACCCGGGCCGGGAGACCTTCGGCGCCTCGGTCTACGTCGCGCGCAAGGGCGGCAAGATCGTCACCTGCGCGTCGACCTCGGGCTACATGCACGAGTACGACAACCGGTACCTGTGGATGAACCTCAAGAGCATCATCTCCAGCCACTTCGCCAACTACCGCGAGTCGTGGGAGGCCAACCAGCTCATCGGGCGCGGCCTCGTCCACCCGACGCTGAGCAGGACCTACCCGCTCGAGGAGGTCGGCCAGGCCGCGCTGGACGTCCACCAGAACAAGCACCAGGGCAAGGTCGGCGTCCTCACGCTGGCCCCCGAGGCCGGTCTGGGTGTCACCAACACCGAGAAGCGCGCGGCGTACGAGAAGCAGATCAACCGCTTCCGCGACAACTGATCCACTGACGAAGGGCCCGGTCGAACACTCGGCCGGGCCCTTCGTCATGGTCGAGCGGTCAGGAGAGCATGACCGAGGTGTCCAGGTCGGTGACCGCTGCGGCGAATTGGCTGCGGTAGAGCCGGGCATAGGCGCCGTCGGCCTCGAGCAGCGCGTCATGACTCCCCTGCTCGACGATCCGCCCCTCCTCCATGACGACGATGAGGTCGGCATCGCGGATCGTCGACAGCCGGTGGGCGATGACGAAGCTCGTGCGATCACCCCGCAGGGCCGACATCGCCTGCTGCACCAGGCGCTCCGTCCGGGTGTCGACCGAGCTCGTCGCCTCGTCGAGGATGAGCAGGCTCGGGTCGGCGAGGAAGGCACGGGCGATGGTCACCAGCTGCTTCTCGCCCGCGGAGATGTTGCCCCCTTCGTCGTCGAGGTGGGTGTCGTACCCCTCGGGAAGGGAGTGGACGAAGCGGTCGACGAAGGTCGCCTCGGCCGCCGCCCGGACCTGCTCGCGCGTGGCCCCCGGACGGCCGTAGGCGATGTTGTCCCCGATGGACCCGGAGAAGAGCCACGTGTCCTGCAGGACCATGCCGGTGCGCGAGCGCAGGTCGGCCCGGGACATCGTCGTGATGTCCACCCCGTCGATGGTGATCCGTCCACCGTCGAGCTCGTAGAAGCGCATGATCAGGTTGACCAGGGTCGTCTTGCCGGCGCCGGTCGGCCCGACGACGGCCACGGTCTGGCCCGGATCGACGCCGAGGTCGAGGTCCTCGATGAGGGGGCGGGCCGGGTCGTAGGAGAAGGAGGCGCGTTCGAAGGCCACCCGTCCGTGCCCGTCGCCGTGGGCCGCCGGCACCCCCGGGTCCTCGCGCTGCTCCCCGGCGTCGAGCACCTCGAAGACCCGCTCCGCCGAGGCGACCCCGGACTGCATGAGGTTGGCCATCGACGCCACCTGGGTCAGCGGCTGGGTGAACTGCCGTGAGTACTGGATGAAGGCCTGCACCTCGCCGAGGGTCATCCCGCCGGAGGCAACCCGCAGTCCACCGATCACCGCGATGACCACGTAGTTGAGGTTCCCGACGAAGAGCATCGTCGGCATGATGATGCCGCTGACGAACTGCGCCCCGAAGTTCGCCGAGCGCAGCTGGTCGTTGCGCTCGGCGAAGGCCGCGTCGACCTCCTCCTGCCGCCCGAAGACCTTGACCAGGGCGTGCCCGGTGTAGGTCTCCTCGATGACCGAGCTGAGCTCACCGGTGGACTTCCACTGCTGGACGAAGTGGCGCTGGCTCCGCTTGCCGATGACCGCCGTGAGCGCGATCGAGATGGGGATCGTCACCAGCGCGATGAGGGCGAGCAGCGGCGAGATCCACACCATCATCGAGACCATGCCGATGACGGTGACGAGGCTCGTGAGCAGCTGGCTCAGGGTCTGCTGCAGTGACTGCGCGACATTGTCGATGTCGTTGGTGACCCGGCTGAGCAGCTCGCCCCGGGGTTGGGTGTCGAAGTAGGGCAGCGGGAGCCGGTGCAGCTTCGCCTCGACCTGCTCGCGCAGGTCGAAGACGACCTGGTTGACGGCGTGCACGATGACCCGGCCCTGGAGCCAGGACAGGACTGCGGCGACGACGTAGAGGCCGATGGCCACGAGCAGCACCCGCCCGATCGCCGCGAAGTCCATGCCGGCGCCGGGCACGAGGTGGGGCATCGCCGCGATCATGTCGGCCTGCCGGTCCTCCCCCGCCGCACGCAGGCGCTCGACCGTCGTCTCGAGCGGCACATCGGCGGGGAGGCGCGCACCCATCCACCCGGCGAAGACGAGATCGGTGGCGCGCGCGAGCACGATCGGCCCGACCGAGCTCAGCCCGACGGAGACGAGGGTGAGCAGGATCGCGCCGATGACCCGGGCGCGCTGGGGCCGCAGGCGGCCGAGGATCCGACGGGCGGAGGGCCAGAAGTCCTTCGACCGCTCCCCCGGCGTGCCGGCGGTCACCGGGCCGCGACCGGCACCGGCGCCGGGCCCCCTTCGCTCCTGGGCGGCGCGCTCCTCGGCGGTGGGCACCTCGCTCATGCCGCCTCCTCCCGCGTCGCCTGGCTCTCGACGATCTCCCCGTAGGTGGGGCAGCTCGCGAGCAGCTCGTCGTGGGTGCCGTCGCCGACGACCCGCCCGTCCTCGAGGACGATGATGTGGTCCGCGTCGATGATCGAGGAGACCCGCTGGGCGACGACGAGCACCACGCTGTCGGCGACGACAGGACGAAGGGCGGCCCGCAGCCGCGCATCGGTCGTCAGGTCGAGCGCGGAGAAGGCATCGTCGAAGAGGTAGATCGCCGGCCGGCGCACGAGCGCGCGGGCGATGGACAGGCGCTGGCGCTGGCCGCCGGAGAGGTTGCCGCCTCCTTGGGCGATCGGCGACTCCAGCCCGAGCTCCAGCGCCCGGACGAAACCATCGGCCTGGGCGACCCTCAGCGACTCCCACAGCTCGTCGTCGGTCGCCTCCGGCCGCCCCTGGCGCAGGTTGGAGGCGATGGTTCCGCTGAAGAGGAAGGGCTTCTGCGGGACGACGGCGATGCGGCTCCACAGCTCGTCCGGGTCGAGGTCACGCACGTCGACGCCGCCGACGAGCACCCGCCCACCGGTGGCATCGTGCAGACGCGGCACGAGATCGAGCAGGGTCGTCTTGCCGGCACCCGTCGAGCCGATGATCGCCGTCGTGCGTCCCGGCTCGGCGTGCAGGTCGACATCGCAGAGCACCGAGTCGTCCGCCCCCGGGTAGGAGAACTCGACGTCGTCGAGGACGACCGAGGGTCGATCCTGGGCCATCGGGCGCGGGTCGGTCGGCGGCGTGACGGAGGAGTCGGTGGACAGGACCTCGTCGATGCGTCCGGCCGAGACCGCGGCGCGCGGCAGCATCATCGACATGAAGGTCGCCATCATCACCGACATGAGGATCTGGACGAGGTAGTTCATGAAGGCGGTGAGGGAGCCGACCTGCATCGACCCCGCATCGACCCGGTGGGCACCGAACCACAGCACGGCCACGGTCGAGAGGTTGAGGATGACCATGACGATCGGGAAGGCGCGGGCCATGAGCCGCCCGACGGCGATCGCCGCCCCGGTGTACTCGGTGTTGGCCACCTCGAAGCGCTCGCGCTCGCTCCCTTCGCGCACGAAGGCCCGCACCACGCGCACGCCGGTGATCTGCTCGCGCAGGATCCGGTTGACCGAGTCGACGCTCGTCTGCATCCGCCGGAAGCTCGGGACCATCGCCCGGATGACCAGACCGACGCAGATCGCGAGGAGCGGCACCGCCACGGCGACGAGCCAGCTGAGCCCGATGTCCTCGCGCAGCGCCATGATCACGCCGCCGATCATCATCATCGGCGCGGTGACCATCATGGTCAGCGCCGCATTGGTCACGACCTGCATCTGGGTCACGTCATTGGTCGTGCGCGAGATCAGGGTCGGCGGGCCGAAGCGGGCGACCTCCTGCGCGCTGAAGCTCCCGACCCGCGCGAAGACCGCGGCCCGCAGCCGGGCAGCCATCGTCGTCGACAGCCCGGCACCGATCCACATCGCCGCGATCGTCGCGATGATCTGCACGACGGAGACGGCGAGCATCACCCCGCCGTGGCGCACGATGTAGCCGGTGTCCCCGGTGGCCACGCCGTTGT
This sequence comes from Janibacter sp., assembly GCA_052087725.1. Lineage (GTDB taxonomy): Bacteria > Actinomycetota > Actinomycetes > Actinomycetales > Dermatophilaceae > Janibacter. Next base: position 4,386 of record JBQGNO010000028.1, on the reverse strand, counting down.
CGATGATCTCGCCGTTGAGGCTCGGGAGATAGAGGGAGGCCAGGGTGGCCAGCAGCTGCAGGGCGAGCAGCAGCACCACCCGGCTCCCGGTGCCGCTCAGGTGGTCGCGGACGAGGCGGATGAGCACGGATTGATTGTTGCACCGTGCAGGGAGTGGCCCAACCGCATTGCCGGGCGAAGGGGGCTCAGCGCCCGTACTTCCCGTGGTTGCGTGCCTTCCAGCACTTGCCGTGCCAGTGGCGCCGGTCGTCGGCCCCCAGCAGCCCGTCGTCCGGCCAGACGACGACGTGGGGGGTGCCGGGCGCGATCTCATGGGTGCAGCCCGGGCAGATGTAACTGCGGGTCGAGGTGTGGCCGGTCAGCCGCCGCACGACCCACGCGCGGCCCATCCACGTCTCCCGCGTCTGCGGGGCGCGGCCGAGCGCGAGCGGTCGGTGCTCGTCCCGTCGGCGGCGGTTGGACCTGGGCATGGATCCATCCTCTCGCACGACGACAGCGATGGGCCGGGCCGCCCCGGACGGTCGACCCGGTCCCGGTCCCGAACGGTGCGCACCGAGGTCGCCTTGACCATGACGCGACGTCATGGTTTGTGCTGGGCGCATGACACGGATCATCGTCTTCTACCTGGCCGCGTTCGGGACCTCCTTGCTGGGGAACTCAATCACCGCGATCGCCCTGCCGCTGCTCGTGCTCTTCACCACGGGTAGCCCGGGCGGTGCTGGTGCGGTCGCCGTCGCAGCCGCTGTCCCCTCGGCTCTGGCCGGCCTCCTGATGGGATCGCTGGTCGACCGGGTGAACCGCCGCACGGCCGCGATCCTCTCCGACGTCATCTCGGCCGTGGCGTTGGTCATCCTCCCCGTGGTCGACCTCACCATCGGGCTGAGCCTGGGCTGGTTCATTGCCGTGGCTGTACTGAACTCCTTTGGTGACGTCCCGGGCATCACCGCCCGGGAGGCGATGCTCCCCGCGGTCGCCGGGGCCGCCGAGATGGAGACCTCCCGGCTCATCGGCCTCAAGGAATCGCTCGCCGGGCTCGGCCTACTCGTCGGCCCGGCCATCGCGGGAATCCTGGTGGCGGCCTTCGAGCCCGTCACCGTCCTCTGGATCACCTCCGGTATCGCGGGACTGGCAGCCCTGCTCACGCTGATCATCCCCTCCTGGGCAACGGCGGCCCGCCCTCGGGAGGCCGACGCGACGTCAGCGAAGCAGCCGGCTGAGTCCGTGTTCCATGGCGTGGTGGTCATCGCTCGTTCACCTCTCCTGCGCGGCCTGGTCCTCATGGGGTTGGCCCTCGCGACCGGGCTGGCAGCCATGCAGGGGATGGTGATCCCGGTTCACTTTGCCTTCCGTGATGAGCCGCAGTTCGTCGGATTCGTCCTCAGCGCGCTCGCCGTCGGCCTCCTCGTCGGCGGCGGCCTGTTCGCCGGGCTCGGCAGCCGGGTCTCTCGCCGGGCGTGGTTCATCACCGGGCTCGTCGTCGTCGCGGTGGGCTTCTCGGTCATCGCTATCCTCGGTCCCGTGTGGATGGTCTTCACCGGCGCGGCGATCGTCGGCCTGGGCGCAGGGTGCATGAATGCTGTCGTGGGTCTGGCCTTCATCGACAACGTCGATGACGCGAAGCGCGGCACGGTCCTGGGCGCTCAGAACGCCATCATGACGCTGGTACCCGCCCTGGGCATCGGCGCCGCCTCTCTGCTCATCGAGGTCAGCACCCTGGCGGTCGCCGCCGCCGTCCTGGCCGCCCTGTGGGGCGTGGCGACGCTGTCCGGGCTGCTCAGCCCGAGCCTGCGCGACCTGGGTGGAGACGCGGCCTGATGCGTGTCGGAGAGCTGGCCGACCTTGCCGGAGTGACGGCGCGAACCATCCGGTACTACCACCAGGCTGGCGTGCTCCCGGAGCCACCGCGTCGCGCGAACGGGTACCGGAGCTACTCCGTCGATGATCTGGTGGCGCTGCTGCGCATTCGCCGGCTCGTCGGGTCGGGCCTGCCGCTGTCGGAGGCCGGATCCTTGGTCACCGAGTCCACCACGGCCTCCACAGAGGAGCTGATCGACGAAGTCGACCGTGGTCTCGAGGCGCGGATCGCCGACCTCGTCGACCAGCGCAGGCGCCTGGCCCAAGCACGAGACGGTGGGCATCTTGGCCAGTCCAAGCTGGCCGCTGCCTTGACCTTCACGCCCACCGACCTGCCGATCGCGACCCTCGTGGCCCACCTCTACGAGGACGAACTGCACGCCGATCATGTGGCCGATGCGCTGCTCACGCCCGCACTGCGCTCGAGTCTGGAGGGGCTCCAGGAACGCTTCGACGCCATCGACGAGACGACGTCGAGCACCGAGCAGGACGATCTCGCTGACGCGATGCGGACGATCGCGCAGGAACTCACCCGTCATCTGCCGCCGATGCCGGCACGGTACGAGCAGTTGGTCCTCGGTCTGGTCGAACGCAACCTCGACGAGCCACAGAAGGAGTTCCTCCGTCGACTGGAGTGACTGCGCCACGACCACCGCGAGAAGGGCCCCGGGATGGCCCCGGGCCCTTCTCGCGCGTCATTCACCGTGGCCTCAGTAGGCGCGGAAGCCCTCACCGGTCTTGCGGCCGAGCTTGCCGGCGGAGACGACCTCGCGCAGGAGTGGCGCGGGGGTCAGCGACTCGTGCTCGAACTCCGCGAGCAGCTCCTCCTCGATGGCGAGCGCCACGTCGGTGCCCACGACGTCGAGCAACGCGAAGGGGCCCATCGGGTAGGCGTAGTTCTCGGTGATGGCGGTGTCGATGGTGTCGAGCTCCGCGCCCTCCTCGTGCGCCTTGATGGCGTCGTTGAGGTAGGGGAAGAGCAGGGCGTTGACGATGAAGCCGGCCCGGTCGGAGCAGCGGACGGGCACCTTGCGGGTGCTGCGGCAGACGTCGGTGATGGTGTCGAGGACGTCCTGGCCGGTCTTCGCGTGGTCGATGACCTCGACGAGCTTCATCACCGGGGCGGGGTTGAAGAAGTGCATGCCGACGACGTCCTGGGGGCGCGCGGTCTGCGCGGCGAGGTCGGCGATGGACAGCGAGGAGGTCGTCGTCGCGAGGACGGCGCCGGGCTTGCAGATCCGGTCGAGGTCGGTGAAGAGCTCGTTCTTGATGCCGATCTCCTCGGCGATGGCCTCGACGACGAGGTCGACGTCACCGAGGGCCTCGCGCTCGGTGGACCCGGTGAGGCGGCCGAGGACGGCGTCGGCGTCGGTCTGCTCCATGCGGCCCTTGTCGACCTTGCGGGCGAGGTTCTTGGCGATCTTCGCGGCGACGGCGTCGATCTTGTCCTGGCTGCGCGCGATGTACGTCACGGGGAAGCCGTTGGCCGCGAAGACCTCGATCATGCCGGTGGCCATCGTGCCGGAGCCGACGACGCCGACGGTCTTGACCGGACGGGCCTCGCCCTGACCGGTCCCGGAGGGCGTGAGGTCGTCGGCGACGACATCGTCACCGTCGTAGGTGTAGAAGCCCGTGCCGGCGGCCTTGCCGGTGCGCCCCTCGGCGATGAGGCGGTCGAGGGCGGGGTTGGGCTGGTGGCGCGGGTCACCGGTCTCGGCGTGGCGTGCGGCGAGGGCGTCACGGACGGTCTCGAGGCCGAGCTCGTCGATGACGGTGAGCGGTCCCTTCGGCAGGCCGCAACCGAAACGCATGCCGTTGTCGACGTCCTCACGGGAGGCGTACTTCTCCTCGAACATCGAGGTGGCGTGGTTCAGGTACGGGAAGACGAGGGCGTCTGCGAGGGCGCTGGAGTCTGACATGACTGGCACTATCGCAGCCGAGATGACCCGTCGGTAGGGGTTCGCGGCGTGACGGTCCGCACAGGAGGATCACCACACGATTCCGTTCTGCGCGTAGGGTCTGCGGCGTGCGAGTGGTGATTGCGACCTGCAGCGTCGACTACGAGGGGCGACTGAACGCCCACCTGCCCCTGGCGCCCCGTCTGCTCATCGTCAAGGCGGACGGCTCGGTGCTCATCCACAGCGACGGCGGCTCCTACAAGCCGCTGAACTGGATGGCTCCCCCGTGCTCCATGGCCGAGATCGAGCCGGACGAGACCGAGGTCACCGAGGGGGTGACCGCAGTGTGGAACGTCCAGCACGCCAAGACCGAGGACTCGTTGCGCGTGAAGCTCCACGAGATCCACCACGACTCCTCCCACGAGCTCGGGGTCGACCCCGGCCTCGTCAAGGACGGCGTCGAGGCCCACCTGCAGAAGCTCCTCGCCGAGCACATCGGGACGCTCGGCGACGGCTACACGCTCGTGCGCCGGGAGTACATGACCGCGATCGGTCCGGTCGACATCCTCGCCAGGGACGCGAAGGGGGTCTCGGTCGCCATCGAGATCAAGCGCCGCGGCGAGATCGACGGCGT
>JBQGNO010000027.1:0-23348 GCA_052087725.1 Janibacter sp. | reverse complement strand
CCCCCAGCTGCTGCAGCGGGGTCATCGCCTCGCGGGGGACATCGCGGTGGAGCCCAGCACGCATGTCCCGATCATGTGGCCGGACCACCCCCACGGTGAAGAGCCACTTTGGATGAAGTGGTTCCCACGGAGGGGCCACTCGTGCCAGAGTGGCTCCCATGCCCCGGACGATCTCCGCGCACCGTGTCGCCACCCTCCTCGGCGATGCGCCACGTCGGCCACCGGCCTACGCCTCCGTGGCCGACGCGCTCCGTCTGCTCATCGACGACGGACGCATCCCTGCCGGCACCCGGCTGCCGAGCGAGCGCTCCCTCGCCGAGGCCCTCGCCTGCAGCCGCACGACCATCACCCGCGCCTACGCCACCCTCACCGAGCGCGGCTTCGCCGAGGCCCGGCACGGGTCCGGGACGCTCACGCTCCTGCCCGACGCCGCCACCCGCGATGGTCGTGGAGCGCTCGTCCCCGGCGACCCGTCATCGCCGGGCGCCATCGACCTCACCTGCGCCGTCCTTCCCCCACCGCACCAGGTCCACGGTGCCTACGAGAGCGCGCTCAACGAGTGGCCGCAGTACCTCTCCGGATCCGGCTACTACCCGCTCGGGGTGCCCGCCCTGCGCGAGGTGATCGCACAGCGCTACACCGACCGCGGCCTGCCGACGAGCGCCGACGAGGTGATGATCACCAGTGGCGCCGTCGGGGCGCACGCCCTCGTCGCCCGGGCGCACCTCGCCCGCGGCGCCCGGGTCCTCGTCGACAGCCCGACCTACCCCAACGGACTCGCCGCACTGCGCGCCGACGGTGCCCGCCCGGTGGCCGTGCCCCTCGACGACGATGGCTGGGACCTGTCCTCGTGGGAGTCGGCAGTCGAGCGCAGCGGCGCAAGCGCTGCGCTGCTGCTGCCGGACTTCCAGAACCCCACCGGTGCCCTCATGAGCGACGAGGACCGTGGCCGCGTCGGCCGTGCCCTCCGCCGCAGCGAGGTCCTCGGCATCGTCGACGAGACCCTCGCCGAGACGAGTCTGGACGACACCCCGATGCCGGCCCCCTTCGCCGCACACCATCGCGACACGGTGACCATCGGGGGCGCCAGCAAGAGTCACTGGAGCGGCCTGCGCGTGGGCTGGGTGCGCGCTCCCGCCCGGCTGATGTCCGCGCTGGCGTCCGCACGCACCGCCCTGGACCTCGGCAGCCCGGTGCTCGAGCAGCTCGCGCTGATCGAGCTCATGGCCCAGGACGAGACCATCGCTGCCGAGCGGTCCCGGACCGCACGGACCCGCCGGGACGTCCTCGCCGATGCTCTCGCCGAGCACCTGCCCGAGTGGCGCTTCCGGGTGCCCCGTGGCGGGCTCTGCCTGTGGGTGACGCTGCCGGAGCCGGTGTCCACCCCCTTCGTCATCGCCGCCGAGCGCGAAGGGGTGCTGCTCGCCCCCGGCCCCCGATTCGCAGCCGAGAGCGGCCTCGAGCGCCATCTGCGGGTCCCCTTCACCGCCCCCGAGGCCACCCTCGTGGCGGCCGCGGCGGCGATGGCCTCGGCCTGGGGCCAGCTGGACCGGCGTGACCGTGGATCGCGCGCCGCCGGCTGGCCACTCATCGCCTAGTCTCGTCCCCGACGCCACCCGCTAGGAGATCCCCCTGTGAGCGACCAGCCCACCCTCGCCGACCGCCAGGCCGCCTCGATGGCCGACCTGCTGTCCATCCTGCAGCTGCAGCACCTGGGCACCGCCGCCATCCAGGTCGCCGGTGTCGACGGCGAGGAGACCAGCGCGATGGGCACCGACTCCGCCGACATCTTCGAGGGCCGCAGCCAGAAGCAGCCCCACAACCGCGTCTACGGCGGCCAGGTGCTCTCCCAGTCGCTCATCGCCGCGAGCCAGACCATCCGCGAGGAGCACCCGGACCGCCTGCCCCACTCCCTGCACGCGTACTTCATGCGCGCCGGCGATGACACCCTGCCGATCCGCTTCGCCGTCGAGCGGATGCGTGACGGGCGCTCTTTCTCCACCCGGCGCGTGCACGCGATCCAGCACGGACGACCGATCCTCTCCCTCACCGCGTCCTTCCAGGACCCGGCCGGCGGGCTCGACCACCACGACCCGATGCCCGATGTGCCGGCCCCCGAGGACCTGAAGTCCGTGGCCCAGATCTTCGGCGCCATCGACCACCCCCGCGCACAGCACCTCGCGAGCCGTCCGGTGGACCACCGCTATGTCGAGGGCGACATCACGATGCAGCCCGCCCGCGAGGCGGTCGCGCGGCAGAATGTCTGGATCCGGGCCGTCGGTGAGGTCGGTGAGGACCCCTTCCTCCGGGCGGCGGTGCTGGCCTACATGTCCGACTACAGCCTGCTCGAGGCGATCCTGCGGCGGCACGGCCGCACCTGGATCGACCAGAGCCTGCGGGTGGCCAGCCTCGACCACTCGATGTGGTTCCACCGGCCCGCGGACCCGTCCCAGTGGCTGCTCTACTCCGAGGAGTCGCCGTCCGCCCAGGGCGGGCGCGGGCTGGGGATCGGCCGGGTCTTCACCCGCGACGGCGCGCTCACCACGACCATCACTCAGGAGGGCATGGTGCGGGTCAAGGAGGACTGAGGCTACCGTCGTGACCATGGCCCTTCCCCCACTCGTCACTCCCGGTCCGGCCCTGACCGGGGAGCAGGTGAGCCGGTACTCGCGCCACCTGCTCATGCCCACCATCGGCGAGCCCGGCCAGCGGCGTCTCCTCGCCTCCCGGGTCGCTGTCGTGGGCGCCGGAGGGCTGGGCTCACCGTCCCTGCTCTACCTCGCCGGAGCGGGCGTCGGACGGATCACCGTGATCGACGACGACGCGGTCGACGAGACCAACCTGCAGCGACAGGTCATCCACGCCACCGCGGACGTCGGGCGCCCCAAGATCGACAGTGCCCTCGAGCGCGTCCGCGCGCTCAACCCCGACGTCGAGATCACCGGTGTGAGTGACCACCTCGACCCGACCAATGCCGCCGACATCCTCGACGGGCACGACCTCGTGCTCGACGGCAGCGACAACTTCGACACGCGGTATGCGGTGGCCGATGCCTGCGACGACCTCGGGATCCCGCTCGTGTGGGCGGCGGTCTACCGCACCGAGGCCCACCTCACCGTCTTCTGGCCGGGCGCCCCCTCCGGGGTCCCCGCGGCCGGGCTGCGCGACCTCTTCCCCGAGCCACCCGCGCCCGGGACCGTGCCCGCGTGCGGTGACGCCGGAGTCGTCGGCCCCCTCGTCGGACAGATGGGCTCGATGATGGCGACCGAGACGATCAAGCTGATCACCGGGGTCGGGGCACCGCTCCTCGGACGTGTGCTCTTCATCGACGTGCTCGCCGCGACCCAGCGCGAGATCCCGCTCACCGCACGGACCCCGCGCACGCAGACGCCGCGTCGTCACGCCACTCCTGCGGCGGTGGACACCGGCGACGCGCCGGACACGGCCGAGACCCCCTTCGTCACCCCCGCCGACCTGGCCCACCGCCTCGACGCGGCACAGGCCCCCTACGTCCTCGACGTGCGCGACGAGCACGAGGTGGCCGAGGGCGTCGTGCGTGGTGCGGTGCACATCCCCGTCGCGGAGCTCACGGCCGACCCGACCTCCAGCGCGGGGGTGCCCACCGACCGCGATGTCGTGCTCGTGTGCCGCGCCGGCCCGCGCGCACAGCTCGCGGCGACGGCGCTGCGTGCCAGGGGCTTCGAGCACCTCTACGTCCTCGACGGCGGGATGCTCGCCTGGCCCGACCCGGTCCCCCACCGAGTGGAGACGACATGACCACCCCGCGCGTGCAGCTGAGCGTCGAGGAGTACCTCGCCGAGCTGCTCGAGGACCTCCTCGCCGGCGCCGGCCCCCTCGCGGACACCGAGGAGGTCCCCCTGGCACAGGCACTCGGGCGCGTCCTCGCCGCGCCCGTCCACGCCGCGGGCGATGTCCCCGCCTTCGCCAACTCCGCGATGGACGGCTACGCCGTCCGGCACACCGATCTGGCCACGGTGCCTGTGGGCCTGACGGTCGTCGGTGATGTCCCTGCGGGCTCCGGGGACGACCCGACGCTCGAGCCCGGGCAGTGCGTGCGGATCATGACCGGCGCCCCGGTGCCCTCCACCGCCGACACGATCGTCCCCGTCGAGCTCACCGACGGCGGGACCCGCACCGTGACCATCACCGAGGCGCGCGCCCGGGGCCAGCACGTCCGCGAGGCGGGTGAGGACGTGCGCAGCGGCGATGTCGTCGCCGCCGCAGGCACCATGGTCACCGGCCGGGTCCTCGGCTCGCTCGCCGCCTCGGGCACCGCGACGGTGACCGTCCGTCGCCGCCCGGTCGTCGCCATCGCGGCCACCGGCGACGAGCTCGTGCCCCCCGGAGGCGCGCTCGAGCGCGGACAGATCTTCGAGTCCAATGGCACGCACCTCGCCGCCACGCTCACCGAGCTCGGCGCCGATGTGCGCGCCTCTGTGGTGCTCACCGACGACGCCGAGGCCTTCACCGCAGGCCTCGACGAGCTGGCCGATGGCTGCGACCTCGTGCTGCTCACGGGCGGGGTGAGCGTCGGCGACTTCGACGTCTCCCGGATCGTGCTCGAGCGCTCCGCCGAGGGGACCTTCCGGCACGTGCGGATGCAGCCGGGCAAGCCCCAGGGGTGGGCACGCTGGCGCGGCGTCCCGATCCTCGCCTTCCCGGGCAACCCGGTGAGCACGGCGATCTCCTTCGAGGTCTTCGGCCGGCCACTCATCGACCGGTTGCTCGGGCGCGTGGCCACGGAAGGCCCCACTGCGGCCGTGGCCGGTGCCGACTGGCGCTCCCCCGCCGGTCGGCGGCAGTTCGTCCCCGTGCAGCTCACGAGCGGCGACCACGGCCGGCTCGTCGCCACGCCCACCCACCGCCGGGGCTCGGCCTCCCACATGGTGACCTCGCTCGCCGGCGCACAGGCGCTGGCCGTCGTCGCGGAAGAGACCGATGCCGTCGAGCCCGGTGACCTCGTGCAGATCAGGAGCCTCTAGATGGACCACCCGCTGACCCACCTCGACGAGCGCGGCCACGCGCGGATGGTCGACGTCACCGACAAGACGCCCACCGTGCGATCGGCCACCGCAGCCGGTCGGGTGCTCACCTCCCCCGAGACCGTCGCGCTGCTGCGGGACAGTGCCGTGCCGAAGGGGGATGTCCTCGCCGTCGCACGCATCGCCGGCATCCAGGCGGCGAAGAAGACCCCCGAGCTGTTGCCGCTCGCCCATGTCATCGGTGTGCACGGAGCGGTCGTCGACCTGACCATCACCGATGCCGGCGTGGACATCACCGCGACCGTCCGCACCGCCGACCGCACCGGGGTGGAGATGGAGGCGCTCACGAGCGTCACCGTCACGGCCCTGACGGTCATCGACATGGTCAAGGGGCGCGATCGCAGCGCCCACATCGCCGACGTGCGGTTGCTGGAGAAGACCGGCGGCCGCAGTGGCACCTGGACCCGGGAGGACGCATGACCCAGGACATCGAGGCCACCTTCGACGCCATCGTGCTCGCCGGCGGGGCGGGCACCCGCCTCGGCGGCGTGAGCAAGCCCGACGTCGAGCTCGACGGCCGCCGCCTCATCGACGGATCGCTCATCGCGGTGTCCGATGCCCGTGAGATCGTCGTCGTCGGCGATGTCGACGTGCCGTCGGGGGTACACCGCACCCTCGAGGACCCGCCCCTGGGCGGGCCGGTCGCCGGCGTCGCGGCCGGGGTGGAGAGCCTGGGCACCGCCGCGGCACCCGTCGCCCCCTGGACGGTGCTGCTCGCGTGCGACCTCGCCGACCCGCTGCCCGGGCTGGGCCGCCTCATCGCGGCGTGGGCCTGGGCGCAGCGCCTCGAGGACGTCGACACCGATGAGCACGACGGCTGGTGCCTCGCCGACTCCGACGGCCGCCCGCAGTGGCTCACCGGGATCTACCGCACGGACTCCCTGCGCCGGGCCCTCGACCGCCTCGGTCCCCCGAGGGACGCGTCGATGAAGGACCTCCTCGCGGAGTCCACCCTCGTCACCGTCCCCGCCGCGGACGACGACGTCGCCGACATCGACACCTGGACCGATCACGCTCGCTGGGTCGAGCGGCTCGCCGCCGAGCGGCACGACGAGGAGACCTCATGAGCACCGAGGCACAGCGCGAGGACCGCTGGTACGACTGGATCGAGGAGGCCTGTGCCGCCGTCGGCATCGAGCCCGAGTCGGTCGACGTCCCCACCGTCCTCGACATGACCAAGACCATCGCCCACGGCGTCGACCGTCCCATGGCGCCCGTGGGGGCCTACATCCTCGGCGTCGCCGTCGGGCACCTCGAGGAGCAGGGCCGCCCGGTCGACAAGGAGTCGCTGCGGGCGGCCATCGAGGGGACGATCACCCAGGAAGGACAGGAGTGACCATGGCGACCATCAGGTACTTCGCCGGCGCCGCAGAGGCCGCGGGCACGGACGAGGAGCAGCTGGAGGGCACGACCGTCGGCGAGGTGCTCGCGGCAGCGCGGGCCTCCCACGGTGATCGGCTGGCCGAGGTGCTTCAGCGGTGCTCGGTGCTGCACTCCGGCCGCTTCGTCGACGAGGAGTCCACCCCGGTCGCGGCCGGGGACACGATCGACGTGCTGCCCCCCTTCGCCGGGGGGTGAGGCTCAGCCGCCGATCGCGCTCATCGGCCGCGGCGGCTGGAGGAATCCCGGCTCGTTGATCCCGTGGCCGGGCTTCTTGCCCGCCAAGCAGGAGTGGATCAGGTCCACGATCTCCTCCGGATCGCCGCTCTCCCGCAGCGGAGTGCGCAGGTCGGTCTCCCCCTGGGCGAAGAGGCACGAGCGCAGCTGACCGTCCGCGGTCAGCCGCAGCCGGTCGCAGGCCCCGCAGAAGGGCATCGTCACCGACGCGATGACCCCGACCTTGGCCGGACCGCCGTCCACATGGAAGAGCTCGGCGGGTGCGGCGCCGCGGCCGGGCACCTCGGTGAGGGTGAACTCGGTGCGCAGCTTCTCGAGGATCTCGGCACCGGTGATCATGTCGGACCGCTGCCACTCGTGCCCGCCGTCCAGCGGCATCTGCTCGATGAAGCGCAGCTCGAAGCCGCGCTCCAACGCCCAGCGCAGCAACTCCACCGGCTCGTCGTCGTTGGCTCCTCGCATCAGGACCGTGTTGATCTTGACCGGGTGGAAACCCGCCTCGTCCGCGGCGTCGATACCGGCCATCGTCTCCTCGAAGCGGTCCCGGCGGCTCAGCGCCTTGAACCGCTCCGGCTGCAGGGTGTCCAAGCTGATGTTGACCCGCGACAGGCCGGCCTGCCGCAGCGGTTCAGCGAGCGTGGGCAGGCGCAGCGCGTTCGTCGTCAAGGAGACCTCGACCGGGCCGGCGGCGCTCTCCATCTTGGAGATTCCGGCGACGATGTCGACGACGTCAGGACGCAGCAGCGGCTCCCCGCCGGTCAAGCGCACCTCCTCGACGCCGGCGTCGACGGCGATGCCGACGATCCGCAGGAGCTCCTCGGTGGTGAGCATCTCCTGCTTGGGCAGCAGCGGGACGCCCTCGGCAGGCATGCAGTAGGTGCAGCGCAGGTTGCACTTGTCGGTGAGCGAGACCCGCAGGTCCCGGTGCAGTCGGCCGTGGGTGTCCATCAGTGGGCGGGTCATCAGCAACTCATTCCTGACCAGACGTGGGAGCCATCGGCCTCGAACTGCTGCTTCCAGACGGGCAGCTCGTGCTTGATCGCCTCGACGACCTGACGGCAGAGGGTGAAGGCCATGTCCCGGTGGGCGCTGCCGACGACGACCACCAGAGCGAGGTCACCGACGTCGAGGTCGCCGATGCGGTGAGTGGCACTGACATCGCAGCTCCCTTCGGGATCCTGGGCCGCGGCGGTACGGGTGACGACGTCCTCGATGAACTGCTGGGCGTCGGGGTGGCAGCTGTAGCGCAGGGCGACAACCTGACCACTCGCCTCCGGATCGTGGTCGCGGACCTGACCGACGAAGCTGGCGACGGCCCCATGGGCCGGCGAATCGACGCTCGCGAGCATCGCGGGCAGGTCGATCGCCTCGGTGGAGATCCATGCGGACCGGGTCATCGGTGGTCACCTCCGGAGAGCTGGTCGAGGACGTGCTCGACGAGGGGAAGCAGGACATCGAGGCCCTCGCCGACGCCCTTCGGGCTGCCGGGGAGGTTGATCACGAGCGCTCCGGGACCGTCGGGGCCGGCATCGACCACGCCGATGAGTCCGCGGGACATGGCGGCGAAGGGGGTGTGTCGCGCGCCCTCGGCACGCACCAGCTCGGCGAGGCCGGGGATCTCGCGATCGAGGACGGGAGCGGTGCCCTCCGGCGTCCGGTCACGGGGGCTGATGCCGGTGCCGCCCGACGTGATGATCAGGCGGGCTCCGGTCGACAGCGTGGCCCGCAGGACCTCCTCGACCGCAGCGGCGCCGTCCGGGACGACGCTCGCGGTGGCGTCGTAGCCGGCCGTGGCCAGCCGCTCGAGCGCGACCTGCCCGGAGAGGTCCTCACGCGTGCCTCCGGCAACGCCGTCGGACACGGTGATGACGTGGGCCATGACGGTCACCGGGCCTCCCTTCCTTGGGGTTGTCACCAGTCTCTCAGGTCCGGTCAACAGACGAACCGCGGCCCGCTGCCGAGAGGCAGCGGGCCGCGGTGGGAGTCAGAGTGACTTCGCTCAGAGCCCCAGCCCACGGGGGCTCCTCCGTCGACTCCGTTCGGCCGAGAGCTCCTTCGTCGCCCTCAACCTCACCTACGTCTCGGTCAGAGCCCCAGGTCCCGCCCGATGAGCTCCTTCATGATCTCGTTCGTCCCGGCCCAGATCTTGTGGACGCGGGCGTCCTTCCAGGCGCGGGCGACGCGGTACTCGTTCATGAAGCCGTAGCCACCGTGCAGCTGGACGCACTCGTCGAGGACGTCGCACTGGATCTCGCCGGCCCACCACTTCGCCTTGGCCGCGTCGACCGCGGTGAGCGTGCCCTCGGCGTGGGAGACCACGCAGGCATCGATGTACGCCTCGGAGACCTCGATCTTGGTGACCAGCTCGGCGATCTTGAACTTGTTGTGCTGGAAGCTGCCGATCGGCTGGCCGAAGGCCTTGCGCTCCTTCGTGTACTCGATCGTCTCCTCGAGGATCTGCCGGGCATTGGCGATGTTGCCCACGGCATTGCCGAGACGCTCCTGCGGCAGCTTCTGCATCATCGAGATGAAGCCCATGCCCTCGGGGCCGAGGAGGCGGTCACCGGAGACGCGCACGTTGTCGAAGAAGAGCTCGGAGGTGTCGGACTCGGGCTGGCCGACCTTGTCCAGCGGCTTGCCCTTGGTGAAGCCCTCGTCCTCCTTCTCGAGGACGAAGAGCGAGATGCCCTTGGCGCCCTTGGCCGGGTCGGTCCGCACGGCGACGACGGCGAGGTCGCACTGATAGCCGTTAGTGATGAAGGTCTTCGAGCCGTTGATGATCCAGTCACCGGAGCCGTCGTCGGCCGTGACCGCGGTGGTCTTGAGGTTGGCCAGGTCGGAGCCGCCGGAGGGCTCGGTCATGCCGATCGCGAGGATCTTCTCGCCCGCGGCGACGCCCGGCAGCCAGCGCTGCTTCTGCTCCTCGGTGCCCATGGCGACGATGTACGGCGCGGTGATGTCGGAGTGGATCCCGAAGCACGACGCGGTTGCCGCGTTGAACTTCGCCAGCTCTTCGCCCAGCACCGCGTTGAAGCGGTAGTCGTCGATGCCCGCACCGCCGAACTCCTCCGGGATGGTCAGCCCGAAGAAGCCCTGCTTCCCGGCCTCGAGCCACACCTCACGCGGGATGGTGTGCTCGGCAATCATCGACTCCGCGCGCGGGACGAGCGTGCGCTCGACGAACTCGCGGACGGAGGAGCGGAAGGACTCGTGGTCCTCGTCGTAGATGTTGCGGGGCATGTGCCTCACCTCTCTGGCACCTCACGTGCCGACATGCTGACTCACCAATGTTGACTAAGCGCTTGCTTAGTCTCGCCTCGTGGGGGCATGCTGTCAACCGTGACGGCGCCGACTCCATCCTTGCCCGCGCACGACAACCCGACGGTCGTGCGCCTCTTCGAGGCCGCGGCCGATGCCTTCGCCGACAAGGGTTTCCACGCGACGACCACGCGGGACATCGCCTCGCGCGCCGGCCTCTCGCCGGCAGGCGTCTACGTGCACTTCGCGAGCAAGGAGGACCTGCTCTTCCAGCTCAGCCGCGTCGGTCACGAGGGGGCCCGCGACGCCCTGGCCGTGGCAGCCGAGGAGGCCGGGTCCCCGACGGACGCCCTGTCCGAGGTCATCTCGGCCTTCGCCCGCTGGCACGCCGAGGAGTACCAGGTCGCCCGGATCGTGCAGTACGAGTTCCGCCACCTCTCCCCCGAGCACCAGCGCGAGGTCCTCACCCTCCGTCGCGAGATCGACGGTGTGGTCGAGCAGATCATCCGCGAGGGTGTCGCCACCGGAGAGTTCGAGGTCGAGGACACCCGGGCCACGGCCCTGGCCGCGCTCTCCCTCGTCGTCGACGTCGCGCGCTGGTACCACCCCGGCATCAAGCGCACGACCCCACAGACCATCGCCGACACGTACGGAGCGTTCGCCCTGCGCCTCGTGGGCGCGGCGGGCCGATGACGCCCCACTCCCCGACAAGACCGAAGGGGACAGCGCACCGTGCCGAGGACAGTCCGGGCAGCGCACTCCCGCGGGTCGTCATCGCGGGCGGATCCGGCTCTCTCGGAAGGCTGCTCGCCGCCCGACTTTCCAGCCTCGGTCACGACGTCCGCATCATCACCCGTCGACGGGACCCCGGCCTCCCCTTCGACCAGGTGATCTGGGACGGGCGGACCGTTGGCCGCTGGTCGGATGTGCTGGAGTCCGACGACGCGGCGGGCGTCGCCCTGGTCAACCTCGCCGGCAAGCTCGTCGATGTGCGACCGACCGCAGCCAACGTCGCCGACCTGCGGAGCTCGCGAGTGGACTCCACCCGAGCGCTCGTCGAGGCGAGCCGACGACTGCGACGTCCACTCGTGACCTGGCTCCAGGCCTCGACGACCGCGATCTGGTCGGACGCCGGCGAGCAGCGCGTCACCGAGTCCACTCCCCTCCCCGACCCGGGCCTGCCGCAGATGACCGGCGTCGCCCAGCCGTGGGAGGCAGCGACCGTCGGGGCGAACGCCGAGCACCTCGTGCTGCTGCGCACCTCGATCGTCCTCGACCGGCTCGCCCCGGCGCTGCAGATCCTCGCCCGCCTGACGCGGGCGGGACTCGGCGGTCGGGTCGGCTCCGGTCGGCAGTGGTTCAGCTGGATCCACCACGAGGACTGGCAGCGCGTCGCCGTGGCGGCGCTCGGGCTCGATCCGCAGGTGCGCATCCCCGACGGGCCGCTCGTCGCGGCGGCACCCCACCCCCTTCGCAATGCCGAACTCATGGCGGCCCTGCGGCGACATCTCCACCGACCGGCCGCTCCGCCGACCCCGGCGCCCCTGCTGCGCATCGGCGCCGTCGGCCTGCGCAGCGACCCGGCTCTGGCCCTCACCGGACGACACTGCACGTCGGCGGTGCTCGAGGAGGCCGGGTTCACCTTCACCCACCCGGACATCGACTCCGCCCTGGCCGACATCTACGGCTGAACGGTCGCCCCGGTGACCAGATGGCATCGACATGGTCGGGGCCCGGTCAGGACATCTCCCGGACTCGACCACGAACCCCGGCGGGGAGGGTGATCCGCCCTAGCCTGCGGTGGACGCCACCCCATCCCAGGAGACTCCATGCGCCCCGCCCGACTCCTCGCCACAACCTCCTGCCTCGCCGGTCTCGCCCTCGCGGCCAGCCCGGTCGCCGCGGACGCCGCCCCCGGTGACAGCTATGTCGCCCTCGGCGACTCCTACTCCTCCGGGACCGGGACGAAGGACTATCTCGACGACGGCACGTCCTGCCAGAGGTCGACCCTGGCCTACCCCTCGCTCATCGCCGCGTCCGCAGCTCTCGACCTCAACCTGCGCGCGTGCTCCGGAGCGACGACTGCTGACGTCACGAGCTCCCAGCTCTCCGCGCTCGATGCCTCCACCGACCGGGTGAGCATCTCCATCGGGGGCAACGACGCCGGTTTCGCCGACGTGCTCACCGAGTGCGCCACACCGGCGTGGGCCGGTGACTGCAATGCCGCGGTCGACGGCGCGGAGTCCACGATCACCTCCACGCTGCCCGGCAGGTTGACCGAGCTGTACGCCTCGATCAGGGCGAAGGCGCCGAACGCGACCGTGGTGGTCGTCGGGTACCCCCGGATGTTCATGGGCGAGGACTGCAATGCCCTCACCTGGTTCTCCCCCGAGGAGCAGACCCGCCTCAATGCGACGGCGGACCTGCTCAACTCACGGACCCGGGAGGCCGCGAGCGCAGCAGGGTTCACCTTCGCCGACCCGACCTCGGCCTTCTCCGGGCACGCTGTCTGCGACGACGTCCCGTGGCTCAACGGACTGTCCGACCCGGTGAGCGAGAGCTACCACCCCAACGCTGCGGGCCACGCCAGCGGATACACCCCCATTGTCTCCTCACCGCTCACCGGCCTGACCACGCGGGTCACGGAGGCCACGACCAGTCGAGCTGCTGCCGCCGCCCGCAGCCAGGAGGCCATCCAGCGTCAGTACGCCGGGCAGGACCGCACCATCGAGCCGACGACGATGCGCGTGCCCGACCTCGACTCCCCGGAGATGCGGCGGGCTGCACAGCGAGCCGGCGTCGATCTCGACTCGCGTGCCAGCATCGACTCCGCCGACCTCGAGTGGTCCAGGCGTCAGGCGGCCGACCGCCGGTGACGGTCACTCGATGACGACACCGAAGGGGGCGAGCAGCCCCAGCGCTCCCACAGGGTCGACCCGCAGTCCCTCGACGCTCGCCTCGCGCACGTCGATGACGTAGTCGCGAGCGCCGCGCAGGTCGGCACCACGCAGGTCCGCCCGGACGAATCGCGCACCGGCGAGGGCGCAGTCGTCGACGACGACGTCCGTGAGCCTCGCCCCGTCGAAGTCCGCATCGGTGAGCACACACCGCTCGAAGCGCCCTCCAGTGAGGTCGAGGCCGCTGAAGCTGCCCATCGCCAGCTGGCAGTCGACCCAGCTGCTGGGGCCCGGCGAGAGCATCGGCTCCCGCAGCATCGACCAGGACGTGGCCAGGGCCTTGCACCCGCTGAAGGTGCACCCGTCGAGGACCGTGTCGGGCAGCCGGACCCGGGAGAGGTCGACCCGCTCGACGGCGCACCCCTCGAGGCGGACCCCGGCCAGGACCGCCCCGGCCCAGGTCGAGTCCCGCAGGGTGCAGCCGATGAGCTCGACATCGGCGAGCCGCTCACCGTCCCCGAGGCTCCCGGTGAGTACCTCGCCGGTGACGGTGTCGCGACCGGCGATCTGCTCGAGGAGTGACGGCATGGCTGCACGCTATCCGTCCGGTCGGACACGATGGCGAGATCCTCCCTTCGACTCCCGACCAACCACCTGCCACGACAAATCGGTGGCGCCGAGCCGTGGAGGAGGCGACCATCGAGGACATGGCACACCTCGCGATGTTCGGCGTCAACGCCGTGAGTCACACCCTGCCCAGCCTCGAGATCCTGCGGGCGCTGGTGGACCGAGGGCACCGGGTGAGCGTGGTCAACGACCCCGAGCAGCGCGAGCTCATCGAGGCCACCGGCGCCGAGCTGGTGCCGTGCTCCTCCACCCTTCCCAGGGGCGCTTGGCCCGAGGACCCGATCGGCGCGATGCGACTCTTCCTCGAGGACGCCATCCAGGGTCTGGCGCAGGTCCGGGCCCGCTTCGACGCGGAACCGGCCGACCTCTACCTCGCCGACATCGGCGGCTACGGCGGCCGGTTGCTCGCCGAGGCGCACGGCCGCCCCTTCGTCCAGCTGTCCCCGACCTTCGTCGCGTGGGAGGGCTACGCCGATGAGGTCGCCGCGCACATCATTGCTCTGCCGGGGGCCGACGACTTCCGGGCCGATTTCGGTGCCTGGCTGGAGCGCGAGGGGGCGACCACGACCGATCCGGACACCTTCAGCGGTGTCCCGCCACGCGCCCTGGCGCTCGTCCCGCGGGCCATGCAGCCCCACGCCGATCGGGTCGACCCGTCCCGGATCACCTTCGTCGGACCGTGCGTGGGCGAGCGGACGGACCAGGGCACCTGGCAGCGCCCCGACGGTGCTGAGACCGTCGTCCTCGTCTCCCTCGGATCGAGCTACACCGACCAGCCCGAGTTCTACCGCGAGTGCCTCAGGGCCTTCGGCGGTCGCCGTGGGTGGCACCTCGTGCTGCAGGTCGGGCGGCGGATCGACCTCGATGTCCTCGGCGAGATGCCCGACGGGGTCGAGGTGCACCGGTGGGTGCCGCAGCTGGCGATCCTGCGTGAGGCCGACCTCTTCGTCACCCACGCTGGGATGGGTGGGTCCGCCGAAGGCCTGCTCACCGCGACCCCGATGATCGCGGTCCCCCAGGACGTCGACCAGTTCGCCAATGCCGACACCCTCGTCGACCTCGGCGTCGCCCGACGGCTCGACACCGCGGAGGCCACCTCGACAGCACTCGCCGAGGCAGCGGAGGTGCTCCTGCGTGACCCCGATGTCGCGGCCCGCAGCGCTGCGCTGGCCCGGCAGGCGCAGGACGAAGGGGGCACGGCCCGCGCCGCGGACCTCATCGAGGCCGAGCTGGACCCGGCCACGGCATGACGAAGGGCGTTCGCCCCCTCTCAGGGGGCGAACCCCCAGCGCGGGGGGCGGTGGAGCTCAGTCGCGGGTGAGACGACGGTGCGTGACCCGGTGCGGCCGCGCAGCGTCCTCACCGAGGCGCTCGACCTTGTTCTCCTCGTAGGCCTCGAAGTTGCCCTCGAACCAGTACCAGGCGGCCGGGTCCTCCTCGGTGCCCTCGTAGGCGAGGATGTGCGTCGCGACGCGGTCGAGGAACCACCGGTCGTGGGAGATGACCACAGCACACCCGGGGAAGTCGAGCAGCGCATTTTCCAGGGAGCCGAGCGTCTCGACGTCCAGGTCATTGGTCGGCTCATCGAGCAGCAGCAGGTTGCCGCCCTGCTTGAGGGTCAGCGCGAGGTTGAGGCGGTTGCGCTCACCACCGGAGAGCACCCCGGCCTTCTTCTGCTGGTCCGGCCCCTTGAAGCCGAACTGGCTGACGTAGGCGCGAGAGGGGATCTCGACCTGGCCGACCCGGATGTGGTCGTTGCCCTCGGAAACGACCTCCCAGACGTTCTTCTCGCTGTCGATACCGCCGCGGGACTGGTCGACGTAGGAGATCTGGACGGTGTCACCGACATCGACGGAGCCCGAGTCCGGCTCCTCGAAGCCGACGATCGTCTTGAAGAGCGTCGTCTTCCCGACACCGTTGGGGCCGATGACACCGACGATGCCGTTGCGGGGCAACGTGAAGGAGAGGTCGTCGATGAGCACGCGCTCCCCGAAGCCCTTCTTCAGGTCCGTGACCTCGATGACCTTGCTGCCCAGGCGCGGGCCCGGCGGGATCTGGATCTCCTCGAAGTCGAGCTTCTTGGTGCGCTCGGCCTCGGCGGCCATCTCCTCGTAGCGGGAGAGGCGGGACTTCGACTTCGTCTGGCGGGCCTTGGCGTTGGAGCGGACCCACTCGAGCTCCGACTTCAGGCGCTTGGCGAGCTTCTGGTCCTTCTTGCCCTGGACCTCGAGGCGCTCCTGCTTCTTCTCCAGGTAGGTGGAGTAGTTGCCCTCGTAGGGGTAGAGACGACCGCGGTCGACCTCGGCGATCCACTGCGCGACGTTGTCCATGAAGTACCGGTCGTGAGTGACGGCGAGGACGGCGCCGGGGTAGTTCGCGAGGTGCTGCTCGAGCCAGAGCACGGACTCCGCGTCCAGGTGGTTGGTCGGCTCGTCGAGGAGCAGCAGGTCCGGCTTCTGCAGCAGCAGCTTGCACAGCGCGACGCGGCGACGCTCACCACCGGAGAGGTGGGTCACCTCGCTGTCGGGCGGGGGGCAGCGCAGTGCGTCCATGGCCTGCTCGAGCTGGGAGTCCAGGTCCCAGGCGTCGGCATGGTCGATGTCCTCCTGGAGCTTGCCCATCTCGGCCATGAGCGCGTCGAAGTCGGCGTCGGGCTCCCCCATCTCCTCGGAGATGGCGTTGAAGCGGTCGAGCTTGGCCTTGATCTCGCCGGCGCCCTCCTCGACATTGCCGAGGACGGTCTTGTCCTCGTTGAGGGGAGGCTCCTGCAGCAGGATGCCGACGGTCGCGCCCGGCTTGAGCGACGCCTCACCGTTGCTCGGCTGGTCGAGCCCGGCCATGATCTTCAGGATGGTCGACTTACCGGCCCCGTTGGGGCCGACCATCCCGATCTTGGCGCCGGGGTAGAAGGACATCGAGACGTCATCGAGGATGACCTTCTCGTTGTGCGCCTTGCGCGCACGGACCATGGTGTAGATGTAGTCGGCCATGGGGGCAGGCTATCCACTCCCGCCCCCATGCCCGAATCGCCGCGCCACCTCAGGCGGACAGCGGCACGTCCTCACTCGTCTCCTCGTCGGCCTGCTCGCTCCGTGAGCCCGAGGAGTCCGCCTCGCCCGGCGGCGGGGGTGACCCCCAGGCTTGGCCGTCGCCTCCGGCGATCCGATCGGTCATCTCGGTGAACGAGCGGTGGGCGGCCTCCTCCGCTCCCTCGTCGACGACACTGCGACCGGCCTTGGTGTAGGCGGTCGTCCCGTAGGTCAGGTCGTGGCCGAGGGCGATCGCCTCGATCTCGGCAGAGGTGCCCCACGACTCATCGGCACGCTGCCAGGTGTTGATCGTGACCCGACCGTTGACGACGACCGGGTCCCCCTTGCGCAGGGACGCGTGCGCATTCATCCCCAAGGACCGGAAGGCCGCGACGTTGTAGAAGCTCGTCGACGCGTCGACGAAGACGCCCTCCGTGGTGCGACGGCGCACGGTGGTCGCCAAACGGCAGGTCGTGAAATGCATCCCGGAACGGGTCGTGCGGTGCTCCGGGTCGGCGACGACCCGGCCGGCGACGGTCAGCTCGGTCTCGTTCATGGCGTACTCCCAATCTCTCCCCACCCACCGCGGTCGGTGAGCTCGTGGAGACCACTGTCGACAAGATCGAGGGAGCGTGGTCGGGGGCTGACGAACCTGTGGACCGGCCTGACGGGCGTCACGAGGATGTGGACCGAGGCCGGGTCGTGGTCGCCGGCGCCGGGGACGAAGGGGGTCAGCCCAGCGCGCGCTGCAGCGTCGTCCGGGTCCGTGTGTGCTCGGAGAGCACCTGCTGGACGGGCTCGACCACCCGCTCGTCGGCGGCCTCGCCCACGGCGTGCCGCAAGCGCTTCTCGACCGTCCGGCCACGCCGGCGGGCTCCGCCGCGGGCGAGCCATCGCGCCAGCACGGCGAGGAGCAGGCCGGCGAGCAGGCCACCGGCGAGGAGCAGGAAGGGCGTCGCGAAGGGGCCGACGTCGAGAGTCGGTACGGCCGGGAGCTGCAGCCACGAGGCGACCCCGACGACGACCAACCAGAGCAGACCGATGATCGCGGCGAGCGCGAAGACCGTCTGCAGGAGACCGAAGACCCCCCACCACAGCGGCTTGCGGGCCCGCAGCGGGGTCCGCAGCACCGCCTGGTCGAGGGCATCGGCGAGGTCGTGGTCCGCCGGGCGTGCGGCATCGGCGACCGCATCGGCCCAGCGGGTCGGCAGGCGCTCCCCCGCCGTCGTACCGATCCGCCGGGACGCCAGATCCACCGCGGCTCGGGCCGCGGGGGCCGGCGGCGGGATCGACGAACGACCGAGCACGGCCCGCACGTCCTGGTCGGTGATGTCCGGCGCCGCGTCGGCGTGCTTGTCCAGCCGCAGTCGCTTCAGCGGCGCCGGGCGGAAGGCCCGGACCCACCGGGTGAAGGGCCATCCCGTCCGGGCCCACGCCTCGAGCCGGTAGTCCCGCGCCACCGCGTCGACGACGGTCGGGACGCCGGCGCTGCGAGCGAGCGCGTCGACGAGCTCCTGGCGGGCGCGGGCCGACACCTCCGCGTCGACATCGGCCACGGAGTCGGCCAGCGTCTCGGCCCCGGCCCGCAGGTCCGCCGCCAGCCGGCGCCGGGGCGCGTCGGAGTGCTCGACGGCCCGCTGGAGGTGGGTGCGCAGCTCGTCCATCCCGGTCCCCGAGACCGTCGAGGTGCCGATGACGTCGTGGTGCTCCAGGCCGTCGCGGTCGAGGAGACGGGTGAGGTCGGCCTCCACCTGCTCCTGGCCTCCGGGCGGCAACCGGTCGACCTGGTTGAGGACGACGAGCGTCACCGCGCCGTACTCGCGCAGCACGGCGACGTACTCGTCGTGCAGGACGGCGTCGGCGTACTTCTGCGGATCGGTGACCCAGACGAAGACGTCCACCAGCTCGAGGACCCGCTGGGCCTCGTCACGGTGCGCGGACTCGCGGGAGTCGAAGTCGGGCAGGTCGATGAGAACCAGTCCCTCGAGCTGCGGGGCCTGCGCGGTGGGGGTCTGGTGCCTGGCTCCGACCGAGAGCCAGTCGAGGAGCTCGCCCGCCGGCTCGTCGCCCCAGACGGCAGCGGTCGGGGTGGAGGTGGTCGGCCGGCGCATCCCCACCCGGGCCACGCCCGTGCCCGCGAGGGAGTTGAAGAGGGAGGACTTGCCGGAGCCGGTGGCTCCGGCCAGCGCGACGACGGTGTGGTCACCGACGAGCGAGGTCCGCTCGGCGACCTTGGCGACGACGTGCTGCGCGCGCTCGACGGCCCGGGGGTCCAGCCGCGAGCCGCCGGTCTCGATGGCCGCGTCCAGGGCGTCGGTCCGGGCCGCGATCTCCTCGAGGGAGAGGACATCGTCCCCGTCCGTGCGACGAAGGGAGCCGCGCGGGCTCATCGCACGCCCTCGCCGACCGCGGCGGCGGCCTGCTGCAGCCGACGGATCTGCGCCTCGCTCACCGTGAGCTCGCCCGTGACCCTCGTGTAACGCTCCCGCTCGGCGGTGTAGAGCCCGGCGACCCGCTCGAGGAGGAGCTGCCGCGCCTTCCTCGACATCTCGCGCACGGCCTGGTCACCGAAGATCGCCTCGAGCACCTTCTGTGCCATGGCGGTCGTGCCTCCGGCGATGGCCACCTCGGGGGCGACGAGCGCACCGCCGGTGTGCGCGAAGGAGATGAGCATGAGGAAGAGGCCGATGCCGTTGACGCCGTAGGCGGCGACGCGGGCGTTGGTGCGGCGGTTGCCCCCTTCGGCCCGGACGATGTCGAGGACATCGCCCTGCCAGTCGCGCACGAGTCGCTCGACCTCCTGCTCGATGCCTCTCGAGGAGCGCGCCAGCTCCGGGTGGTCCTCGAGGACGAGCGGCCCCGCCTCGGTCCCGCGCCAGGTGCGGGCGATGGTCTCGGCGGCCGTGTCGGCCTCGGCGAGGAGCATCGCGGAGACGCCGGTGTGCAGCGCCTCGTCGAGCTCGGCCGTGGCCGGTGGCCCACCGACGGCGGAGGTGACGCGATCGCGGACCCGGGCCACTCCCTTCTCCACCTTGCGGAAGAACTCGCCGGTGCCGACGAACTCCTGCCAGCGGGCGAGGACCTCGCCGCGCAGGAGCTGGCCGTCCTTCATCCCCTCGGTCACCCCCTCCTCGGCCGTGTCGTAGGCGTCGTAGGCGACCTGGGCGAGGCTCCCGGCCGCGTCGCGCTGGGAGCGGGTGGCCCGCACGAGCGACTCGGCGCGTCCGTCGAGGGAGCGCAGCGCCCCTCCGAGGGTCTGGCGGACGATGATGCTGCGGGCCGTCTGGTCGCCGGCCAGGGCCGTGAGCCACCGGTGGAGCCGCTCGATGTCCGCCTCGGGGATCAGGCCCTGGGCGTCGAGGTCGGTCTCGGGGATGGTGAAGACCGGCGCGGTCTCCATGCCCTGCTCGCGGAGCATCTCGATGAGGTGGGTGCGCACACCGGGCATCGCCGGACGGTCCACCCGGTCGAGGACGATCGCGACCGCGGTGCCGCGGTCGGAGGCCTGCCGCAGCAGCTGCCACGGGATGGCATCGGCATAGCGAGCGGCCGTCGTCACGAAGAGCCACAGGTCCGCGGCCGAGAGCAGCTGGGCAGCCAGCTCACGGTTGGCGGAGACGACCGAGTCGATGTCGGGCGCGTCGAGGATGGCCATCCCGGCCGGGAGCTCGTGGGAGGGCGCCAGCCGCAGGGTGCCCGGCTGGGGCTCGCTCGGCTCGCCGGTGACGCGGGCGAGCGAAGGGAGGACCCGCCCGTCCCGGAACCACGCCCCGTCCTCGGGATGGTGGATGAGCACCGGGCTCGTCGTCGTCGGGCGCAGCACGCCCGAGCGGCTGACCTCCCGGCGGAGGATGGAGTTGACGATGGTCGACTTGCCCGACCCGGTCGAGCCACCGACGACCGCGAGCAGCGGGGCGTCGATCGCCTCGAGGCGCGGGATGACGTAGTCGTCGAGCTGGTTCAGCAGGGCCGAGCGCTCGTCGCTGGCCGCCTGCGTCGAGGGCAGATCCATTGCGGGAGCGCTGCGCTCGACCTCATCACGCAGTGCGGTGATCCGAGCGAGCATGTCGTCCGTGGCGACCTCCGTCGTCGTCAGCTCGCTCATGCGCCCACCATAATCCAGCGAACCCAGCTGAGCGCCTCCGGCGAGACTCGAACTCGCGACCTAGGGATTAGAAGGCCCTTGCTCTATCCGGCTGAGCTACGGAGGCATGCCCCATCGCGCAGTTGTCCACGACGGGCGGGGTTCAGTGTAGTGATCGCCTCGACCTGACATGATCGGCTCCATGCCCGTGCAGGTCACCGTGCGAGAGGCGGAGGTCACCGAGTCCCCCGCCGACCTTGCGCTGCTCGATGACGGGGAGCGCGCCCGGGCCTCACGCAAGCGCGAGTCCGCCCCCTTCGTCACGGGTCACGCGCTGGTCCGCCGCCTGCTCGGGGAGCTGCTCGACCGGGACCCTGCCGGCCTGTCCTTCGCCCGCCGCTGCACGACCTGCGGCAGCGAGCTGCACGGCAAGCCGAGCCTCGTCGATCGTCCCGGATGGCACTTCTCGCTGTCCTACACCGGGTCCCTGGCGGTCGTCGCCGTGGCCGAGGGCGTCGAGGTCGGGGTGGACACCGAGGACCTCACGGACGCCGACTTCGAGGGCTTTGCCGGCGTGACCCTCTCCCACGACGAGGTCCACTCCTTCGACGGGCTCTCCGGTCGGGAGCTGCTCGTCGCCCGGGCCCGCGTGTGGGCCCGCAAGGAGTCCGTGCTCAAGGCGACCGGTCACGGACTGGTCGTCGACCCCTCCGAGGTCCTCGTCTCCGGACCGCTCAGCGCGCCCGCCCTCGTGGACTGGCGCGCCGACGAGCCCGCTCCCCCTTCGGTCGCCATCCTCGACCTCGACCTGCGGGACCAGAGCCACCGGGCGGCGGTCGCGGCCCTGACCGACCAGCCACTCGAGGTCGTCGCCAGCGCCGCGCCACGCTCCGGGGCCTAACCCGGCGCGACCCCCGCGAACTCGCGACGGCGTGCGGTCATCGAGTCGAGCAGGATCCGCTCCCGGTGCAGTGACTTCGGATCGGCGGTGTGGCTGAGCATCCGGAACCGCAGGAGCGCGAGCTCCGAGGCGCTGTCCTGGAAGCTGCGCATCGACCGCACGCTCTGGGGGCCACCGTTGAACTTTGCCCACCTCCGGGCCGTACGGCGAGCCTTCATCGAGGCGAGCATCCCGACCTCCTCGGGCGAGATCCACCCGGTCTGGGCGTAGGGCATGAGGTGCTCCCCGATGACGCGGCCCTCCCGCCGTCGGGTCCAGACGACGAAGACGACGAAGGCGACGAGGGCGAGGAAGCCGAAGATCATCCCGAGGACGAAGCCGGCGAATCCCGCCGAGGCACTGAGGTTCCACAACCCGTGCAGGAGGACGGCCACGCACCACCCGAGGAAGGGGGCGATGAACTTCACGGGCATCGAACGCGAGGTCGCGGCAATACCGATGCCGATCCCGGTCATCGCCGTGAACATCGGGTGGAGGAAGGGGGTGGCAAGCCCGCGCATGACGACGGTCTGGATGAACCCGTCGGGCCCGGCCAGGAGGTACCCCTCCCCGAAGTACTGGATGTTCTCGACGAAGGCGAAACCGGCCGCGACGATCCCGGCGTAGACGAGCCCGTCGGTCAGCCCGTTGAACTGCCTGCGGAAGAGCAGCCACATGACGAGCAGGAAGAGCCCCTTCATCGTCTCCTCCGACAGCGGAGCGGAGATCACGGCCATGAGTGTCCTGCCGGACTGGGGGTCGGTCATCGCGGTGAAGAAGCCCTGGGCCCTGCCGTTGACGAAGCCCGCGACGAAGGTCGAGACGAGGGCGCCGTAGAGGAAGGCCGTGACGAGGTAGCGCCACGGCTCGGCCTCGAAGCGGTCGAGCCACAGGAAGATCGGCGTGACGATCACGAGGGGGATGAGCGCGGCGAGGAGACTGGCCAGGGTCAGGACGATGCCATAGCTGAAGCCGAAGGAGAGCGCGATCAACATGCTGAGCAGGAGGGCGCCGACCGCGACGAAACCCCCGAGGAGCCAGGTGCGCAGGGTCGGCCGCGGGGTGGGGTTGGCCTGGGCCTGCGCCGCGACGTAGTGCGCGCTGTACTGCTGCTGCTGCATCCATGCCTGGTGCTGCATCCACGCCTGCTGCTGGGCGGCGACGGCCTGTTGATGCTGGGCCACCATCGCCTGGTGCTGCTCATAGGCCTGCTGCTGGTCGAGGACCCGCTGTCGCGAGTCGGTGCGGGCCTCCTCCTCGGCGAGCAGCACCGACCGCGTGGCGGTGCGGTACCACTCCGGCTCCTCGGGAGGGTCGTTGCGACGCAGCATCCGTCGGGACATGGAGTCCTCGGGCGGACGGCTCGACGTCGGCGGGGCCGGCGGCTGCCCTGCCGGCGGGGCCGGCGGCTGCCCTGCCGGAGGGGCGGGTGGCTGACCTGCCGGCGGGGAGGCAGATGTCGCTGACGCCCGCCCCGGCGGGGGCGGTGGCGCGCCCGTGGGCGCCGGTGGCTGACCCTGGGGAGGTGCCGGCGGCTGACCGTGGGGCGGCGGAGGTGGCGTCGCGCTCATGGGCGACACGCTAATGGAGCACCTGCCTTCTGTCGGTGGGGAGAAGTCCCCACGTGCGCAGGACGACATCCGCGCGGTCGCTATGGTGATGGGCGTGACTGCACAGACCCAGCCCTCGTCCGAACGCATCGTGTGGATCGACTGCGAGATGACCGGGCTCTCCCTCGAGAACGACGCACTCATCGAGGTGGCCGCGCTGGTCACCGACTACGAGCTGGAGCAGGTCGGTGAGGGCATCGACATCGTCATCCGAGATCGGAAG
>JBQGNO010000026.1:0-23671 GCA_052087725.1 Janibacter sp. | reverse complement strand
CAGACCGTGATCGCGATCGAGCGGGGCCGATACGACCCCTCGCTGGGCCTGGCCCTGCGCATCGCCCGGCACTTCAACGCGACAGTCGAGGAGATCTTCCATGACGAATGAGGCACCTGAGCGCCGCGCGGGCGGCATCGGAGCGGCCCTCACGGTCTGCGCGGTGATCGGCCTGGCCTACCTGGCGATCGGCGTCGCCACGGATCAGACCCGCTTCGGGATCATCGGCCTCCTGATCATGCTCGCCTACGGGGCCGTGCTCTTCGTGGGCCGTCGACGAGCCGAGGCGCTCGCCCTGCTCGGCGGAGCCTTCACCGACGAGCGCCAGCACGACATCGGCCAGCGGGCCCTCGCGCTGACGGCGAATGCCCTGATCATCGGCATCCTCGGCGGCTTCTTCGTCAGCCTCGCGACGCAGTCCGAGCACACCATGGTCTTCGCCGGCCTCGGCGCACTCGGCGGAGCGGCCTTCATCGCCGGCATCATCTGGCACTCGACCCGCGGATGACTCCTTCCTTCGCCGTAGGACGTGGTTATCGAGTCCGGACGTGGTTATTACTACGTCCGGACTCGATTTCTGCGTCCTCCGGGTGGAGTCGAGCTCAGCTCGTCGTGACGGGGCGCCGCAGGGAGATGTCGGCGCAGGCCGCGCAGGTCTCCTGCGGGATGACCCCGACGCGCATGAGATGACCGAAGACGAAGCACCCGGCGCAGAAGCCGAGCGCCGCCTCGAGGGTGGCGAAGACCAGCAGCACGCCCAGGACGATCCCGGCGGCCAGGGTGTGACCGAAGCCGAGCGCGAGGACGGCCGCCGCCGTCGAGAAGATCGCGCCGATCAACTGGGCGAAGCGCTTGGGCGGCCCGGGTGACAGGCGGAGCCCGCCCAGACGCGGGGCGATGACCGTCATCGCGAGCCAGCCGAGCGGGCTGAGGCGGGGGCCGGCGAGCACGCGGGCAATGAACCCGAGCGCGAGCGGCACGGTCAGCCACCACCACCCGGTGACGAGGGTGAGCACGCTGATGACGACGACGCCCGCGGCGACGGTGCGCGCCGCCTTCTCGTTGACCGGGTTGGGGAAGGTGAAGAAGGCCATCCGTCAATCATAAGTCAACGTTTGCTTACCCATAACGCCAGGTGATGCATGGGCGAGCGGCCTACGCTGCTGACATGGACGGCGAGACGCGAGCGGCACAGGCCCTGACCGACAGCGGCATCGAGCACACGATCACCCGGCACGGCCGAGTGGGCTCCCTCGAGGAGGCCGCCGCCGCGCGCGGGGTCGAGCCGGCCGACATCATCAAGACCCTCGTGGTGCGCCGGGCCGAGGACGACCACCTCTTCGTCCTCGTGCCCGGCGACCGGCAGATCTCCTGGCCAAAGCTGCGCGCGCTCCTCGACGTCAACCGGATCTCGTTGCCCGACAAGGACGTCGCGCGCGAGGTGACCGGCTACGAGCGGGGGACGATCACCCCCTTCGGATCCCTGACGGCACTGCCGGTCATCGCCGATGCGACGGTCACCGGCCGGACGATCTCGATCGGCGCCGGGGAGCACGGCGTCGCGGCCACGCTGGAGGCCGACGCAGCGTTGACCCACCTCGGGGCGCAGGTCGCGGACGTCACCGAGCCGGCCTGACCGGAGCAGCGGAGCGGACGCAGGGCGGGGGTCGGCCCGACTCATGGAAAAGTCCGGACCATGCCCTTCGGCCGTGAGACGAAGGGAGAGCGGTCCGGACTTTTCCTTAGGGCCACCCCCAGCCCCTGCGTCCTCGCAGCGGGGCGGACGGATCAGATCGGCTCAGGTCAGCGCGGAGCCATGCGCAGGGAACCGTCCATCCGGATGACCTCGCCGTTGAGGTAGTCGTGGTCGACGATCTGACGGGCCAGCTGGGCGAACTCGTCCGGGCGGCCGAGGCGCTGCGGGAAGGGCACTCCCTTGGCGAGGCCCTCGCGGAACTCCTCCGAGACGGTCGCGAGCATCGGGGTCTCGACGATGCCGGGGGCGATCGTCATGACGCGGATGCCGTGCTGCGCGAGGTCACGGGCGGCGGAGAGGTTCAGCCCGACGATGCCGCCCTTGCTCGAGGCATAGGCGGCCTGCCCGACCTGGCCGTCGTAGGCCGCGGCCGAGGCGGTGTTGATGATGACGCCGCGCTGGTTGTGCTCGTCACCCTCGGTCTGCGCGATCTTCTCCGCGGCGAGCGTCATGACGTTGAAGGTGCCGATGAGGTTGATCTGGACGACCTTGGCGTAGAGGGCGAGGTCGTGCGGTCCCTTGCGGCCGAGGATGCGCATCGACGGCCCGATGCCGGCGCAGTTGACGACCGTGCGCAGCGGCACGTCGGCCTCGGCAGCGGTGTCGACCGCGGCCTGGACCTGATCGGCGTCGGTGACGTCGACGGCGACGTACTCGACCCCGTCGACGGCCGGCGCCTTCTCGATCGAGTCGGGGAGGTCGAAGGCGAAGACCGTCGCTCCTCCCTCGGCCAGGGAGGCTGCGGTCGCGGCCCCGAGGCCGGAGGCCCCGCCGGTGACGATGGCTGCGGTGTCCTTGATCTGCACTGGTGCTCCTTCGTGGGTGCGGTAACGCGCTGAGCCTAACCAGTCGCCTCCATCGCACTTCGCGAGACGGGACGTCACCCCGGCGCGGCGGCGACTAGCGTTCCCACCATGCAGGATCAGCCCACCGCACCAGCCCTCGGGTCCTTCCCGGCGCCGGCACGCAATGCCCGAGAGGTCCTCCTCTTCGGACTCACTCCCCCACGCGCCGAGACGGCACCGGAGCGGGTGGCCGAGATCGCCGAGCGGACGCTGGCGCGCGTCGAGGCCCTGCCCGTGGACGCCCTCGTGCTCTACGACATCACCGACGAGGCCGACCGCAACCCGATACCCCGCCCCTTCCCCTTCGCCGCGATGGTCGACCCTGCTGAGTACCTCCGGGAGCAGCTCACCCGCTGGGACCGGCCGGCGATCGTCTACCGGGCCGTCGGGAAGTACGCGCCGGAGGAGCTGGGTGAGTGGCTGAACTCGGCCCCGGACAACGTCCTCACGGTCTTCGTCGGGTCCTCCAGCGCTGACGCACCGGTCCTGACGACCCTGCCGCAGGCCCTCGACATCCACCAGTCGGTGCGTCCCGATGTCCCCCTCGGAGGCGTGACCATCCCGGAGCGGCACGCGAGCCGGGGCGACGAGCACGAGCGGCTGATGCGCAAGCAGGACTCCGGGGCCAGCTTCTTCATCAGCCAGATCATCTATGACATCGGCGCGGCGAAGAACCTCGCCTCGGACTACCGCTATGCCGTCGCCGACGACGGGCTCGAGGCCGCGCCGCTCGTCTTCACCCTCTCCCTGTGCGGGTCGACGAAGACGCTGTCCTTCCTCGAGTGGCTCGGCGTCGACGTCCCGCAGTGGGTGCGCAACGAGATCCTCCACGCCGACGACCCGCTCGCCTGGTCCAAGCAGCACGCGGTCAACGCCGCCCGGGAGCTCGCCGACTTCTGCCGTTACCTGGACATCCCCTTCGGCTTCAACGTCGAGTCCGTCTCCAGCCGCAAGGTGGAGATCGAGGCGGCCGTCGAGCTGACCCACCAGATCTCGGAGCTGCTCGAGCGGGACTGAGGCACAGGGCCGCTCACGCCCAGCCCTGCTCGCGATACCGCTCGACCCTGGCCTCGAGCAGGACCATGCAGTCGTCGAAGGCCGGGACCGCCTCCGTGCCCTTGGCCCGCGCCTCGTCGATGAGCAGCTCGATGGTGTCGAGCAGGCCGTCCAGACGCAGGTCGAAGGGGGTCGCTGCCGTGTCGTAGGCACCGACCGTCCAGAGCCGGGTCATCGACGGGAAACGCGTCGGGTCGAAGCGCTCCTCCCAGAACCGGCTGGTCGCGGTCCAGTAGTCCTCGTAGCCCACCCCCTCACGCCGCTCGTCGTCGACCTCTGCCGCGGCCGATCGGGCGGCACCGATGATGCTGTTGTCGACGACCCCGATGGTCTCGACGACCTGAGTCGCGCTCAGACCCGTGTCGACGAGGCACCGCGCCCCGACATCCTGGGCGGCGAGGACGTGCGGGCCCAGCGGCATGCGCCACGGGTTGATGTCGAGCAGCCACGGGTGCGCCCGGAACATGGTCCAATGACCCCGGGCGTACCTCTCGAGCGCGGGCCGCCAGTCGAGATCGGCACCGGGGAGGTCGATCTCGGCGTAGGCAGTCTCGATCATCAGGTCGATGAGCTCCTCGCGACCCGGGACGTGGGAGTAGAGCGTCATGGTGCCGACCCCCAGGGCCTTGGCCACGGCCCGCATCGACAGCTTGGTCAGCCCCTGCTCGTCGGCCAGCGCCACTGCAGCGGCGACGACCTCGGCCCGGCTCACTCGGGCGGGACGACCGACCTTCGAGGTGTCCGGCTCCTCCCAGAGCAGGGCGAAGGGGTCCCGGTGTCGGCGGTCCTGCCACTGCTCCTGACCTGTCGTCTCGGCCTGCGCACCCTCGTCCGGGACCATCCCACTCCTCATTCGAAATGTCGCTTGCCAGCAGTATCCGTACAGCGTACCGTTTCATCCATGACCAAATCAGTACACCGTACGGAAACAATGGTCCGTGCCCGGGGCCTGACCAAGACCTTCACCCGCAAGAAGGAGCTCGTCGAGGCCGTCAGGGGCATCGACCTCGATGTCGGGAAGGGCGAGCTCGTCGCCTTCCTCGGACCCAACGGAGCAGGCAAGTCGACCACCCTTCGCATGCTCTCCTCGCTCCTCGCCCCCACCGCCGGCACCGCGGAGGTCGCCGGCCACGACGTCGCCACCGACCCGGCGCTCGTGCGCTCACGCATCGGCTACATCGGGCAGGGCAATGCCGGCGGGTTCTCCTTCCGGGTGCTCGACGAGCTCTACAACCAGGGCCGCTTCTACTCGGTGCCCAAGCAGACGGCCCGGCAGCGGGCGACCGAGCTGCTCGAGGCACTCGAGCTCGGCGGCATGGAGAAGCGCACCGTGATGTCACTCTCCGGCGGCCAGCGGCGCCGGCTCGACGTCGCGATGGGCCTGATGAACCACCCACCGCTGCTCTTCCTCGACGAGCCGACCACCGGCCTCGACCCGCACGCGCGGGCCAACCTCTGGGAGCACGTCCTGCGGCTGCGCGAGGCCAACGGCATGACGATGCTCCTCACGACCCACTACCTCGACGAGGCCGACTCGATGGCCGAGCGCATCATCCTCATCGACCACGGCGAGGTCATCGCCGATGCCACCCCCGCGCGGCTCAAGCGCGACCACGCCGACGACCTCGTCACGGTCGGGATCGAGCCCGACCGGGATGGCTCCGCCGACGCCCTCACCCGGGCCCGCGCCGTCCTGCCGACGGGCATCACCTCCGTCGAGGAGCGAAGGGGGCCGGATGGCTCCCTTCGCCTCGCGCTGGCCACCACCCACGGTCCCGACCTCGTGCCCGCCGTGATCCGCTCGCTCGACGCCGCCGGCGTCCGGGTCACCTCGACCGACGTGCGGGCGGCCTCGCTCGACGACGTCTTCCTCAACCTCACCGGACGCAGCCTGCGCGAGGAGGCAGCAGCATGACCACCCTCACCGACACCCCCGACGAGACCACCACGGCCACCGACCCCGGTCGCTCACCCGTCGCCAAGTGGCTCCACGACACCGGAGCCGTCTTCACCCGCGAGTTCCTCGTGATCATCCGCGACCCCTTCACGCTGATCTTCTCGCTGCTCCAGCCCCTGGTCTTCCTCGGGCTCTTCGGGCCGCTGCTCGACGGGATGCTCCAGGGTCAGTCGATCGGGGGCGCCGATGCGCTGCAGTGGTTCCTGCCGGGCGTGCTCGTGATGATCGCAATCTTCGGCACCGGCATGGTCGGCGGCAACCTGCTCTACGAGCTGATGACCGGCGCCTACGAGCGGATCCTCGCGACACCGCTCTACCGGTCCTCGATCCTCACCGGTCGGGCCCTGAAGGAATTCGCCCCACTGGTCGCCCAGGCGCTGCTCATCACCGTCGTCGCGATCCCCTTCGGCCTCGAGTTCTACCCGCTGCACGTCCTCGTCGGCCTGCTCATCCTCGGGATCTTCGGCATCGGCCTGGGGTCGCTGTCGTACGCGCTCGGCCTCGCCTCCAAGAGTCGCGAGTGGCTCTTCTGGGGAGTGCAGCAGTCGCTGATCTTCCCGCTGCTCATGCTCGCCGGGATGATGCTGCCGCTCGAGGCCGGCCCGGAGTGGATGCAGGCGGCGTCCAAGGTCAACCCGCTCACCTACATCGTCGACGCGGAGCGGGCGCTCTTCACCGGCACGCTCTGGGACGCGACCGTCGCCTGGGGCTTCGTCGCCGCGATTGCCACCTGCGCGGTCGGCCTGTGGGTCGGGATCCGCACCGTCAAGCGGGTGATCTGAGCACCGGCGAAGGGAGGGCCAGCTCGCCGCGACAGGCCCTCCCTTCGCCCGTAGCGTCGGAGGCGCGCCGTGGCCTCGGCGCGAGTCGAGAGCGCGGGAGAGCCCATGACCTCCGCACGCACGACGACCCTCACCCGCCGCGGTCTCATCGCCGGCGGCATCGGCACGGGTGCCACCCTCTTCATCCCCGCCGCCGCGAGCGCAGCGACCCTCCCCTACAGCTTCCAGGCCCAGGAGACGGGCTCCTGGTGCTCGGCCGCGAGCACGCGCATCGCCCTGACTGCACGTGATGTCACCCCGAGCCAGAGCACCCTCGCCAATGACCTCGGCCTGAGCGGTGGCGCCGGCCTGCAGGACCCGACCTACATCGCCGCGGTGCTCAACGCCCACCTCCTGCGGACGGACTCCGCGCAGAAGTACCGCTTCCGGATGCCGGCCGCCGGCACCTTGGCCAAGACGCTCCACGGGCACACGAGGACGAGCATCGACGCCGGGTACCCGGTCGTCATCAACATGAACCAGGTCGCCGGCGACACCTTCAACGCCGGCCACTACGTCACGATCGTCGGGTACACGGCGTCGAGGTACCAGCTCGCCGATCCCTTCACCTCCGCCCGCAACGGCGTCTGGTATCCCCACGCCGACGTCGTCGCGTGGAACAAGCTCAACCGCTACACCGCCTTCGCCTGAGCAGACTCGACGCCGACGAGGGCGGGACGGGAATGTCTCACCGCATTGCTCTGTTAGTCTAGTTGACGGTTCAATCAACTAGGAGGCAGCGATGCAGTTCGGACTCTTCTCCGTCGGCGACGTGACCATGGACCCCACCACCGGCCGCACGCCGAGCGAGGGCGAGCGCATCCACGCCATGACGCAGATCGCCCTCAAGGCCGAGGAGGTCGGGCTCGACGTCTTCGCCACCGGCGAGCACCACAACCCGCCCTTCGTGCCCTCCGCGCCGACGACCCACCTCGCCTACATCGCGGCGCAGACCGAGCGTCTGAAGCTCTCGACCGCGACAACCCTGATCACGACCACCGACCCGGTGCGCATCGCCGAGGACTATGCCTTCCTCCAGCACCTCTCCGGCGGGCGCATCGACCTGATGATGGGCCGCGGCAACACCGGCCCGGTCTACCCGTGGTTCGGCAAGGACATCCGCCAGGGCATCCCGCTGGCCATCGAGAACTACCACCTGCTGCGCCGACTGTGGCGCGAGGAGTCGGTGAGCTGGAAGGGCCAGTTCCGCACGCCCCTGCAGGGCTTCACCTCGGCACCGCGCCCGCTCGACGGGGTCGCCCCCTTCGTCTGGCACGGCTCGATCCGCTCCACCGAGATCGCCGAGCAGGCCGCCTTCTACGGCGACGGGTTCTTCCACAACAACATCTTCTGGAACCTCGAGCACACCGCCCAGATGGTCGACCTCTACCGGCGCCGCTTCGAGCACTACGGCCACGGTGACGCCGACCAGGCGATCGTCGGGCTCGGCGGTCAGGCCTTCATGGCCGGCACCGAGGCCGAGGCGAAGCGCCGCTTCCGGCCGTACTTCGACAATGCGCCGGTCTACGGGCACGGGCCGTCGATGGAAGACTTCACCGCGCAGACCCCGCTGACCGTCGGTACCCCCGAGATGGTCATCGAGCGCACGCTGTCCTTCGCGGACCACGTCGGCGACTACCAGCGCCAGCTCTTCCTCATGGACCACGCTGGCCTCCCCCTGGAGATGGCCCTCGAGCAGGTCGAGATCCTCGGCACGGAGGTCGTGCCCGTGCTGCGCAAGGAGTTCGAGGCCCGTCGCCCGGCACACGTCCCGAGCGAGCCCCCGACCCACGCCTCGCTCGTCGCCGAGGGTCCGGACAGCCCGCACCGTAGGGTCGTGTCCAGCCCGGTCGCGATCGCCCAGCAGGAGAAGGAGCTGGCTGCCCAGTGAGCCGCAGCATCGTCGTCGTCACCGCGGGTCTCTCCCAGCCCTCGAGCACCCGGCTGCTCGCCGACCAGCTCGCCGACGCCACCCGCTCCGCCGTCGGCGGTCGCGGGGAGTCGGTCGACGTGGAGTTCGTCGAGCTGCGCGAGCTCGCGGTCGAGATGGCCCAGACCATGGTGTCCGGCAACCGCCCGACGCCCGGCCTCGAGGCCGTGAAGCGACAGGTCGCCGGGGCCGAGGGCCTCATCGTCGTCACCCCGGTCTTCAGCGCCAGCTACTCGGGCCTGTTCAAGACCTTCATCGACCTGCTCGACAAGGACTCGCTCACCGGCACACCCGTGCTCGTCGCGGCGACGGCGGGCACGGCCCGGCACAGCCTCGTGCTCGAGCACGCGATGCGCCCGCTCTTCGCCTACCTACGGGCGATCGTCGTGCCGACGGCCGTCTTCGCGGCGACCGAGGACTTCGGCGGCGACGTCGACCTCGACCGTCGCGTGCACCGCGCGGCCGGCGAGCTCGCCGCCCTGGTCGTGGCCGAGCGCACCGGCGTGGCGGGCTTCGCCCCCACGGACGACGAGGCGAGCGGCCCGCTCGGCCCGGTCACCGACTTCAGCCAGCTGCTCCGCGGCCACGACGGCGGCTGACCCGTGCACGAAGGGGACTCCTGGTGCAATCCGTGGCTGATTCAGCCACGAAACGCACCAGGAGTCCCTCTTGTGCACACGGTCGCGTGCGTCAGCCCTTGAGGCGCCGCCGGATCGAGCCGGGCAGGCCCGCCACGGCAGCCACGCCCAGCGCGGTCTTCGGCTCGTAGCCCGCGCGCCACAGCCCACCGTGCGCGGCGGCATCGCTGAAGAGCTCCTCCGGGTGCGAGCGCTGCGGCGTGCTCCGCACGAGATCGCGCACGAGCAGCGCCGCCATGAGCGGACGCACCGTCTCCGGCTCGAAGACCTCCACCCCGAAGTGGTGCGCACCCCCGTACGCCGCGCCGAGCACGGGGTTCTTCGTCACCGACCGGGTCCAGGTCGCCGGCGCGACGTTGAAGGAGACCCGCTGACCCGCCCCTTCGGCGGCCACCCCGCGCCAGCGCTGCAACCGCTTGGCGATCGCGTAGTTCGGCCCCTGCTGCGGGACGAGGACGTCGGCGATGCCCGCCTCGCCGTCCCGGGCGTCCCGGTAGGCGGGCGCGAAGAGCCGGCCGCGACCGAGCGCACGGGCCGGTGCCTGCACTCCCCTGAGCACGGTCCCGCGCCCGGCCCACCGCTCACGGGCTGCGGCGACGACCTCGGGCGGCACGACGAAGGCATCGGTCGGCGTCGCCAGCCAGGCCAGGGCGGTGCCGGCATCGTCATCGGTCAGCTCGTCCATGAGCAGGTCCATCGCCGCGCTGACCCGCACGTGGACGCCGGAGTCGGCATAGGCGTGCATCCCGACGGCGAGCGGGCGGTCACCGCGCACCCGACGGATCCACTCGAGCACCTGCCCGGGCTGGTGGACGACGTCGGCGCCGGAGTCACCGGCGTCGTCGACAGGGAAGGTCAGCGTGCCCGCGCCACGGGTGGCCATGCCCTTCTTGTAGCGCCAGGCGCGGCTGCGCGGGAGGTCGATCGCGAGGACATCGGCGCCCCAGGAGAGCAGGGTCTGCAGCGGCCCCATCTCGGCCCCGGCACCGACGAGCAGCGCCCGGTGGCCGGGCAGGGCGAGCCACTCCGGGTGGTCGATGACCTCACCGACCGCGGCGGCGAAGGAGGGCTCGACGATCCCCGCATCGACCCAGGCACCCAGCTGTCCGCGCAGCTCGTCGCCGGCGAGCTCGCGTCCGCCGAAGGGGACCCGCAGCTCGGTGACCGGGTCCGTGGTCCCGCGCACGCTCTCGGTGCCGAAGGGGGCCGCCCCAGCCGGCATGTCGATACTCGCCTCGTCGAGGGGGACCTCGCGTCCGGCCGCATCGACGACGACCATCCGCCGACGCATCGAGGCGAGACCGTCGGCAGCGATCCGCGAGGCCGCGTCGGCGGAGCCGGCGCTGGCCAACGTCACCGCGTGGACGAGGTCGACGTAGTCCTTGCGCCACTCGCGGGCACCATCGATGCGCTCGGCGAGGGCCGGGTCGACACCACGGACCGCGTCGGCGAGGACCCCCTTCGTCGTCGTGGTCGTGGATCGCCGGCCCTGGTCATCGGCCGGGAAGTGGACGCCCGCAGAGGTCTCGTCGCTCATAGGGCCATCCTGTGGCGTCGGTCACAGGGAAATCAAACGTGTCCCACGAGCGCCCGGACGACGCTCGCGGAGTCGGTCTCCGCGGTGAGCCGACCGACCCCGGTCCCGGCATAGAGCGGCACGAAGCCGACATCGGTCCGCTCCCGGCCGGCTGCGTGCTCGGCCCTCGCCTCGTCGGTCATCGCGTCCTCGTGGCCGGCCCACTCCTCGACGAAGGGGGTGGCCACCGCCCGACCGCCGAACTCCCGGGGCCACGCGAGACCCTGGGCGACGTCGTGGACGCGCGAGTAGCGCGTGGTTTCCGCGGCCACGAGCGCGGCACGGGCCTGCGGGGTGTTGTCCCCCTCGACGCAGGTGAGGAAGGGGGTGCCGCACCAGACACCGGCCGCGCCGGCTGCCAGCACCCGGTCGACGTCATCGGCGGTGGCGATCCCACCGGCGGCGAGCACCGGGCGGTCGGTGGCCGCGAGGGCGAGGTCGAGCATGGCCTCGGTGCCCACCTCGTCACGGCCGTGTCCGCCCCCTTCGCCACCCCGGGCCACGATGAGATCGGCCCCGGCCGCGCGGGCCTCGTCGAGGTCGGCGGCATTGCCCACCTGGCAGGCGGTGCGGACCCCGGCCTCGCGCAGCCGCGCGACGGGAGCGGCGAGGTCACCGAAGGAGACCGACACCAGCGCGGGACGTGACGCTCCCTCCAGGGCCAGCACCGCGTCGATCTGGCGGTCCAGCTGCGGCACCCAGGCCATCAACCCGATGCCGAAGGGAGTGTCCCCCGCCCCCGCGAGCGCCGCCTGCTCGGCGATCCACTCCGGTGCGGCCGTACCGCGGACACCGATCATCCCGAGACCACCGGCGGCCGAGACGGCGTGGGCGAGGCGCCCACCGGCCACGCCGGCCATGGGCGCGCTGACGATGGGGTGACGGATCGCGAGGTGGTCGGTGAGCGAGGCCATGTCCTCCATCATGCGCCCGAGCGGACGACCTT
Organism: Janibacter sp.; assembly: GCA_052087725.1. GTDB lineage: Bacteria > Actinomycetota > Actinomycetes > Actinomycetales > Dermatophilaceae > Janibacter. The sequence goes on along the minus strand of JBQGNO010000026.1, from coordinate 12,146 downwards.
CGTAGACTCACGTCATGATCCGTCGCGCCACACCCGTCCTCGCCGCTGCCGTCCTCGCGCTCACCGCGTGTGGAGGCTCCGACAGCTCCTCCGACTCGTCCTCGTCCGGCTCGTCCGGCGCCTCGAGCTCCGAGAGCACCGCGAGCGGCAAGACCGAGTGCCCGCCCGCCGATGGCGCGAAGAAACGGGTGACCGAATTCGAGTCCGCCCCGCCGATGTGCATCGACGAGAAGAAGACGTACAACGCCACGATGACCACGGACGCCGGCAAGGTCGAGATCGACCTCGACGCGAAGGCCGCCCCGAAGACCGTGAACAACTTCGTCGTCCTCGCCCGCTACAAGTTCTACGACGGGCTGACCTTCCACCGCGTCATCACGGACTTCATGGCGCAGGGCGGCGACCCGTCCGGCGACGGGAGCGGTGGTCCGGGCTATGAGTTCGAGGACGAGCTGCCGAAGCAGGGCGAGTACGAGGTCGGGTCGGTCGCCATGGCCAATGCCGGGCCGGACACCAATGGCTCGCAGTTCTTCATCATCACCGGTGACGCCGGCGTGCAGCTCCCCCCGGACTACAGCCTCTTCGGCACGGTGACCTCGGGGATGAATGTCGTGGAGAAGATCGAGGCCGACGGGTCCTCCGGTGAGGGGCCCCCGAAGAAGGTCCACACGATCAAGAGCGTGACGATCTCCGAGGAGTGAGCGTGGACGAGGTCCTCGTCGAGAAGGCGCTCCGCGCGGTCGAGCTCGTGCCGCGCGGCAGGGTCATCTCCTACGGGGACATCGCCGCCCTCGTCGGGACCGGCCCGCGGCAGGTCGGATGGATCCTGCGCGAGTACGGCAGCGGGGTCGCCTGGTGGCGGGTGGTCAACGCGTCCGGTGACGCGCCGAAGCACAAGCGGGAGACGGCCTTCGACCACTGGGCCGATGAGGGCATCGCCATCAAGCCGAACGGGCTCGGCTGCCGGATGCGCGACCACCGGGTCGACCTCACGTGGATCGCGACGGAGCACGCCCGCGCGATCGCCGACCTCCCCCGCTGACCGGGCGCCCGGTGTGCCGCATCTGCTCGAGCGCGATCGCCGCGAGCGCGCCGACGACGAGGACGGCCGCCGGCATGAGCATCGCATCGGCCAGTGCGGCTGAGAGCGGCTCGGCCACCGCGGCGGGCAGGGTCCCGCCGCCGGAGCCCCCTTCGGGCCCGCCACCGGCGAAGCGCTCGGCCGCCTCGGGACCAAGATGCGCACCGATCCGGGCGGACATCAGGGCGGCGATCGCCGCCGAGCCGATGACCGACCCGACCTGACGGGTCGTGTTGTAGATCCCGGCGCCGGCCCCGGCGAGCGTGATCGGCAGGTTGCGGTTGGCAGTCGTCGCCAGCGGGCCCCAGATGCAGGCGCCGGTGATGCCGATGAAGGTCACGACGACGAGGACGAGCCACATCGGCGAGTCCGGGGTCATCAGGCGGGAGAGGACGAAGAGCGTCACCGCGAAGCCACCGAGGCCGAAGGCCGGTAGCACCCGCGGGTGGATCCGGTCGACGAGGTGGCCGACCCGGCGGGCGAGGACGATCGAGGCGATGGCCTGCGGTGCGATGACCAGAGCGGCCTCGGTCGGCGAGTAGCCACGCACCGTCTGCAGCCAGATGAGCATCGGGAACATCATCGCCGTGACGGCCAGGCCCATCGTCGTGATGGCGAGGTTGGCCAGCGAGAAGTTGCGGTCGCGGAAGACCCCGAGCGGGACGAGCGGCTCACGCGGGCCCCGCGCCTGCCAGCCGATGAAGACGACGAGGACGAGCACACCGGCCCCGATGAGCACCGGGATGGTCACGGGCCCGACGATGGTGCCCCAGTCGTGCTGCTCCCCCTCCTGCAGACCGAAGATCACGAGGAAGAGGCCGACCGCGGAGAGGGCGACGCCGACCCAGTCCATCGCGTGCGCGTGCACCTCGAGCCGAGGGACGAGGCGAAGGGCGGCGACGAAGCCGATGAGCCCTACCGGGACGTTGATGAAGAAGATCCACTCCCAGCCGAGGGAGTCGAGGAGCAGTCCGCCGAGGAGTGGGCCGACGAGGAAGGCGACCCCCGCCGTCGCGCCCCACAGGGCCATGGCCGATCCGCGCCGCTCGGGCGGGAAGGTGCGGGTGATCACCGCCATGGTCTGCGGGGTCATCAGCGAGGCGCCGAGCCCCTGGACGACCCGCGCGGCGACGAGCGCGCCGATCGTCGGGCTCAGCCCGCAGGCGAGCGAGGCGAGGGTGAAGATCGCCAGGCCGACGAGGTAGAGCCGCCGGGGACCGAAGCGGTCGCCGAGGCGCCCGGTGATGAGCAGCGGAACGGCGTAGGCGAGCAGGTAGGCGCTGGTCACCCACAGCACCGGCTCGATCCCCGCGTCGAAGGACTCCATCAGGGCCGGCGTCGCGATCGAGACGATCGAGACGTCGACGAGGATCATGAAGAACCCGATGACGAGCGCCCAGAGCGCCGGCCACGGGTTGTCGGGGAGGTCACTCACCGTCGCCTGCGTCGAAGCCGAGTCACCCGTCATGGAGGCGACGCTACGCCCGGGGTGCGACAGGTCGTCAGGCGAAGACCCCCTTCGGGAAAGCACCGTTGCCCAGCGCCTGCTTCACCCACGGCCGGGCCAGCTCGGCCAGCCGGCCGGCGCCGTCCGCACCGAGCGCCTGTCACGGCTGCCCCGCCATCTCGTCGGTGGCCGCCTCCACCCGCCGACGAAGGGCGTGCCCCTCGTCGGTCAGCCCGCCCTCGGGAGTCAGCAGGCCGCGGTCGACGAGATCGGCCACCGCGGCGCCCCACTCCTCGTCGCTCCAGCCGCGCGTCGCCTGCGCGGCGGCCACGGTAAAACCCTTGCCGGTGGCGGTGTGCGTGACCAGGGCATCGAGACCGGAGAGCCCCTCTGCGAGGAGGGCTGCGATGTGCCCGTCACCGCGGTGCTCGCGCAGGATCGTCAGCGCGTGGAAGAGCACGAGGTGTGGCTCCTGCGGCCAGGGCAGATCGGCGTGACCGGCAGAGAGCGGGCGACCGGCGACCGAGCAGGCCCGTGCCGCCGTGCGGGCCAGCTCAGCGGCTTCGGTGATCTCGTCCACGCTGGTGTCGGGGAGGAGCCGCCGCCACCCGGCGGAGATGCCGCGGTACCGGGCTGCCGTGACCTCCTCCGGGAACGCCCGTGTCCACGCATCGCCGAGGGTGCGCGCCACGAGGCGGGGGTTGAAGACGAAGAAGGTCGCGGCCACCGTCCCCGGCGAGACCGCGCCCATCGGCGCCGACCGGGAGGCGAAATAACACATCCGGCCCCGGTCCAGCCCGAGCCCGGTCAGTTCCTCCTCGACCTCTGGGGCGAAGTACCCGAAGGCGTGCAGGGTCTCGAGGGAGCGTGCGGTGCGACCTGCGTCGTGGGGATCCATCTCCCCTGTCTACCCCAGTCGGTCGTCGGCGGCGGCCAGCTCGGCCGCGAGCTCGGCCCACCGCTGGCTCAGCTCGTTGAGCTCGGCCATGATCTCGTCCTTGCGCCGCGGGTTGTGGCCGAAGAGCTGCCCCTCGAGCAGCACCCGGCGCTCCCGGACCCGGGAGAGCTCGCTCTCGCCGAGCGAGGTGATCTGGACGACCTTGCGCCGGGCATCGATCGGCGAGCGGGTGCGCACGATGAGCGCACGACGCTCGAGCCGCCGGGCGACGTCGACCATCGTCGACGCATCGAGTGCCGCGGCGTGACCGACGGACGCCTGGTCCGAGCCGTCGTAGGCGTCGAGGACGTCGAGCACGGCGAACTGCGGCCCGGTCAGCTGCGGCCCGATCATCCGCAGCCACATCGCCGTGTAGGACTGGTAGAGCCGGCGGATGACGAACCCGGGAGCGTTGCCCAGCTGGTCAGGAGTCTCGGCCCGCCGCACCTCGGTCTTGGTCTTGGCCACCGTCTCCGTCACCCGCAGTCCGTCGTCGTCACTCGGCGCCGACCGCGCGCAGCGCGTCGGCGAGGACCCGCTCGGCCCCCTCCTCATTGTCCCAGAACACCATGTGACCGGCAGTTTCAACGGTGTGAACCGAGGCACGCGGGTTCGTGCTCGTCACCTCGTCCATCGCCGCAGCGGGAACGACGGGGCTGTCCGCACCGCGGACGAGGGCGACCGGCTCCGGCACGGACGGCCACCACTCGAAGAAGTCCTCGCTCTCGAAGCCGGTGTGGGTCTCGCCGATCGCCTCCGGCGCACAGGAGCCGAGCCAGCGGGCGCGGATCTCCTGCTCCCGCCGGGGCCAGGAGGGCCACGAGGCGGCGACCTCGTCGGCGGTGGTGCCGCGCAGCGCCTGCTCGACCTGTCCCATGAAGGCCTCACGGGTCGTCGGGTAGGGATCGCGGCCGGGGCCCGAGATCGGCGGGTCGATCGCGACGACTCCGCCGTGCTCGACGCGACCGCGGGAGGCGACGAGTGTGACGATCCGGGCCCCCATCGAGTGGCCGACGAGCACGGGGCGCTCCTCCGGGACGAGCGCCGTGACGACCCGCTCGAGGTCCTCCGCGTAGGCGGTCGTGGAGTAGTCCTCGCCGGACTGCGACAGACCCCGCCCGCGGACGTCGGTCACGAGGACCCGTCGGGTGCGCGCGAGGCCGCGGGCGACGAAGTCCATCCCCATCGCGGGCATCGAGATGCCCGGCACGAGGACGACCGGCGCCGGGGTGCCGCCCACGGCAGGGCCCGGGTAGTCGAGGACGTGGAGCCCGACCTCGCCATCGACCCAGCGGCTCGCGGCGCCCGTCGCGGGCAGGTCGGCGAGCGCCGTCAGGGAGACTGTGCGGTCCGTCATGGTGTTCCTCCTTCGTCCGGCGTGCCGGACAGGTAACCGAGCGCGTCGTCGAGGTCGATGACGTCGCCGTACTTGGCCTGGATGTCGAAGAGATTGGCCTCGTGGGGGCCCCGTGCCCGGTCCCCGACGGCTTCGCGAGGCACGAGGACGGAGAAGCCGTCCTGGACGGCGTCCACCGCGGACGCCCGGATGCACCCGCTCGTCGTCGCGCCGGTGAGCACGACGGTGTCGCACCGGCGGGCGCGCAGCAGCGCGGCCAGGGACGTGCCGTGGAAGGCGGACGCGCCCTTCTTGTCGACGACGACATCGAGGGTGGGGTCGACGGGCAGGCGCGGGTCGAGGACGATCGCCTCGCTGCCCTCGAGCATGGCGCGCATCCCGGCCGCCTTGGTCAGCCAGGTGACCGCTCCGGGGCGCACCTCGGCGTGGCTGTAGACGATCCGGGTGAGGATCACCGGGTGGCCCTGCGCGTGCGACGCCTCGATGAGCCGGGCGGTGGCCCCGACGACCTCGGTGAGGTCGGCGCCGGCGTCGAAGCCCGGCTCGGTGAAGCCCCGGGTCAGGTCGATGACGACGAGGGCGGGGCGCGGGCCCCGGTCGACGCTGCCGCCCCACCCGGCGCGCTCATAGGTGTCGAGCGTGGCCGCGTCGTGGACGGCGTCGGTGCGATCGGTCATGGTCGTCTCCTCCATCAGTGCCTCCGGCCGAAGGCGCGGGTGAGGATCCAGCCCTCGACGCACCCGGCGACGAAGGTGGCCACGAGGGCCAGTCGGCGTCGGCCCGCCTCGTCGACGAGCGTCCCGACCCCGGCCGCGGACGGCGCCGCAGAGGACGAAGGGAGCCCCGCTGCCGGTGCCGCAGGAGAGACCGCCCCGGCGGGTGCTGCCGCAGCCGGTCCCTGCTCGAGCAGCGCCGCCATGTTGGCCGCGAACTGGCCGAGGATCTTGCTCGAGACCCCCGCGATCGCGCCCTTGCCGAACTGGACGAACTTGCCGCGGATGTTCAGGTCGGTGGTCAGTCGCAGGATCGCGCCCTCCGGGTGCTCGGCGACCTCGAGCCGGACATCGGCCTCGGCGTCGCCATTGCCCTTGGTGTCGGACCCACGGCCGACGAGGTGCATCGTCCGCGCGGTCTCGTCGACGTCGAGGAAGCGCAGCACCCCCTCGAAGGCCGCGGCGATCGGGCCGACGCGGACCGAGACCCGACCGCGATACCCGTCCTCACCCTCGCGGCCGAGGAGCTCGGCACCGGGCAGGCACGAGGCCACCCGCTCCACGTCGTTGATCAGGGCGAAGACCTCGTCCGGGGCGGCCGGGACGACGGCCTCGTTGTCGATCTTCATGCGTCTGCTCCTTGGGTGACGGTCGCGCTCTCGCCCCGGCGCTCCTGGGCGACCTGCTCGACGGCGTCGACGATGGTCTCGTAGCCGGTGCACCGGCAGAGGTTGGCCGAGACGAGCTCCCGGACCTCCTCCCGGTCGGTGCTCTCCAGGTGGGGGATGCCACCCTCGGCGAGCATGAGCATGCCCGGGGTGCAGAAGCCGCACTGCAGGGAGTGGCACGCGGTGAAGGCCTGCTGCAGATCGCCCAGTCCCCCTTCGTCCGCGAGTGACTCCACGGTGCGGACGGCGCGCCCGTCGGCCATGACGCCGAGCATGAGGCAGGAGCGCACGGGCTCATCGACGAGGAGCACCGTGCAGGCACCGCAGATCCCGTGCTCGCAGGCCACGTGGGTGCCGGTGGCACCGACCCGGTGACGCAGCACGTCGACGAGCGTCTCCCGCGCCTCCACGAGCAGCTCGTGCGACTCTCCGTTGACCTCCAGCTCGATGAGGTGCTGCTGGCTCATCGGGTCCCTCCTGTCATGGCGGCGTGCACGGCACGCGGGGTGATCGGCGTGCGGTCCAGGACCGCGCCGGTGGGTTCGAGGGCGTTGTTGACCGCGCCGAGGATGGCGCCGACCGCACCGATGGTGCCGCCCTCGCCGGCCCCCTTCGCTCCGGTCTCGTTGTAGGTGCACGGCGTCTCGAGGTGAGCCAGGCGGATGTCGGGCATCTCCATCGCCGTCGGGACCTGGTAGTCCATGAAGCTCGCGCACGAGGGCTCGCCGTTGGCGTCGTAGGTGATCTCCTCGTAGAGCGCACCGGCGATGCCCTGGGCGATGCCCCCGCGGGCCTGCCCCTCGACGACCTGGGGGTTGATCGCGACCCCGCAGTCCTCGACGCAGAAGTAGCGCAGGATCTGCACCGCACCGCTGCGTGGGTCGAGCTCGACGACGGCCGCCTGCGTCGCATTGGAGAAGGTGCCGTCATTCGTCACGTCGAAGGAGGCCGTCGCGTGCAGGCCGGGACTCACTCCCTTCGGCAGGAGGTGTGACTGCATGTAGGCCACGTCCGCGATCTCCTCGTAGGTGAGTCGCTCGTCCGGCTCGTCGCGACGGTGGACCGCGCCGTCACGCAGCTGCAGGTTGTCGGTGTTGGTCTCCATGAGGTGGGCCGCGATCTCGATGAGGTCGTCCCCGAGGGAGCGTGAGGCCAGCTGCACGGCACTGCCACCGATGACGGCCGAGCGCGAGGCGAAGGTCCCGAAACCGTAGGTGACCCGATCGGTGTCCCCCTGGTGGAGCTTGATCCGGGAGAGGTCGAGCTGCAGCGCGTCGGCGACGATCTGGGCCATCGTCGTCTCGTGGCTCTGCCCGTGGCTCATCGTGCCGGTCGTGACCGTGACCGTCCCGTCGAGATCCATCCGGATGTCCGAGATGTCGAAGCCGGGCACGACGAGCATCTTGCGTGCGGCGAAGGCGGCCGTGCCGTACCCGGTGCGCTCGCTGAAGCAGGTGAAGCCGATCCCGAGGTGGCGGCCCTCCGCCCGGGCCTCGGCCTGGCGCTCGAACCACCCTTCCTCACGGACCATCTCCTCGCACAGGTCGAGCGACTCCCGGTAGGAGCCGGGGTCGTAGGTGACGTTGTTGATCGAGGTGTAGGGGAAGTCGGTGATGAGGTTGCGCCGGCGCACGTCGAGCGGGTCCATCCCCAGCTGGCGGCCGGCGCGGTCCATGATCTGCTCGAGGACCATGACGTACTGCGGGCGGGAGACGCCGCGGTACGGGGCGGTCGGTGCCTTGTTCGTCGTCACCGCGCGGCCCCGGACCCGGTAGGCGCCGAGCTGGTAGACCCCGGGCATCTCCGAGGAGGCCATGAGGGGCTCGATGCCGGCGGTGAAGGGATAGCAGGAGTAGGCGCCCATGTCGCAGACGAGGTCGACCTCGAGGGCGAGGAACTCCCCGTCCTCGGCGAAGGCGGCCCGGGCCCGGTAGTGCTGCTCGCGCGCGAGGTAGGAGGCGGTGAGCGCGTCCTTGCGGTCCTCGATCCACTTCACCGGCGTGCCGATCCGCTTCGCCGCGGCCGCGACGGCCATCTCCTCGCGTCCGACGACGCACTTGAGGCCGAAGCCACCGCCCATGTCGGGGACGATGACCCGCACCGCCCGCTCGGGCAGCCCGAGGCTCGCTGCCGTCGCGGTGCGCACGAGGTGCGGGACCTGGGTCGGCGTGTGGAGGACGAGCTGCGACTCCCGCTCGTCCCACTCGGCAAGGGCGGCGCGGGTCTCCATCGGCAGGGCGTTCTGCCGGCCGGTGTCGATGGACACGTCGACGACCTCGGCGGCGCTCGCGAAGGCCTCGTCCACCCCCGGTGTGTCGAAGAGGGAGACATCGATGAGCACATTGTCCGGTGCGCCCTCGTGGATGCGGCGGGTGCCCTCGGCGAGCGCCTGGTCGGCCGAGACGATCGCCTCGTGGCGCTCGTACTCGACCCGGGCGGCCTCGACTCCGTCCTCCGCGGCATAGGGGGTGCGCGCGATGACGATCGCGATCGGCTCGCCGATGAAACGGACGATGTCGTGGGCGAGGACGGGCATCTCGGTCGGCCGGAACTCATCGAAGGGCCGGTCGAGGAGCGCGGTGATCGGCGCCATGACGAGGTCGTCCGCGGCGAAGGCGGCGACGACCCCGGGCACGGCGCGGGTCCGTGCGAGGTCCACCTCGAGGATCTGCCCGAAGGCGACCCGGCTGCGGACGAACTGCGCGTGCAGCTGGCCGTTCAGGTCGATGTCGTCGACGAATCGTCCTGCGCCCGTGAGGAGTCGGGGGTCCTCACGTCGGCGTACCGAGGCGCCGACGAAGGCGCCGTCTCGGGACATCTTCGGGTCGTGCTCGTCGGAGATCATGCCCGCGCCTCCTTCACGGCCTCGATGACCATCGCGGTCACGAGGTCACGCTGGTAGTCGTCCTCGACCTCGAGGTCGTCGAGATCGGTGGTCACGGCCCGCCGCAGGGTCCCCTCGTCGCACTCGGGTGCGGTGAGGGCCTGCGCTGCGGCGAGCAGGCTGGTGGGTGCGGGTGCAGCACCGCTGACCACGACCCGGGCGTCGCTGGCCTCCACTGACGAAGGGAGGACCACCCCCGCCGCCGCGAGGGCGAAGTCCCCGTGCCGCAGGCCGAACTCGGCAAAGCCCGTCGCCCCCTTCGCCGCCGGGAAACCGACGCGGGTGACGATCTCGTCGGGCTCGAGCGAGGTCGTGTAGAGCCCGAAGAAGAGCTCCTCGGCGAGGATCTCCCGCTCCCCCGCCGGCCCCTGGGCCACGACGCTCGCGCCGAGGAGGACCGCGAGGAGTGGCCACTCCGCCGACCCGTCGGCGTGGGCGATGCTGCCGCCGACCGTGCCCCGGGTCCTGATCGGCAGGTGCCCGACGTGGCGCATCGTGCGGGCGATCATCCGGTGACCGGGGCTGCGGCGCACGACATCGCTCTCGTGGACCGCCTGGTGGGTGGCGAGCGCACCGATCGTCAGGTCGTCCCCGATGATCTCGATCGAGTCGAGCCCGCTGATGCGGGTGATGTCGACGAGGTGCTCCGGGCGAGCGAGCCGGAAGCTCATCATCGGCACGAGCGACTGCCCCCCGGCGACGATCTTCGACTCGTCGCCGAGGGTGGTCAGCAGGGTGATCGCATCGCTGACGCTGGATGCGCGGTGGTAGCTCACGGGTGCGGGCTTCACGGTGGACTCCTCGGTCTGCCGGGTCAGTCGAGCGCCGGGGCGGGTGACGTCACGGGGGCAGCGGCATCGTCGTCCTCGACGACGGCGTCCAGGTCCATCCCCTTCGTCTCCGGGCCGAACTTGACCATCATCGCGACGGCGATGAAGACGGCGACCATGAGGATGAGGAAGGTGTTGACCAGGCCCAGCGTCGGGAACATGACGGCGCTGAAGGCGATCGGGGCGACTCCGGTCGCGACGCGGCTGGCCGAGGAGGACCAGGCGAAGCCGCTGGCGCGGATCTCCGTCGGGTAGATCTCGGCGACATAGGCGTAGAGCACCGGGATCGCAATCTGGATGACGAAACCGAAGACGCCGATGGCCACGAGCGCGAGCGTGGTCATCTCGATCGTGTAGCCGATGCCGACGAGGGCGATCGAGCCGAGGGATGCGCTGACACCGAGCAGCCACTTGCGGCCGGTGATGTCCACGAGCACTGCCGACAGGGCGCAGCCGAAGATGCCGATCGCACTCATGATCGTCGAGCCGAGGAAGGCGACGGTGAAGCTCGCCCCGGCGTCCGACAGCAGGGTCGGCAGCCAGCTGAGCGCGGCGTAGTAGACGACCATGATGCTGACGAACAGCATCCACGCGGTGAGGGTGATCATCGGCATCCGGCCCCAGATCATGCGCAGCTGCTGCACGCCGGCAGCAAAGCCGCCCACCTTCTCCTCCACGACGGGGGGCGTGATGACGTAGGGCTCTTGGGTGGCGCCGGTCTCGACGACGAGCCGGTCGATGATCTCCCGGGCCTCCTTCTCCCGGCCCATGCGGGCCAGGTAGATCGGGGACTCGGGGATCCCCCGTCGCACCCAGAAGGTCAGCAGGGCGGGCAGGACCATGATCCCGAGCATGATCCGCCAGTTGTGGTCGACATTGAGCAGCGCCCAGGCCGACAGGCCGGCGAAGGTGGCACCGATCGGCCAGAAGAGGTCGAGTGCGGTCAGCACCTTGCCGCGGATTCTCTTCGGGGAGAACTCACCGACGATGGCGTAGTCGACGGGTATGCACCCACCGAGGCCGAATCCGGCGATGAAGCGGAAGGCGAGGAAGACCCCGTAGGACGGCGAGAAGGCACCGAGCACCGAGAAGAGGGCGAAGATCATCAGCGTGATGCTGAAGGCCTTCTTGCGGCCGAGCCGGTCGGCGATGCTGCCCCAGACGACGGCACCGAGCGCCATGCCGATGAGGTTGGCGGTCGCCACGTACCCGCGGGCGCCGTCCGAGAGGTCGAACTCCAGCCCGACGAGGGGGGTGAGGAAACCGTTGAGCGCGATGTCCCAGGCGTCGAACAAGTAGCCGAGTCCACCGATGAGGAAGATCTTCCCCTGGACCTTCCACTTCCACGGAAGGTCCTGGACGATCTGGTCGCCAGTGCGCATGTGATTCTCCAATGGTCTTCGACCACATCGTCGTGGCCGATACCGCGTGAGCCGTGGCTCAGCGGCGGAACTGGTAGTGGTACGACTCCATGTCGGCGTTGTTGAGCGGGCTGCCGCTCCAGAGCCAGTGGTACGAGACATCGGACTCGCCGTTGAAGGTGGCGAGCTTGTGGTCCCGCTTCTCCTGCTCCGGACCGTCGGGCAGGTGGTAGAAGTCCTTGTTGCGCAGGGACGCGTCCTGGACCATCCCCGCGTGCTTGGACCGGCGTGAGACATAGCGCGACAACGCGCCCTCGATGTCGTCACGGGCGACCGCGCCGAGCTCCTCGGCCAGCACACCGGCGTCCTCCATGGCCTGCGAGGCGCCCTGGGCCTGGTAGGGCAGCATCGCGTGGCAGGCGTCGCCGAGCAGGGCGACCTGGCCGTCGCGCCACACCGGATCGCGATGGCGGTGGTACATCGCCCACACGCTGCAGTCGTCGCCGGCCTTCGACAGCATCGCGGCGACGCGGTCGTCCCAGTCCTTGTACTGCTCGAGCATCTCCTCCACCGTCGCCGGTCGAGACCAGGTGTGGGCGATCTGCTCATCTGCCGGGACGATCGCGACGATGTTGAGCAGGTCGCCGCCGCGGATCATGTAGTGCACGAGGTGGCGGTCCGGGCCGTACCAGATCGTGCTCTGGAAGCGATCGACGAGCCACCGGGTCGCCGGATCCTCACGGATCCGGTCGCCGGGCACGAGCACCCGGTAGGCCATCTCCCCGGAGAACTCGAGGGTGTCCTCACCGCCGATGGCGTCCCGCACGGCCGAGCGGATGCCGTCCGCACCGACGACGACGTCACCGGC
>JBQGNO010000025.1:0-24200 GCA_052087725.1 Janibacter sp. | reverse complement strand
CGGCTTCTGCTCCGCGCTGATCCGCGCGGCGATGGCCGTGACCTTCGGGTCGGTGAGCTCGTCCTCGACGAGATCGCCCATGACGATGGCCTGCGCGTGGTGGGCGATCATGTCCTGGAGGAAGTCCACGTCCGCGGAGCTGTGGCTCGCGCTCGGCGAGGCCACGGCCGAGGTGCCGCTGAGCGAGGTGTTGGGCTCACCGGGCTCGCCCGGCTGCAGCACCGGGGCGTCCGGTGAGGTCGCGGTGGACGTCGGCTCGTCCTCGGCGCCCGTGCACGCACCCAAGGTCAGGGCGAGCGCGGCGAGCGCTGCAGAGGCGGTGCGGTGGCGGGTCACCGGTCGACGGTAACCGCCGGAGCGCGAAGGGAGGCCGCCTCCGGTCGTCCTGACGCAATCCTGACCGAATCCGGGAGCGATCCGGTGCCCCCGTGCAGGTGATTCGGAGGATTGTGGTCGACACCCCCTTCCGGCGCCCACCCCGTGTCGGCAAGGACGCCACCATGCGGGAGGAATCATGCGCAGACCCACCCTGGCCGTCATCGCGGCCACGGCACTCGCCGTCTCCGGACTCGGAGCGACCACGGCCACCGCCAACGGCCCCGACGACCGCGTCGGTGTCTCCGGCACGGACCTGAAGACGGACGAGATCGGCCGCAGCGCCAACGTCGACCACTTGGCCAACCTCGCCCCCTCCGGCGCCCTCGCCGAGGGTCTGGGCACGGACCTCGCCTTCCAGGACGACAAGGCCTTCGTCGGCAACTACGACGGCTTCTCGATCATCGACGTCAAGAACCCCGAGAAGCCCGAGACCATCGTGCAGGTCAGCTGCCCCGGCAGCCAGAACGACATCAGCGTCTCCGGCGACCTGCTCTACCTGTCGACCGACTCCTCCCGCAGCGACGACTCGTGCGAGTCGACCTCCCAGCCGGCCACCGAGAAGGACAGCTGGGAGGGCATCAAGGTCTTCGACATCTCCGACGTGGAGAACCCCAAGTACGTCAAGGCGGTCGAGACCGCGTGCGGCTCGCACACGCACACCCTCGTGCCGGGCCAGGGCAAGACCCGGGGCAACGACTACCTCTACGTCTCGAGCTACTCGCCGCGTGCGGAGTACCCCGACTGCCAGACGCCGCACGACCTCGTCTCGATCGTCAAGGTCCCGAAGAAGGCGCCGAAGACGTCCGAGGTCATCGCCACCCCGAACCTGTTCCCGGACGGGGGCAACGTCGGTGGTGAGGGCCCGACGCCGATCGCCGGACGCTCGGCCACGACCGGCTGCCACGACATCACGGCCCTGCCGCACAAGGATCTCGCGGCCGGTGCGTGCATGGGTGACGGCATCATCATGGACATCAAGGACCCGGAGCAGCCGCGGGTCATCGAGCGGGTCCGCGACGACGAGAACTACGCCTTCTGGCACTCGGCGACCTTCAACGCCGATGCGTCCAAGGTCGTCTTCACCGATGAGCTCGGTGGCGGCGGCGCGGCCACGTGCAACGCCGAGATCGGTCCCAAGCGCGGAGCCAACGCGATCTACGACCTGTCGAAGAAGGGCAACGAGAAGGGCAAGCTGACCTTCCGCTCGTACTACAAGATCGACCGGCACCAGCACGACAGCGAGAACTGCGTCGCGCACAACGGCTCGATCATCCCGGTCAAGGGCCGGGACATCATGGTCCAGTCCTGGTACCAGGGCGGCGTGAGCGTCTGGGACTTCACCGACTCGGACAACCCGAAGGAGCTCGGCTACTTCGAGCGCGGCCCGCTGCCCGAGGGGGAGGGCATCGGCGGGACCTGGTCGACCTACTACTACAACGGTCACCTCTTCTCGTCGGACATCGCCCGCGGCTTCGACGTGCTGAAGTTCAAGGACCCGGCGACGAAGAAGGCCGACCAGCTCGACCTCGGCGAGCTCAACGTCCAGTCGCAGCCGAAGTACACGGTGCGCTGACCCTCCCTTCGCTCGTCCCTGCGCCCCCGTCCTCGTGGCGGGGGCGTAGGTTTGTCCGGGTGAGTGTGACCATCCGCCGCGCGCGGACCAAGGACGTCCCAGCCATCCGCGACCTCGTGGCGCCGCTGGCCGAGCGACGGGTCCTCGTGAGCAAGGACACCGTCGCCTACTTCGAGGGCCTGCAGGAGTTCCGCGTCGCCGAGGTCGACGGGCAGCTCGTCGGCTGCGGCGCCCTGCACGTGATGTGGGAGGACCTCGCCGAGATCCGCACGCTGGTCGTCGCGGACGCCTACCTGGGGAAGGGGGTCGGCGGTGCCCTGCTCCGGGCGCTCACCGACGACGCCGTCGAGCTGGGTGTCCAGCGTCTCTTCTGCCTCACCTTCGAGACCGACTTCTTCGTCCGCCACGGCTTCGCCGAGATCGATGGCCAGGCGGTCGATCCCGATGTCTACGTCGAGCTGCTGCGCTCCTACGACGAGGGCGTCGCGGAGTTCCTCGACCTCGAGCGTGTCAAGCCAAACACCCTGGGCAACTCCCGGATGCTCAAGCAGCTGACCGCTCAGGTCGGCAGGGCGTAGCGGCCGTCCGCGTCCTGCTCGACGAGCCCGTCCTCGACGAGCCCGGCGAGGCACCGCTCGACCTTGGTGTCGTCCTGCGGCCACGTCGTCGCGAGCGTCTCCCGGCCGATCGGGTCAGCGCTCTCCCGAAGCAGCTGCACGATCCGACCGCGCACCTGCCGGTCGGTGCCGTGCCAGGCCTGCCCGCGCCGGGGCGGCCCGGTGTGCTCCGGCCGGCCGGCGAGCTGCCACGAGCACAGGTGGGCGACGGGGCACTCCTCGCACCGCGGGGCCCGGGCGGTGCACACGAGGGCGCCGAGCTCCATGACCGCCGCATTCCACGCATTCGCGGCCTCCTCGTGCGAGGGCATCGAGCGCTCGGCGAGGCGCGTCTCCGCCACGGTCAGCGACGGTGCCGCGTGCTGGTCGCCGGTGACCGTGCGGGCGAGCACCCGGCGGACATTGGTGTCGACGACCGTCTGCGGGTCGCCGAAGGCGAAGGAGGCGACGGCAGCAGCGGTGTAGGCGCCGACTCCGGGGAGCGCGAGCAGGTCCTCGTGGTCGCTCGGGACCTCACCGCCGTGGCGCTCCACCATGACCGTGGCCGACTCGTGGAGACGCAGCGCGCGGCGCGGGTAGCCGAGCCGGTCCCACATGCGCACGGCCTCACCGGGGGAGTCGGCCGCGAGATCGGCCGGGGTGGGCCATCGCTCGAGCCAGCGTTCCCAGACCGGCAGGACCCGCGCGACAGGGGTCTGCTGGGACATCACCTCGGACAGATAGACACCCCACGGCGGGCAGTCCGGCGAGCGCCAGGGCAGATCACGCCCGTGGTCCTCGTACCACCCGATGATGGCGGACTGGAGCATCTCGCTCGCCGCCGGGCGAGCAGGGGTGGAGCCCGTCACGGGAGGGTGATCTCGTCGAACTCCGGCCGGTACAGGGCCGGGTTCGTGTAGTAGAAGCCGTGGTCCTTGGGCGACTCGCTCCACGAGACGAGCAGCCGTCCCGAGGCGGTCCGGAACTTCGGGTGGGCCAGGGGCGTGTATCGCTGGATGCTCTGGCTGTTGTCCAGCGGCTGGATCTCGTGCTTGGTCCACGGGCCGGTGACCGAGGGCGCCTTCCACACGGCCAGCATGTCGCCGTGGTAGTCGCCCTCCTTGCTCAGCGCGTACCAGGACCCATCGCGCTCGAAGACGGACAGGACGTGCGAGACACCATGGTCGGCGGGGATGAGCTGGGCCGACTCGTTGGTCGCGGGATCCGGTGCGTCGTCCGTCCACTGCTGACCGTCCCAGTACTCCCAGCGGTCCATGTCACCGAGGTCCTCCGGGTCGGTCCGCGCGACGTGGAGCGACCACCCGGCGCTCGTCTTGGTCTCGTTGCTCGCCGTACCGAAGACATAGGTCTTGCCGTCGTGATCCCACATCGCTGCTCCCCAGTTGGGGGTGCGCCAGTCCTCGGGGTCGGGGGCCAGGGGCTGGGTGTCGACGACCTGCGGCATCCGGTCGGTCGGGACCTCGAAGGTCACGAGCGAGGTCCCCAGGGTCTGGAAGGCGGACTCGTCGTTGGTCTGGCGGACCCGATTGGTGATGACCTGCACCGTGGTCCCGCCGTCGACGGCGATGGACCGCAGCGACATCGGCCAGTGACCGGTGTTGTCCTCCTCGTCGGGGATGACGGCCGCCCCACCCGGGCCCCTCACGGGTGTCACACACCCCTCGTTGGCGACGAGCACCGAGTTGCGGACCATGAAGGGACTGACCGTCACCGGGTCACGGATGGTGTCGCCGTAGACGAACATCCGGCGGCCGTCGGCCAGGGCGGCGCTGCCGCCGTGGTCGCCGCCCTGCATCCGGGGCTCCTCGTCCAGCCGGTCCATGAGCCGATCCATGCCGCTCTCGCTGGAG
This sequence comes from Janibacter sp., assembly GCA_052087725.1. Classification (GTDB taxonomy): domain Bacteria; phylum Actinomycetota; class Actinomycetes; order Actinomycetales; family Dermatophilaceae; genus Janibacter. The sequence continues at coordinate 19,782 of JBQGNO010000025.1, read as the reverse complement.
GGCCGGGCGCGACTGCAGGGCTCGCCCTTCGGGGTGTCCGTGTGCGAGATCGTCATGTCCGGGTTGGTCGGCAGGTCAGAGGGTGGGGTGCCGGAGGTGACGTCCTGGGCGGGGGCATCGTCCGGGGCAATGCCCCGAGCGGCATCGGTCACGACGGCATCGACGCTGTCGGCGCGCAGCCACCCGTACCATCCGCCGACGATGACGAGCATCCCGGCGAGGAGTGAGACGAGGAAGCGGCCCATCCGGCCGATCAGACGTAGCGCTCGAGGATCGAGGACTCGGCCAGCCGCGAGAGTCCCTCCCGGACCATGCGGGCCCGCAGCTCGCCGACGCCCTCGACGGCCATGAGGTCGTCGAGTCCCGCCGCGAGCAGTCGCTGCAAGGACCCGAAGTGCTCGACGAGCCGCTCGACGATGGCCGAGGGCAGGCGCGGCACCTTGGCGAGGATGCGTAGGCCCCGCGGGTTGACCAACGCGTCGAGGGACTCGCCGACGATGGGGAAGCCGAGGGCCTTGGCGACATGGCCGAGGTCGAGCAGCTCGGCCGCGTCGAGCATCGAGAGGTTGTCGAGGACGCCCGCATCGCTGTCGACCGCGCCGTCGGGCTCGAGGTAGTCGAGGATCACCGCACGCATGGTGTCGTCGAGGCCGGCGGTCAGCTCCTCGAGCTGGAGGCTGAGCAGCCGACCGTCGATCCCGAGCTCGAGGACGTACTCGGCGATCTCCGCGTGGATGCGACGGACCATCTCCAGACGCTGGAGGACGATCGCGACGTCCCGCACGGTGACGAGGTCCTCGATCTCCAGGGCGGACAACGAGCCGGTGACCTCGGTCAGGCGGGTCGTGTAGCGCTCGAGGGTCTGCATCGCCTGGTTGGCCTGCGAGAGCAGCTCGGAGGTCGTGCGGAGCACGTGGCGCTTGCCGTCGACGTAGAGCGCGATGATGTGCATCGACTGGCTCACCGAGAGCACGGGGAAGGCCGACTGGCGGGCCACCCGCTCGGCGGTGCGGTGCCGGGTCCCGCTCTCGATCGTCTGGATCGAGGGGTCGGGCACGAGCTGCACGGCCGCCTTGTGGATGCGGGTGACGTTGGAGTCGATGATGATCGCTCCGTCCATCTTCGCCAGCTCTCGCAGCCGCGTCGCGGAGAACTCGATGTTGACGTCGAAACCCCCGGTGCACAGGGAGCCGACGAGCTTGTCGTACCCCATGACGATGAGGGCTCCGGTGTTGCCGCGCATGATGCGGGCGAGCCCGTCGCGCAGGGGGGTTCCCGGAGCGACCGCGGCAAGGGTCGTCCGGAACAGGTCCTCGTCAGGCTCGCTCACGCCAAGGAGTCTAGGTCGTCAGACCGGTCGCAGTCGGCCCGACGGTCTGCGGGATCGCACGTGCTCGATCGCCGACGCGACATCGACGACCTCGACGACCTCCATCCCCGGGGGCGACGACGCGTCGGCCAGCGCTCCCTTGGGCACCAGAGCGGTACGGAACCCGAGCCGAGCGGCCTCGGTCAGGCGGCGCCCGACACCGACGGCCGGGCGCACCTCGCCGCTCAGGCCGACCTCGCCCAGGGCGAGCAGGTCGTGGGCGACCGCCTCGTCGAGGACGGCGCTCGCGATCGCCACCGCGACGGCGAGGTCGCTCGACGGCTCGGTGATCTTGACCCCACCGACCGTGGAGACATAGGTGTCCGCGCCGACGATCGGGGCACCGGCACGTTTGTCCAGCACGGCGATGATCATCGCGACGCGGCCGCTGTCGAGGCCGACGTTGGCCCGTCGCGGCGTCGGGATCTGAGACGGGGTGACCAGGGCCTGCACCTCGACGACGAGCGGCCGACGGCCCTCGAGGGTGACGGTCGCGCAGGTGCCGGGGACGGTGATGTGCCGGCTGGAGAGGAAGAGCCCGCTCGGGTCGCTCAGCCCGACGATGCCGCTGTCGTGCAGATCGAAGCAGCCCACCTCGTCGGTCGGGCCGTAGCGGTTCTTCACCGCGCGCACGAGGCGCAGGCGGGAGTGCCGATCGCCGTCGAACTGGACGACGACGTCGACGAGGTGCTCGAGCACCCGCGGCCCGGCGATGGACCCGTCCTTGGTCACGTGGCCGACGAGGAGCATGGCGAAGCCGGCGGACTTCGCCGCCTGGATCAGCGCCCCGGCGACCTCGCGGACCTGACCGACATTGCCGGCGGCGCCGTCGACCTCGGCCGAGGCGATGGTCTGCACGGAGTCGATGACCACGAGATCGGGCTGCACCTGCTCGATCTGGGCGAGCACCGTCGCCAGGTCGGTCTCCGAGGCGAGGTAGAGCCCGTCGGTGATCGCGTCGATGCGCTCGGCCCGGCCGCGCACCTGGGCCGCCGACTCCTCGCCGCTGATGTAGAGCACCCGACCGCTCGCACCCACGCGGGCGGCCACGTCGAGCAACAGCGTCGACTTGCCGATGCCGGGCTCACCGGCCGTGAGCACGACCGACCCCGGGACGAGGCCCCCGCCGAGCACCCGGTCGAACTCGGGGACGCCGGTGCTGCGGTGGTCGGCCTGGGTGCCGTCGACATCGCGGATCGGGACGGCCGGTCGCTCCACGCGGGCGGCCGCCAGGGTGCGGGTCGTCGTCCCGCCGATCTCGTCGACGGTGCCCCACGCCTGGCACTCGCCGCAGCGGCCCACCCACTTCACGCTCGTCCAGCCGCACTCGGTGCACCGGTAGGCCGGTGCCTTCTTCGTCGCCATGGGTCAGAACCTACGTGCCCGCGGTGACATCCTCCGACGCGTCACGCCCCGGCGTCACAGGTCGGCGAACATCTTGCCCGGGTTGAGGATCCCCTGCGGGTCGAGCGCCGCCTTGACGGCGCGGTGGATGCCGCGGTTGCCCTCGTCGAGCTCCCGGGCGAGCCACTCGCGCTTGAGGTAGCCGACCCCGTGCTCGCCGGTGATCGTGCCGCCGAGCTCGAGCCCGAGCGCCATGATCTCGTCGAAGGCGGTGTCGGCCCGGGCGATCTCGTCGGGGTCGGAGGAGTCGAAGAAGACCGACGGGTGGATGTTGCCGTCGCCGGCGTGGGCGATGGCAGCGATGGTCAGGCCCGACGAGGTCCGGATCGCGTCGAGGCGGTCGTAGAAGGTCGGCAGCTGCTCCCGCGGCAGGCAGACGTCATCGAGGAGCTGGCCCCCGCCGTGCGACTGGGCGTGGTGCTCGAAGGCGGTCTGGGCGAGCCGTCGCGCCGCGACGAGGGCCTCGCTGTCCGCGGCGTCCTCGGAGAAGGCGACGTCGAGGGCGCCGTGCGTGCGGGCGTGCTCGGCGAAGGACTCGACCTCCGCGAGGGCGCTCTCAGGGTTGCCGCCACCGTCGGACTGCATGAGCAGCATGGCGCCGGCCTCGGCGTCCAGCCCGAAGTCGCCGTAGCCGTTGAGCATCTCGATGGTCGCGCGATCGAGGGACTCGAGCATCGAGGGCTGCGCACCGGAGGCCATGAAGGCCGACACCGTTGCGGCGCCGTCGCGCTCGTCGGCGAAGGTCGCGACCGCGGTGAGCGGGGCCGGCAGGAGCGGCAGGAGCCGCAGGGTGATCTCGACGATGACGCCGAGGGTCCCCTCCGACCCGACGAAGAGGCCGCGCAGGTCGAGGCCGGCGACCCCCTTCGCCGTCGTCGAGCCGATCGTCGTCAGCGTGCCGTCCGCGAGGACGACCTTGAGGCGGCGCACGTAGTCGCGGGTCACGCCGTACTTGACGCAGCACAGCCCGCCGGCGTTGGTCGCGACATTGCCGCCGACCGAGGAGATCGCGACCGAGCCGGGGTCGGGCGGGTAGGAGAGCCCGTGCCCGGCGAGGGCGTCCTTGAGGTCCTGGTTGATGACCCCCGGCTCGACGGTCACCGTGCGCTCACCGGTGTCGACGTCGAGGATCCGGGTCAGGTCCGCGACCGACAGCAGGAGGCAGCCGGGGACGGCATTGGCCCCGCCGGACAGCCCGGTCCGGGCGCCCTGGGGGACGACCGGCACGTCGTGGCGGGAGGCGAAGCGCAGGGTCGCCTGCACGTCCTCGACCGTGCGCGCACGCACGAGGGCGACCGCGCCGTCATCGGGGCAGAAGAGCGCCTCGTCCCGGGAGTGGGTGCCGACGATGTCCGGGTCGACCACGAGCGCGCCCTCGCTCACCTCGGGAGCGAGCTGCGTGCGGACGAGCCCGAGCAGCTCGCTCACGTGTCCAGTCCCTCCGCGGCCAGGGTGGCCGGGTGGACCAGCAGCGGCAGGAGCGTCCGGCCGGCGGGCGAAGGGCGGCCATCGCCCCCCTTCGTCCCGGTCGCCGCGGCCACGAGCTCCAGGTGCGCCTCGCACCGCCGGGCCAGCTCGTCGTAGCCCTCCTGGCCCATGAGCTCGATGAGCCCGGGCCCCTCGCTGATGTAGACCGGGTCGGGCGCGCTGTGGGCGTCGGGGCTGCCCGAGCAGTACCAGTCGAGCTCGTGCCCGCCGGGGCCCCAGCCGCGACGGTCGTACTCGCCGATGCTCACCTCGAGGTAGCTGCTCTCGTCCGGCAGCTCCACGGTCCGGTAGGTGCGCCGGATCGGCAGCTGCCAGCAGACATCGGGCTTGACGGTGTGCGGCTCGACGTCGGTGAGCATCGCGTGCTGGTGCAGGGCACAGCCGGCGCCGGCGGGGAAGCCCGGGCGGTTGAAGAAGATGCAGGCGCCGTCGACGACCTTGGTCTTGAGGTCGCCGTCCTCCTTCTCCGTCCACGCGGAGCGGCGGGTGGAGCCGGGGTGCAGCTGCCACTCGTCCTCGCCGAGCTCGTCGACGATCGCCTTGACCCGGGTGATGTCGTCCTTGTCGGTGAAGTGGGCGCCGAAGACGCAGCAGCCGAAGTCGGGCTTGTCCGCGTCGATCCCGTGGCACCCGTTGCCGAAGATGCATGTCCACGACGACGTCAGCCACGTGAGGTCGCAGCGGAATCGCTGCCCCTCCTCGGCCGGGTCGTCGAACTCGACCCAGGTGCGGCTCGTCATCAGGTCGGTCTCGCCGGGGTGCTGCTGGGTGTCCTGCTCCACGGCCGCCACCCTACGTCGCGTGGTGCTCCACGGGGAGTGCCCCTGGTGCATCTACTGTGGGCGCGTGCGCCTAGGGGTCATCGATGTCGGATCGAACACCGTCCACCTGCTGGTCGTCGACGCCCACCACGGCGCGGCGCCGATCCCAGCGACCTCGCACAAGATGCTGCTGCGCCTGTCCGAGCACGTCGACGACGAGGGTGCGATCGACGAGGCGGGCGCGGCCACCCTCTCGCGCTTCGTCAGCGAGTGCCTCGAGGTCGCCGAGGAGCGTGGCTGCGAGGAGATCCTCGCCTTCGCCACGAGCGCCATCCGCGAGGCACCCAACGGCGAGGACGTCCTCACCCGGGTGCGCACCGAGACCGGCGTCGACCTCGAGGTCCTCGAAGGAGCCGACGAGGCCCGGCTGACCTTCCTCGCCGCCCGCCGCTGGGTGGGGTGGTCCGCGGGCCACCTGCTCGTCATCGACATCGGCGGTGGGTCGCTCGAGCTGACCCTCGGCGACGACGAGGAGCCGGACGTCGCGAAGTCGCTGCTCCTCGGTGCCGGCCGGGTCACCCGCGAGCTGTTGTCGGGCGACCCTCCGACCAAGGGTGAGATCAAGGATGCCCGGCGTCAGGTGCGCGCCACGCTCGCCAAGGAGATCCGCCCCTATGCCAAGGCGGCCACACCGGACAGCGTCGTCGGCACGAGCAAGACGATGCGCTCGCTGGCGCGCATCTGCGGTGCCGCGCCCAGCGGGGACGGGCCCTATGTCGTGCGGCGACTGCGCCTCGACGACGTCCGCGAGACCATCTCCCGGATCGGCTCGATGAGCGCCAAGGAGCGCACCTCCCTTCCCGGGGTCTCGGCCTCGCGCGCCCACCAGATCCTCGCCGGCGGCATCGTCGCCGAGGCCGCGATGGACCTCCTCGGCGTCGACGAGCTGACGATCTGCCCGTGGGCGCTCCGCGAGGGCGTCCTGCTGCGCTATCTCGACCTCATGGCCTGACCCACGCGAGCGTGAGGTCTAGGGTCGGACCCATGGCTGACCCAGTGCGCCGGATCCCGGTGGCCCTGTCCACCGCCTCCGTCTACCCGGAAGGGGCGGCGACGGCCTTCGAGCTCGCTGCCGACCTCGGCTACGACGGCGTCGAGATCATGGTCTGGACCGACCCGGTCTCGCAGAACCCCAGGGCGCTCCGAGCGCTCGCCGACCACCACGGCGTCGACATCGTCTCGATCCACGCCCCGACCCTGCTGCTGACCCAGCGCGTCCTGAGCAGCACCGCGTGGGGCAAGATCGACCGGTCGATCGAGCTGGCGCAGGAGGTCGGGGCGCCGACCGTGGTGCTCCACCCGCCCTTCCGCTGGCAGAAGGAGTACGCCCGCACCTTCGCCGACGGCGTGGCCGAGCGGGAGCACGACACCGGCATCGTCCTCGCCGTGGAGAACATGTTCCCCTGGGCCGCCCGAGGGCGGCAGGTGCAGGCCTACCTGCCGCACTGGGACCCGGTGCCCCAGCCCTACGACCACGTGACGATCGACCTGTCGCACACCGCGACCGCGCGCAGCGACGCGATGCAGATGGTGCGTGACCTCGAGGGGCGCCTGGCCCACATCCACCTCGCCGACGGGCATCTCACCACTCTCAAGGACGACCACCTCGTTCCCGGCCGGGGGAGCCAGCCGTGCGCCGAGGTCCTCGAGCACATCGCCGCCCACGACTTCGCGGGCGTGGTCGTCCTCGAGGTCGGCACCCGCCGCCGGCCCAAGGACCGCGAGGACGACCTGCGCGAGTCCCTCGACTTCGCCCGGAGGCACCTCGGTCAGCTCGGGGGGACCGTCGAGGACGGGTCCGCCGCCGGCGCGGCGTCCTGATGGGCGCCCGGGGGAGACGGGCCGGGGGAGCCGACACCCGGGCCGAGATCGTCGCCGCCGCCCGGGAGCTCTTCGCGGCGAAGGGCTTCGACGGCACCTCCGTGCGCGCGGTCGCCCGCGAGGCCGGCGTCGACCCGGCTCTGGTGCACCACTACTTCGGCGGCAAGAGCGGTCTCTTCGCCGATGTCATCGGCGTCCCCGCCGGTATCGAGGACGAGATCGCCGCAGCAGTGGCCGGCCCGCGGGAGTCCGCGGGCGAGCGCATCGTGCGCACCTTCCTCGGGGTGTGGGACAGCCCGGAGGGGCGCGCGCGCTTCCAGGCCATGGTCGGCGCGGTCGCCACCCACGAGGGTGCGGCGCACGCCCTACAGGACTTCGTCGCCCGCACGCTCCTCGCCCGTCTGGCCGAGGGATTCGCGGGGGAGGAGCCCGTCCCGGAGCTCGCCGTCGCGTCCGCGGGTGCGCAGCTCGTCGGCATGGGGATGCTCCGCTACGTCGTGGAGCTGCCCGCGATGGTCGAGGCCGACCCCGAGGAGATCGTCGCCCTCCTCGCGCCCACCGTGCAGCGCCTCCTCATCGGCTGACCGTTCGGCGCACCGCCGGACGAAGGGGGTTGCTCCCCGCCGTGGCGGACGAGGACAATTCATCACATGGAGAATTACTCGATCGTGATCGACGGCCTGCGGGTCGTGCGCGGTGGTCGGCTCGTCATCCCCGACCTCGCCCTCCGGGTTCCGGCCGGCCAGATCGTCGGGCTGCTCGGGCCGAGCGGTGGCGGCAAGTCGACGGTGATGCGCGCGGTCGTGGGGGTGCAGCGCACCGACGCGGGATCCATCGAGGTCCTCGGGCTCCCCGCCGGCGACGCCGCGCTGCGCTCACGGGTCGGCTACGTGACCCAGGCGCCGAGCGTCTACGGCGACCTCACCGTCAGCGAGAACGTCGACCACTTCGCCCGGCTCCTCGGAGTGCGGGACCCCCGGGCCGCGGCGGCGGCCGCGATCGAGCGGGTCGACCTCACCTCCCACGCCGGCTCCCTCACCGATGCCCTGTCCGGCGGGCAGCGCGGGCGGGCGAGCCTCGCCGCGGCCCTCGTCGGCGACCCCGAGGTGCTCGTCCTCGACGAGCCGACCGTCGGTCTCGACCCCGTCCTGCGTCGTGACCTGTGGGGCCTCTTCCGGCGCCTCGCCGACGACGGCGTGACGATCCTCGTCTCCAGCCACGTCATGGACGAGGCGAGTCGCTGCGACCGACTCGTGCTCCTGCGCGAAGGGGAGGTCCTCGCCGACGACACCCCCGCCCACCTGCTCGAGCGCACCGGGGCGGCCGATGCCGAGGGCGCCTTCCTCGCCCTCGTCGAGGAGGTGACGGCATGAGGCCCCACCTGACCCTCCTGACGGCCTCCCGGGTGCTGCGGCAGGTCGTGCGCGACCGCCGCACCCTGGCGCTGCTGCTCCTCATGCCGGTGCTCTTCATGAGCCTGCTCGCGTGGATCTACGTCGACGGGAGCCTCTTCGAGCGCATCGGACCCGTCCTGGTGACGGTCTTCCCCTTCGTCATCATGTTCGTCGTCACGAGCGTCGCGACGCTGCGCGAGCGCACCAGCGGCACCCTCGAGCGGCTCCTCACCACGCCCATGGGCAAGGGCGACCTCGTCCTCGGGTACGCCCTGGCCTTCGGACTGCTCGCCGTGGTGCAGGGAGTCGTGGCGACCGCGGTCTCGGTCTGGCTCCTCGGCCTGGACACCGCCGGGTCCGCGGCCTGGCTCGTCGCCGTCGTCGTGGCCAGCGGTGTGCTCGGGACGACGCTCGGCCTCTTCGCCTCGGCCTTCGCCACCACCGAGTTCCAGGCCGTGCAGCTCATGCCGGCGACGGTCCTCCCGCAGTTCCTCCTCTGCGGGCTGCTCGTGCCCCGGGACCAGCTGCCCCGGGTCCTCGAGCTGATCTCGGACGTCCTGCCGCTCTCCTACGTCGTCGACGCCGCCACCACGGTGACCCGCGACGCGCAGCCGCTCGGCGACCTGGGTCTGCCGTTCCTCGTCATCGCGATCTGGATCGTCATCGCGCTCACCCTGGGCAGCCTCACCCTGCGCCGCCGCACTCCCTGAGTCGTCTCCCGCGGACCGTAGGCTGACCGCGTGAGACATTTCCTCTTCATCGCCAACGCCTCGGCGGGATCCAGTGACCGTGCCCGCGTGGACGAGGCGCTCGCGATCCTGCGCGAGGAGGGTGACGTGCGCGTGGTCACCACCGACACCATCGAGGAGCTCACCGACGCGGTCGCCGACCGTGACGGCCGTGAGGTCGTCGTCTCCGGAGGGGACGGCTCGCTCAACGCCTTCGTCACCGCGCTGTGCCGCAGCGGCGGCCTCGGGGGCGAGCCGCCGACGGTCGGTCTGCTCCCCATGGGGACCGGCAACGACTTCGCCCGGACGCTCGACCTGCCCTCGGACCCGGCCGAGGCAGCGCGGGTCATCGTGGCCGGCTCGGCGCGGCCCGTCGACGTCCTCGTCGACGACGACCAGCGGATCGTCACCAATGCCGTGCACATGGGCGTCGGTGAGGAGGCCGGCCGGATCGCCGCTCCGTGGAAGGAGCGCCTCGGCCGGGTCCACCTCGGTGCACTCGGGTACGTCATCGGGGGCGTCGCCGCCGGCTTCGGGCAGCGCGGTCGCCACCTCAAGGTCGTCTGCGACGACGAGGTCGTCGCCAGCGGCGGGCGCCGTGTCCTCCAGGTGGCCGTGACCATCGGCCGGACCGTCGGGGGTGGCACCCCCATCGCCCCCGACGCGCGTCCCGGTGATGGCCGCGCCCAGGTCGTCGTCTCCCGGGCCATCACGCCCGCGCGGCGGCTGCGCTACGCCCTGCGGGTCAACCGCGGTCGGCACACCGAGCTCGACGACGTGATCTCCCTGCGCGCGCGCACCGTGACCGTCACCGGGGTGCACGAGGAGGTCGGGGCCAATGCCGACGGCGAGGCGCTGGACCCGGCCCTGGAGCGGACCTGGCAGGTCGTGCCCAGCGCCTACCGCCTCCACTCGAGAGAGGAGACCTCGTGAGCCAGCCCTTCTCGGACCTCGTCCGCGCCCGCACGCTCGACAGTCTGAACTCGCCGCGACTGCGCGACAGGGTCGCCCGCACGCGCCCGGTGGCCGCCGCCCGGGCACGCTTCGTCGCGGGCGAGCACGTGGACGACGCGGTCGCCGAGGCGCAGCGGCTGCGCCGGACCCACCGGATGGCCGCGCTGCACCCGCTCCTGGAACCGGTGACCGACCTCGCGGGGATCGACCGCACGGTCGTGGAGGCGGTGACCGCCATCGAGCGCGTCGCCCCGGTCACCGCGGGGGGCGACTACCACCCGGAGATCTACCTCGGCCCCGAGGACCTCGGGGTGGGGCTCGACGCCGACCGCGCCGCTGCGGCCCTCGACGAGGTCTGCACGATCGGGGACGCGCACCGGGTGGACATCACGCTGCGCTCCGGCGCCGTCGAGGACGTCGACACCGTCCTCGACCTCGTCGAGAGCACCCGCACTGCCCACCCCCGCCTGACCACCTCGCTCGTCGCCCGCCGCCACCGCAGCGAGGCCGATGCGCTCCGTCTCGCGTCCTCCGGTGCCCGCGTGCGCCTCGTGCGTGGCGGGGCCGGCTCCCGGGCGAGCGACAGCTGGCAGGACCCGCACGAGACCGACCTCGCCTATGCGCGCTGCCTGGCGATCCTCCTCGGGTCCGATGTGCACACCGTCGTCGCGACCCACGAGCCCCTGCTGCTCGATCTCGCCGACGGTCTCGCCGACCAGTCCGGGCGGGGACCGGAAGGCCTGGAGTACCAGTTCTTCCTCGGCGCGCAGCCCGACCTGCAGATGCGGACCGCGGACGCCGGCCACCGGGTCCGCGTGCTCGTGCCCTACGGGCCGGCGTGGGTCGACTACCTCGATGACCTGGCCCGCCGCCCGTCCGACCTGCGCCGCCTCACCGCGGTGCTCACCGGCCAGGGCTGACTACGCTGACACACCCACCCACCACTTCAGGAGCACGGATGACGACGGCGATCTACGGGGTCGGCTCGATGGGCAGCGCGATCCTCGAGGCACTCGCGGGCAGTGGCGAAGGGGAGGTCCTCGCCGTCGGTGGGCGACCCGAGCGCGCAGCGCAGCTGCGCGAGAGATACGCCGACTGCCCCGGTGTCGAGGTCGTCGACGCGGCCAGCGCAGCAGAGCGCGCCGACGTGCACCTCATCACCGTCAAGCCCTACTCCGTGGCCGGGCTGCTCGAGGAGGTCTCACCCTCCCTTCGCCCGGGGTCGATCGTGCTGTCGCTCGCGCTCGGGGTCTCTCTCGCGGACCTCGCGGCCGGCCTGCCGAGCGGCACGGCCATCATCCGCGGCATGCCCAACACCCCGTCCAAGGTGGGCCTCGGCATGACCGTGCTCAGCCCCGGCGACACGGTCGACGACGAGGCGCTGTCGTCGGTGCGCGCGCTGCTCGCACCGACGGGGGAGACCCTCGTCCTGCCGGAGTCCCAGCAGGACAGCGCCACCGCCCTGTCGGGCTCGTCGCCCGCCTACGTCTACCTCGTCGTCGAGGCGCTCGTCGATGCCGGCGTCGCCCGGGGCCTGACCCGCGCCGATGCGCTGGCGATGGCCACGCAGGCCGTGCGCGGCGCCGGCGCCATGCTCGCCGAGACGGGTGAGGAGCCGGCCGTGCTGCGGTCGCACGTCACCTCGCCGGGTGGTGCGACCGCGGCCGCACTGGCCCGGCTGGAGGCGCATGGTCTGCGGCACGCCCTCGCCGACGCCGTGGACGCCTGTGCGGACCGCTCGGCGGGGCGATGACCCGGTCGTCGTGGTCCGTCCGGCGACTCGGTGAGGAGGACTGGCAGCTGCACCGGGCGGTGCGGCTGGCGATGCTCCTCGATGCCCCGGACGCCTACGGCAGCACCTTCGGTCGCGAGGTCGCCTTCGACGAGGTGACGTGGCGCGAGCGGCTCGAGCAGCCGGTCTTCCTCGCCGAGAGCGCCGACGGGCTGCCGCTCGGCTCGGCGACGCTGCTGCAGCTGGACCCTGCGGACGACCCGGAGATCGTTGCCATGTGGGTCGCCGGGCATGCGCGCGGTGACGGGATCGCGGAGGCGCTGGTCCTCGCCTGCCGCGACCGGGCGGTTGCGGCAGGGGCGGGAGTGGTGCGGCTGCACGTCATGGTCGACAACCCACGGGCCGTGGGTTTCTACACCCGGGTGGGGTTCTCCTTCGACGGGACGTGCGGTGACCTCCCGGGGTGCTCCCGGATGGCCGCGGACACGGTGGCCATCGCACCGGAACGGTGAACATTGTGTGACCCGACAAGCCAATTCGTGGCACGGGATGAGAGAGTAAGGCCATGAGTGAGATCACTGTGCGCGCGCTGACCGAGGATGAGTGGGAGACCTACCGCAGCCTTCGGCTGGAAGCGCTGCAGGAATCTCCCGACGCCTTCGTCGCCGACCACGGCGAGGAGGCCGACGAGCCGGAGACCTTCTGGCGGGCCCGCATGGCCCGCAGCGTGCGTCTCGTCGCCGAGGCCGATGACGACACCGTCGGGGTCGCGAGCATCGGTGACGCCACCGAGAGCGATGCGGAGAACGGCGGCCAGCTCTTCGGCCTGTGGGTGCGCCCCGAGTGGCGCGGCCGCAGCGTCGCCGCCAACCTCGTGCGCCAGGGTGCGCGTATCGCGGAGAGCAAGGGCTTCGGCCAGCTCTTCTACTGGGTCGGCACCGACAACGGCCGAGCCGTCGCCTTCGCCTCGAGCTTCGGCTTCCGCCCCACCGACGAGCGTCGCCCGATGCGGGTCGCGGGTGGCGAGGCGGCCGAGGACGAGATCGCCCTGGTCCTCGCGCTCGGCGAGGACCGCGCTTCCTGACCGACTCGGACGCCACGACGACGGCTGAGGTGTGAGGAGCTCTGCGACGAGCCTCGAAGCCACGGTGGTTTCGAGGCTTCGGCCGCGGACGGCCTCGCACCTCAACCAGCGGTGGGCCGAGGCACCCTCAGCGGTGGGCCGAGGCCCGCTCAGGGGCGGGCGGCCATCCGCTCGATCAGGGCGGTGGGCCCGCTGACGATGATCAGGTCGCCGCTGCGGACCTTGGTCTCCGGGCGCGCATAGGTGAAGTCCTGTCCCGGTGACTTCACCCCGACGACGGTCACGCCGTACTTCTGCCGGATGTCCGACTGGGCGAGGGTGAAGCCCACCGCCTCGGACGGCGGGGTCATCTTGACGATGGCGAACCCGTCGTCGAACTCGATGTAGTCCATGAGCCGACTGCCGATGAGGTGGGCCAGGCGATTGCCGGACTCGATCTCGGGGGAGAGGACGTGGTGGACGCCGATCCGGTTGAGGATGCGGGCGTGCGCGGGCGAGACCGCCTTGGCCCAGACCTTGGGGGACTCGTTGTCGATGAGGTTGACCGCGGCGAGCACGGAGGCCTCGATGGAGGAGCCGACGCCGAGCACGCTCGCGGAGAAGGTGTGTGGCTTCAGCTCCTCGATCATGGACACCGAGGTCGCATCGCCCTGCACGATGCGACCCACCCGCCCCAGGAAGGTCTCGGCGAGCACAGGATCGAGCTCGAGCGCGGTGACCCGGTTGCCCAGACGATGCAGCTCGGTGGCCACGGCGCCGCCGAAGCGACCCAGGCCGATGACGAGGACGTCCTCGTTGTGCAGGCGCGTGCGTCCCACGTGCATTCCCTTCGATCGAGCCGTCGTGAGGACACGACCCTAACCGGGGTAGCGTCTGCGGCATGAGCACACAGGCGTGCGCCATCTGGGGCGAAGACTTCACGAAGTACGACTTCGGAGTGGGCCACCCCATGGCCCCGATCCGTCTGGACCTCACGGCGCGACTCTGCGACGGCCTCGGAGTCTTCGACGGCGTCGACGTCATCGACGTGGACGTCCCCGATGACGACCTCCTGCGGACCGTCCACGACCCCGACTACATCGCGGCCGTCCGGGCGATCTCCGCCGACCCGGGGATCGCCGACGGGCGGTGGGGGATCGGGACCGACGACGTGCCGGCCTTCGCGGGGATCCACGAGTCCAGCGCGCGCATCGTCGCCGGGTCCGTCGAGATCGCCCGCCGGGTGTGGACCGGTGAGGCCGAGCACGGGGTCAACTTCACCGGCGGCCTGCACCACGCCATGCGCGACCGGGCGGGCGGCTTCTGCATCTACAACGACATCGGTGCGGCGATCCAGTGGCTCCTCGACCAGGGAGTCGAGCGGGTGGCCTATGTGGACGTCGACGTCCACCACGGTGACGGCGTCCAGGCCCTCTTCTACGACGACCCCCGTGTCCTCACCGTCTCCGTGCACGAGTCCGGGCGCACCCTCTACCCGGGTACCGGCTGGCCGGGCGACACCGGCGGGCCGGGCGCCGAGGGCACCGCGGTCAACGTCGCCCTGCCGCCGGGCGTCGTCGACGGGCCCTGGCTGCGGGCGATCACGTCGGTCGCGGCCCCGGTGGTGCGAGCCTTCGAGCCGCAGATCCTCCTCACCCAGCACGGGTGCGACACCCATCGCGAGGACCCCTTGGCGCACATGGCGATCTCGCTCGACGCGCAGCGGCAGGCGGCGGTGAACCTCCACCGTCTCGCCCACGAGGTGGCGGGCGGCCGGTGGCTCGCCTTCGGCGGCGGCGGGTACGACGTCGCGAGTGCGGTCCCGCGGGCCTGGACCCACCTCACGGCCATCGCCGCCCACCACCCGGTGCCGGCCGCCACCGAGACCCCGCAGGAGTGGCGCGACCACGTCGAGCTCGTCGCGGGGCAGCCCGGGCCGGCCACGATGGGCGACCTGCCGGCGGAGGACCTGCCGATCTGGGTGCAGCCCTGGGCGATGGGGTACAACCCGCACCACGGGGTGGACCGAGCCATCATGGCGACCCGTGAGGCGATCTTCCCGTCCCACGGACTCGACGTCTGGTTCGACTGACCGCGACTTGTGGGCCATTCGTCGGCGTGTCGAGTGGACTTTTGAAGATCGGTCACCGGCCCGCCTTCACAGGCGTCACATCAGCCTCTATGGTGGACACCTGCAGGGCTCGTCGAGGTCCGCCGGCACCGGCCGGTGGAGCGACCGTGCAGAGATCGAGGTGCACATGTCGAACGATCGTCTGGGTGAGGTGCGTTTCCTCACCGTGGCCGAGGTCGCGTCGATCATGCGTGTGTCGAAGATGACCGTGTACCGGATGGTCCACAACGGTGACCTTCCGGCCGTCCGGGTGGGCCGCAGCTTCCGCGTCCCCGAGGACGCCGTGCATGCCTACCTCGACAGCTCCTACGTGGAGACCGCCTGAGGGCATCTGCCCGCGAGCAGCCCGCCGGTGGGTCCCGTGGTCAACGCATCGCGCTGGACGGGCTAGACTCCTACGTCTGACGCTCTCGGTGGTGTCTGCTCCGCCGGAGTGCATCGCACGAGCCGCCGCCGACCATCGACCACGACCGTGAAGGACAACGCATGGGTTCCGTCATCAAGAAGCGCCGCAAGCGGATGGCGAAGAAGAAGCACCGCAAATTGCTGCGCAAGACGCGTCACCAGCGTCGCAACAAGAAGTGACCCGCGCGAAGGGGGCCCACCGGTGATCCGGTCGGGCCCCCTTCGCCGTGTCCGGGCCCGGTGGCCGTGCGGTGATCCCGGTCTCGATGTCGCGGTGAGAGCACCACGGGTGGCGACCCGTCGTTAGGCTGCATCCCAGCGTGGCCGCAGTGGTCGCTGCCCAGACAGGAGGTGTTCCGTGCCCAGGACCGTGCTCGTGGTCGGGGTCTCTCGTCACCTCGGTGGTGCCTTCGCGCGTCGGCTGAGTCGCGACGAGAGCGTCGAGCGGATCATCGGTGTCGACGTCGTGCCGCCCAGGCACGGCATCGGGCGCGCGGAGTTCATGCGCGCCGACATCCGCAGCCCGCTCGTCAGCAGGATCATCTCCGGCAATGACGTCGACACCGTCGTGCACGCCGGCGTCATCGCCACCCCGCGTGCCGGTGGGGGACGGGCGACGCAGAAGGAGATCAACGTCATCGGCACCATGCAGCTGCTCGCGGCGTGCCAGCGGGCGGAGTCGGTGACCAAGCTCGTCGTGAAGTCGACTGCGGGCGTGTACGGCTCGAGCCCCAAGGACCCGGCGATGTTCACCGAGTCGATGTCGGCGAAGCGGATGCCGGTCTCGGGCTGGGCCCGGGACAGCGTCGAGGTCGAGGGCTACGTGCGCGGCCTCTCCCGCCGTCGTCCGGACATCGACGTCACCACGCTGCGATTCGCCAATGTCATCGGCCCGCGGATCCGGACCGCCTTCACCGACCACTTCTCCCTGCCGGTGATCCCGATCCCGCTCGGGTACGACGCCCGGTTGCAGTTCGTCCACGAGGACGACTGCGTCGCCGCGATGGCCCACGCCGTCCAGGCGCCCGGCATGGGCCTGGTGAACATCGCCGGTGACGGCATCATCACCGCGTCCCAGGCGGCGAACATCGCCGGCCGTCCCTACGTGCTCGTCCCGCGGATGTCGACGGGAGCGATCACCGACCTGGCCAAGAGGTTCGGGCTCATGGACATCGGCTCCGACCAGCTGGACATGCTCGCCTTCGGTCGTGGCCTGGACACCCTGCGGATGCGCGAGCGCCTCGGTTTCGAGCCGGCGTACTCGACCCGAGCCGCCTACGAGGACTTTGCCCGGGCCACGAAGGGCCGGGTCATGGACCGACTGCCCTTCGCCCAGCCCGGCTGGTCTGCCGTGCAGGCGGCCGAGGCAGCGATGCGCGCCGTGACGCCCACCAGCGAGAGCGAGAAGTGATGGCCGACAGCACCCGCCGGTCGACCGCCGCGAAGACAACGGCGCCGAAGAAGACCACCGCGACGAAATCGACGGCGAAGAAGACCACTGCCACGAAGGCGGCTTCGAAGAAGTCGACCGCCACGAAGGTGACCTCGAAGAAGGCGACCGCCACGAAGGCCGCGGCGACGTCGACGGCTCCGAAGACGTCTGCGGCGAAGAGTGCCCCCGCGAAGCGGACGAGCGCGGTCTCCGCGGCCGCCGACCGTGCCGGGGGCGAGCGCGCCAAGCGCCGCACCACGCCCCTGCTCACCGGTCCCTCCTCGCAGGTGTCCGAGGCCGCCGCGAGCTCGTCGAAGAGCAGCACCCGCCGGTCGCGCCCCTCGACCTCCACCCGCGACACCGAGCCCCGCAAGCCCGCCCTGCGGGTCGTCCCGGGCCCGGACGGCGCGCCGCCCGCGGCGGCGCGCACCGGCCAGGCCCCGAGCCGCAGCACCGGGGCGAAGCGGCGGCCCCCGGCCCGGCGCTCGACCTCGACCGAGGCCCGCAAGAGCGCGGCGGCGGCCCCGGTCGCGTCCGTCGGGCACGAGTCGTCGGGGGCCCCGGAGTCGGGCCAGGCGGTCGTGCCAGGTATCGCCGAGCTGCTGTCCGTGCTGCTCTCGGCCGGCCAGCTGACCTCCCGGACCCTGGGCCAGGCAGCCGGTGCCGCCGCAGGAGAGGACTGGGAGCGCCGCTTCGCCGACGCCATCGAGTTCCTCCAGCGTCGGGTCCGTGGCGACTACGACGTGGACGACTTCGGCTTCGACGAGGACTTCACCCGGCACACGATCTTCCCGGCCCTGCGGGTGCTCAAGGACAAGTGGTTCCGCGTCGAGGTGCGGGGGATCGAGAACATCCCCGACGACGGCGGTGCGCTGCTCGTCTCGAACCACTCCGGCACGGTGGCCATCGACTCGGTGGTCACGCAGATGGCCATCCACGACGCCCACCCGCGCAAGCGGTACCTGCGGATGCTCGGGGCCGATCTGGTCTTCCAGCTCCCCGTCGTCGGTGACCTCGCCCGCAAGACCGGGGCGACCCTCGCCTCCAATGCCGACGCGGAGCGACTGCTGGGCCAGGGCGAGCTCGTCGGCGTGTGGCCGGAGGGCTTCAAGGGAGTCGGCAAGCCCTTCCGCGAGCGCTACAAGCTGCAGCGCTTCGGCCGGGGCGGCTTCGTCTCCGCGGCGATCCGCTCGGAGGTCCCGATCATCCCGTGCTCGGTCGTCGGTGCCGAGGAGGTTTACCCGATGATCGGCAACATGAAGACGATCGCCCGTCTCGTCGGGGCGCCCTATGCGCCGATCACGCCCTTCTTCCCGCTGCTCGGCCCGCTCGGACTCGTGCCCCTGCCGAGCAAGTGGATCATCGAGTTCGGTCCGCCGATCGACACCGCCTCCCTCGGACCCGCCGCGGCGGACGACCCGATGCTCGTCTTCGAGCTCACCGACCAGGTGCGCGAGACGATCCAGCAGACGCTGTACTCGGTGCTCGTCACCCGCCGCTCGGTCTTCTTCTAGGAGGCGCCATGACACTCCCTTCGTCCCGCGTCGTGATGGTCGGCAAGCCCGGGTGCCACCTGTGCGACGAGGCCCGCGCGGTGATCCAGCGGGTCGTCGGCGAGACCGGGGACAGCTTCGAGGAGGTCGCGCTCGACTCGGACCCGGCCTTCGGCCGCTACACCGAGGAGATCCCGGTGACCTTTGTCGACGGACGTCAGCACGACTACTGGCGGGTCGACGAAGGGCGTCTGCGCGCCGCCCTGCGCGCGTGAGGGGGAGCGGTCCGGGACCGTCCACGTCGCGAGCCCGCGACTTTGTGCATTTGTTCACAAGAGCGTAATCTCGACGTGTTCGGTCGTTCGGTGCCGCTCGCCCTTCGACCGGGAGAGGAGCCGAGCCCAATCGTGTCCGTCGACGATTCCGTCAAGCGGGAAATCCCTGACGCAACGGTCGCGCGGCTCCCCGGATACCTCAGGGCCCTGGGCCAGCTCGCTGCCGTGGACGTGCTCTCCGTGTCCTCGGAGGAGCTCGCGCACAGCGCCGGAGTCAGCTCCGCCAAGCTGCGCAAGGACCTCAGCCACCTCGGCTCGTACGGAGTCCGTGGCGTCGGGTACGACGTGGCGCATCTGGCCTACCAGATCTCCCGCGCCCTCGGGCTCACCCACGACTGGCCGGTGGTTATCGTCGGAATGGGAAACCTCGGTCGGGCGTTGGCCTCCTACGGTGGCTTCGCCACCAAGGGCTTCCAGGTCATGGCACTGCTCGACCGGGATCCCGCAGTCGTCGGACACAGGGTCGACGACCTCACCATCCAGCCGATGGCCGCACTGGAAGCCGTCGTGACCCCCGGGGAGGCCTGCATCGGCGTCATCGCCACACCCGCGGGGTCGGCCCAGCAGGTCGCCGACCTCCTCATCGACTCGGGGGTCAGCTCGATCCTCAACTTCGCGGCCACGGCCATCCAGGTTCCCGAAGGGGTGCACATGCGCAAGGTCGACCTGTCCACCGAGCTGCAGATCCTGGCCTTCCACGAGCAACAACGCGTCGGCGCACACCCCGATGACCTCCTCATCGAGGGGGTGCGTCGATGAGTCTGCTCAGCTTCGGCTTCAACCACCGCCGCACCCCGATCACCGTGCTCGAGCGCGCCGCGCTCGACGAGGCCAGCCGCGAGGCGATCGTCGCCACCGCGCAGGCCAGCCCGGACATCACCGAGCACCTCGTGATCGCGACGTGCAACCGCACGGAGATCTACGCCGAGGTCAGCGCCTTCCACGGCGCCGTCGCCGACCTCACCGAGGCCCTCACCTCGAGCACGACGATCACGCACGACGACCTCAAGGAGCACCTGGACCTCCACTACGGCGACGCCGCGGTGGGCCACGTCTTCAATGTCGCCGCGGGCCTGGACTCCATGGCCGTGGGCGAGTCCCAGATCCTCGGTCAGCTGCGCGAGTCCCTCGCTCGTGCCCAGGCGGACGGTCATGTCGGCAGCCACCTCAACGCCCTCGTCCAGCAGGCCCTGCGCACGGGCAAGCAGGTGC
>JBQGNO010000024.1:6060-24554 GCA_052087725.1 Janibacter sp. | reverse complement strand
GCGGCCAATGTGGTCGGCGTGCATACCGTCGCCAGTGCCGCGATGGCCGTGCGCACTCGGCGCCTCGTGCTCGCCAGCAGTCTGCAGGCAGTCTCCGCCTACCCCACCGATCTGCAGGTCCGCGCCGACGACCCACCACGGCCGGCCAACCTGTACGGAGCGACCAAGGCCTGGGCTGAGGCGATCGGCTCCTGGGTGACCGCCACCTCGCCGGTCGAGGTGGTGGCCCTGCGCATCGGCTACTTCGCCGAGGACCCGCCGACCGGACCGGACGCCACAGCGCGTGACCTCGCCGCGTGGTTGAGCCCCGATGACTGCGCGGAGCTGGTGCGCGCCTCGGTGGAGGGCCCGGCCGAAACCCTGACCGTCGTCAACGGTGTCTCGGCCAATCGCTACCGCAAGGCGAGCTACGCAGGCCCCGAGCAGCGGCTCGGGTACCGCCCCTGCGACGACGCCTGGGCCGGCCCCGGCAGCACCGCAGCAGGAGGCCCTTGACGGCCCCTCAGTCGTGGACGGAGCGCACCACGCGGGCGGGTGAGCCCACGACGATCGAGTCGGCGGGCACGTCCTTCGTCACCACGGAGGCGGCCGCGACGACGGCGTTGTCGCCCACCGTGACCCCCTTGAGGATCGTCACGTTGGCGCCGATCCAGACATTGCGGCCGATGACGATCGGCGCGGGAGTCATGTCGCCGCGGCGAGCCGGTTCGATCCCGTGGTCGAGAGTCGCGAGGACCGTGTTGTGCCCGATGAGGCTGTCGTCGCCGATGGTCACGCCACCCTGGTCCTGGAAGCGGCACCCCGAGTTGATGAAGACCCGCTCGCCGAGGGTGATGTTCTTGCCGAAGTCCGCGGTGAAGGGCGGGAAGAGCGTCACGCTCTCGTGGACCGGGCGACCGGTCAGCCGGGCCAGCAGCTCCCGGACCCGCTCCGGCTCGTGGTACCCACCGTTGAGCTCACCGGTGACCCGCATGGCGTCCTGGCTCGCGGCGTGCATCACGGCGTGAAGAGGGGAGCCTCCCGGGATCGTCCGGCCCGAGTTGAGCTCTACGAGGAGGTCGTCGAGATTCATGCCCTCCACTCTGGCACGGCGATGGGTGGAGGATGGAGCCGTGCGTGAGGATGTCACCCCGGTCGCGACGAGCGGCCCCGAGAGCACCTGCGGGCAGGGCGCGGCCCTCGCCGAGGCGGAGTCGCACGCCCACGCCGAGGGCCCGGGGACCGGTCTGCGTCTGCGCTCCGGCCGTGGTCGGTGGGTGCTGCTCATGACGATCCTCGGCTCCGGCATGGCCGGGATCGACGCGACGATCGTCAATGTCGCCCTCCCGGAGATCGGGCGCACCTACGGTGCCTCCTTCACGACCCTGCAGTGGGTCGTCACCGCGTACGCGCTGACGCTCGCGGCCTTCATCCTCATCGGCGGGGTCCTCGGCGACCGCTCCGGCCGACGGCGGATCTTCGTCATCGGCGTCGTGTGGTTCGCCCTCGCCTCGCTCGCCTGCGGCCTGGCGCCCACGGCTGCGACCCTCGTCGCCGCCCGCGCCCTGCAGGGCATCGGCGGTGCACTGCTCACCCCGGGCAGCCTGGCGATGATCCAGTCCTCCTTCGCCCGTGAGGACCGGGCCCGGGCGATCGGCGCCTGGGCCGGTTTCGGCGGTGTGGCCACCGCGATCGGGCCCTTCGTCGGTGGCTGGCTCATCGAGGTCGCCTCGTGGCGCTGGGCCTTCCTGATCAACCTGCCGCTCGCGCTGGTCGTGCTCCTCATCTCCGCGCGGCACTCCCCTGCCGACCGGCCCGAAGGGGGTCCCGGTCGCCTCGACGTCGTCGGCGCCGGCCTCGGCGTCCTCACGCTCGCCGGGCTGAGCTATGCGCTCACCGGCGCCGGCGAAGGGGGGCTCGGTACCTCCGGCACGACGGCGGCGGTCATCAGTGCGGCGAGTGCCGTGGCCTTCATCGTCCACGAGCGCCGCACCCCCGACCCGATGATGCCGCTGGGGATCTTCGCGTCGTCGCGCTTCTCGACCGTCAATGCGGTGACCTTCGTCGTGTACGGCGGCATGGGGGTGGTCTTCCTGCTGCTCGTGATCCAGCTGCAGGTCGTCTCCGGATGGGGCGCGGTCGCGGCGGGGATCGCGACCCTGCCGACGACGGCCCTGATGATGCTCTTCTCCGCTCGGTCCGGTGACCTCGCCTCTCGCATCGGACCACGGCTGCAGATGGGGGTCGGGCCGCTCATCATGGCCGGCGGCATCCTCCTCCTGCTGCGCATCGGTCCGGATGCCGACTACGTGCGCGACGTCCTGCCCGGTGTGCTCGTCTTCGGTCTCGGCCTGACGGCGATGGTCGCGCCCCTCACCGCAGCGGCGCTGGCCACCGCCCCGGACGAGCACGCGGGCCTGGCATCGGGGATCAACAACGCGGTGGCCCGCACCGGAGGCCTCATCGGTGTCGCGGCCATCCCGTCCCTCACCGGCCTCACCGGTCAGGTCGTCGACGACCCGGCCGGCTTCGACGCCGGCTTCCGCGTCGCCATGATCAGCTGCGCGGCCGTCGTGGCCGCCGGGGGTCTCCTCGCGGCCGTGGCCCTGCGCAATGATGTCCTGTCCGACCACGACGAAGGAGCCAGATGAGCGGCAACACCCGAGACATCGAGGACGGGGTCCACCGCGACTTCCGCGAGGAGATGTCCTACGGCGGCTACCTCGCGCTGGACACCTTGCTCGACGCACAGCGGCCGGTGAGCGACCACCACGACGAGATGCTCTTCATCATCCAGCACCAGACCTCGGAGCTGTGGCTCAAGCTGGTGCTGCACGAGACCCGCTCCGCCATGGCCCTGCTCGCTGCCGACGAGATGCGGATGGCGCTGAAGCGCGTCGCGCGGGTCAAGCACATCCAGCGCACCCTCACCGACCAGTGGTCCGTCCTCGCGACCCTCACGCCGACCGAGTACCAGGAGATCCGTCCCCACCTCGGGCACGCCTCCGGCTTCCAGTCCTGGCAGTACCGGGGGGTGGAGTTCGCGCTCGGCAACAAGCACGCCGGGATGCTCGACGTGCATGCGGCCGACCCCGAGGCGCAGGCAGCGCTCCGGGAGCTGCTCGAGGCGCCGAGCCTCTACGACGAGTTCCTGCGCTACCTCTCCCGACGCGGCTACGCGATCCCCGAGCACGTCCTCACCCGCGATCTCACCCGGGCCCACGAGCTCGACGACGAGCTCACGGCCGTCTTCGCCACGATCTACGAGGATGCCGAGCGGCACTGGGACGTCTACGAGGCGTGCGAGGAGCTCGTCGACCTCGAGGACAACTTCCAGCTGTGGCGCTTCCGCCACCTCAAGACCGTCTCCCGCGTGATCGGGATGAAGACCGGCACCGGTGGCAGCTCGGGGGTCGGGTTCCTCCAGCGTGCGCTCGAGCTGAGCTTCTTCCCCGAGCTCTTCGCCGTGCGCACGGAGATCGGGTCATGAGTGCAGGCACCCTGCGCGACAAGGCCGCTCAGCTGGACGCGTCGGACCCGCTACGGCACTGCCGCGACCTGTACCTCCCGGCCGATGGCCTCGTGGCCTACCTCGACGGCAACTCGCTGGGGCGCCCCCTTCGTGCCACCGCGGAGCGGATCACCGACCTCGTCACCCATGACTGGGGCAGCCGGCTCATCCGCTCCTGGGACGAGCAGTGGATGGAGCTGCCACTGCGTCTCGGCGACCGCATCGGCGAGGTCTGCCTCGGCGCCGCTCCCGGCCAGACGGTCGTCGGCGACTCCACCACGGTGATGCTCTACAAGCTGCTGCGCGCGGCCGTCGCCGCGGCCGGGCCAGAGCGTCCGGAGATCGTCCTCGACACGGAGAACTTCCCCACCGACCGCTACGTGGCCGAGGGCATCGCGGCCGAGACCGGTGCCGAGCTGGTGTGGATCCACCCCGAGCCGACGAAGGGGGTCACCCCCGATCTCGTCTCTGCCGCCCTGACCGAGCGCACCGGCGTCGTCCTCCTCTCCCACGTCGCCTACACCTCGGCGTGGATCGCCGACCTGCCCGAGATCACCCGACGGGTGCACGATGCCGGCGCACTCGTGCTCTGGGACCTCTGCCACTCGGTGGGCGTCGTGCCCAGCGACCTCGACGCGCACGACGTCGACCTGGCCGTCGGGTGCACGTACAAGTTCCTCGGCGGCGGGCCGGGCGCACCGGCCTTCGGCTATGTCGCCGCGCGCCACCAGGAGCGGCTGCGCCAGCCGATCCAGGGGTGGATGGGGCACGCGGCGCCCTTCGTCATGGGTCCGGGTTACCGGCCGGGTCCGGGGATGCGCGCCTTCATCTCCGGGACGCCACCAGTGCTCGGCATGGTCGGCATCGAGGACACCATCGACCTCATCGACGAGGTGGGCCTGAGTGCGGTGCGGGACAAGGCGATCGGTCTCGGGCGCTTCGTCCTGGAGGGCGTGGACGAGCTGCTCGCCGCGCACGGGGTGCGGGTGCTCTCGCCGCGTGAGGACGCGCAGCGTGGTGGGCACGTGACGATCGGGCACGACCGTTTCCGGGAGATCACCCGTGAGCTGTGGGCCCAGGACGTCATCCCCGACTTCCGCGAGCCCGACGGCATCCGGCTCGGTCTCTCCCCGCTGAGCACCTCCTTCGGCGAGGTCGCCGAGGCGCTCGTGCGGATCGAGGCGTTGCTCAGCTCCGGCTGATCACCTCGGTGACGGCGGACCAGTGCGGCGACCGCGGGTCGACGAGGTCGAAGTGGTGCGCACCCGGGAGGATCGTCCGCGCCGCGGCGAAGCCCTCGCTCTGGGCCACGGGCACGGTGGCGTCCCGGTCTCCGTGGACGAGGTGGACCTGCCCAGCGCGCTCCGGCGCGGTGGCCACGAGCCGGGTCGGGTCCAGACGCTCGAGCGCACCGCGCTCCTCCCCCAGCCAGTCGCGCACCGCATGGTCACCCAGCCCCTGCGCGACCGCCGCGTCGAAATCCGCCACTGGCGCCAGGGCCACCGCCGGCACGGGCGTCAGGTCGGGAGTGAGCGCCCGCCAGAGCGCGAGCGCTCCCCCGGCGCTGTGCCCGACCCAGGCGGCCACCTCGTGGCCGTGCTCGCGCAGGTGGCCATCGAGAGTGCCGAGGTCCTGCGTCGTGACGAAGGGAGCCCCCGGCACCCTGCGGTACTCCGCCAAGGCCACCCGCCAGCCCTCGGCCGCGAGCGCCCGCGCCATCGGCCGGGCATGGGCGCGGTCGGTGGCCGGCCGGAAGTAGCCGCCGTGCACGAGCACGAGGGTGCGGGCCTCCTCGCGACCGACGATCTCGACGACCTGGTCCGGATGCGCTCCGTAGGCGGTGGCCATGGAGGCCAGCCGGCTCCCTTCGTCCATCAGCCGGGTCAGCGCCTCGTCCTCGGTGGTCACCGCGCCAGCGTACGGACCGCGGGGCATGCCGACGGGCGCATCTGAGGAAAGATACCCACAGACACCGGCGCTTCCGGTGCCTAGCGTGGTGCGGTATGAGTTCCGTCCCCCATCTCTCCGGCCCGGGATCGGCGGCTGCCCCGCACCACCCCACGCCGGAGCAGCCCCGACCTGCCCACAGTGGGCTGGTCCACCTCGTGCCGACCCTCGTCTTCGTCCTCGGCGGCATCGCCTACCCGCTCGTCGTGCTCTACCGGGTCTTCACCACGGCCAACGCCGACCCCGTGACGGTGGCTGGCGCTCCGTACGCCGCCGCGGTGGCCGCCTCCCTGGCCTTCGTCGCCGGGATGCTCATCGCGGGCTTCATCACGATGCTCGCGTACACCGTGGCCCGCTTCGGCCCGGACCACCGGACACAGGTCATCCAGCTCGTCGGGGTCTCTGTGACCCTCGTCGGGGCGATCGCCGGCCTTGCCCTGGTCTTCGTCGTCGCCTCGATGTAGGGCGCCTCAGGTGCCGGGGACGACCTCGTCGCCGACCCGCAGCTCGCCACCGCCCAGAGGCACCAGCCGCGTCCCGAACCACGTCTTGCCGTCCCACCGACGGTGCCGCGCGAGTGTGCGCGTCGGCTCCTTGCCCACGGCGAGGGTCTCCGGGTCGATCGTCGCCATGACGCACCGATCACAGGTCTCTGCGGTGCGGAAGTCCACGTCCCCGATCCGCAGCGTCGGCCAGTCGTCCTCCGCGAAGGGGAGATCGCCGTCGATGACGACATTGGGCCGGAAGCGGAGCATGCCCAGCCCCTCCGGGGCGGGCTCCCCCTCGTCCTCGGCCATCCACTCCTCGAGCTGCGCGAGCGAGGCCTGCGAGGTGAGGAGCAGCGGCCCCGCATCGGCGAGGGAGAGGGTGTCCCCCTCCTGCCCGCCGTGGGCACCGGAGACGCGCCGCACCCGCGGGTCCTCCTGCCAGACGAGACGCAGCGAGCGACCGACCCGGTCACTGATCCACTCACTGACGTCCTGGTCCGCGGGCGGAGCGAAGCCCTGCCGGGCGTGGCTCACCGGGATCGGCGGCAACCCGAGGGGCACGTCGACGAGGATGCTCTCCTCGCCCGCGTGGATGCGGATCGTCTCCTCGTCCACTGCCTCGGCGCGCAGGCCGAGCAGGGCGTGCAGCTCACGAGCGGTGACCTTCTCCCCGGTCGGGTCGACGAGGGCCCACCGCCGGTCCCCCTCGAGGCCCCACGGCTCCACCGTGGCGGCATCGACATCCATCCCACCGAGGGACTTCACCGGGTAGACACGCAGCTGGGTGACCTTCATGTCACCGATCGTATGACGACGAGAGGTCCGTGCCCCGGCGCGGACCCGACGCGCCCCGGCGGCACCGATCAGGCTCCGGCCGGCACCTCGTCGACCGAGATCTCCTCCGCGCCGGGCGTGCCCGGGTCCAGCAGCTCGTCCCCCGAGCGCCGGAGGGCGTACCAGCCACCGAAGATCGCGGCGAACATCCCCGCGTCGACGTCCTTGAGCGTCAGCTGGGCGCAGTGCCCCTTCTGGACGCGGAAGCCGACGGCGCCGGAGGTCGTCAGCCCCTCCTTGAGGAAGAGGATGTGCCGTCCGGTGGGGATGTCGAAACGCACCACGGACTGGGTGCCGTCGAGGACCCCGAGCTCGTCGGAGCCGAGCATGACCTTCTTGCCGACCAGGTGCTCCGGGTCGATGTCACCGGTGCTGATCTCGACTGCTGCGCCCATGGCTGCCTCCTGACGTTCGGGGGGACCGCGCGGGCAGGCGCGCTCCCTTCCTCTCCATCATGCGCCTGCAGGGCCACGATGTCTGCCCCCATGACACCTGTCATTGCCGACTCGTGACATCAGGGGATGGTGACGGGCGCCCCCTTCGCAGCAGTCTTGGGCCATGACATCGACGACCACGAGCCCGGCCCCCGCGACGAGCGTGCCCACCGAGGGCATCCACCTCGAGGCCGTGACCAAGAGCTTCCGCTCCGGCTCCGAGACCGTGCGGGCCGTAGCCGGCATCGACCTCTCGATCGCCCCCGGGCAGGTCGTGGCCATCCTCGGCCCCAACGGTGCCGGCAAGACGACGGCGCTCGACATGATCCTCGGCCTCACCGATCCGAGCACCGGGCGGATCACCTCCTTCGGCGCCGCTCCCCGGCGGGCAGTGCACGAAGGGAGGGTCTCCGCCGTCCTCCAGACCGGTGGTCTCCTGCGCGACCTCACCGCCCGCGAGACGGTGCGGATGATCGCCTCGACCTTCCGCCGCCCCGAGCCCGTCGAGAGCGTCCTCCAGCGAGCCGGCCTCGCCGACAAGGCGAACCGCCGCGTCTCGAAGCTCTCCGGCGGTGAGCAGCAGCGCCTGCGCTTCGCCCTGGCGCTCCTGCCCGACCCGGACCTGCTCATCCTCGACGAGCCGACCGCCGGGATGGACGTCGGGGCCCGCCGCGAGTTCTGGCGCACCATGCACGAGGACGCGACCAACGGTCGCACCGTGCTCTTCGCCACCCACTACCTCGAGGAAGCCGACAACTTCGCCGACCGCATCGTCCTCATGGCCGATGGTCTGGTCGTCGCCGACGGCACCACCGAGGAGATCCGGGCCCGCGCCAGCGGTCGCACGGTCAGCGCCGACGTCCGCAGGGGGGACGTCGACGCCGTCGCCGAGCGCTTGCGCGGGCTCGAGGGCACGAGCTCGGTCACGGTCAGCGGTGATCGGGTCACCGCCATCGGCGAGGACTCCGATGCCCTGGCCCGCGAGCTGCTCGTCGAGCTGGGCGGCAGCAATCTCGAGGTCACGACGGCCTCGCTCGACGCGGCCTTCATGGCGATCACCGGAGACGCGACCACGACGGAGGAGACACGATGAACCCCACGATCATCGGCCTGGAGCTCAAGCGGATCGGCCGCGACTACGTCGGCCTGTTCTTCATCGCCGTCCTGCCGGCCTTCATGTACATCGTCTTCGGCGCCGCGCAGACCTTCGGCGAGGAGGACATCGGCCGCGGCAATGTCGCGCTCTACATCATGATCTCGATGGCCGTCTACGGCGCCGTCACCGCGACGGTGAGCATCGGCGGGCAGGCTGCGGTCGAGCGTCAGCAGGGCTGGGGCCGCCAGCTGGGGCTCACCCCCCTCCGGGACAGCTCCTACGTCGCCGGCAAGGCGATCATCGCCCTGGCCATCGCCCTGATCCCCATCGTGATCATCTACGGCATCGGGATCTCGACCGGCGCCCAGGGAGACACCTGGGTCTGGTTCGCCAGTGGGGCCATCGTCCTCTTCGGGGCCTGCCTCTTCGCCCTCTACGGCCTGATCTTCGGGCTCGCCTTCCGGTCCGAGTCCGCCGTGGGTGCCGCCTCCGGGTCGTTGGTGATCTTCGCATTCCTCGGCAACATCTTCATCCCGCTGTCCGGGGTCATGCTCACCATCGCGAAGTTCACCCCCCTCTACGGGATGGTGTCCCTGGCCCGGTATCCGCTGACCGAGGGCTACTCGGTGGACATGCAGGGCGCCCTCGCCCACGAGCCACTGTGGGTTCCGCTGACTAACGTGGTGGTGTGGACGATCATCATGGCCGTGGCGACCGTGCTCCTGGCACGTCGGAGCCGGGAGCGGCAGTGACCGACGAGCCGGAGATCCCGGACCCGTGGAGCCGGCACGGCTGGCTGCTCGCCGCGGTCTGGTTGGTCTTCCTCGGCTTCCCCGCGACCGGCGTCGTCCAGCTGACGGGCGGGGAGCCGCTGCTGCGCGCAGTGATGCTCGGCCTCATCGCTGTCTTCGGTGTGATCTACGTGCTCGCCTTCATGTGCGGGCAGAGCGCGCTCTACTGCGGGTGGACCCGGGTCCGCTACACCCAGGTCCTCGGCGGTTTCGCCATCCTCGTGGCGATCATGGTCACGCTGAGCCCGCTCATCGGGCCGCAAACACTCGGGATGAGCGCCTTCCTCGCCGCCCTGGCCGCCTTCGCCTTCCCCGGGCGCTGGTCGATCGCCGGGGTCGCCGCGGTGACGATCGGCAGCGCACTGCTCCTGGTGACCTCGAGCGACTTCGGCGACCTGTGGCCCCTGCTGCTGCTCCCCGCGCTCATCGGCGGCTTCGGCCTGCTCATCCGCACGCTGACGCTGTCCGACGAGCGCCGGCAGACCCTGCAGCGCACGCTCGCCGTCGCTGCGGAGCGCGACCGCGTCGCCCGCGATGTCCACGACGTCCTCGGGCACTCCCTCACCGTGATCTCGCTCAAGGCCGACCTCGCCGAGCGCCTCATCGACATCGACCCCGACCGGGCGAAGGGGGAGGCCCAGGACATCCAGCGCCTCACCCGGCAGTCCCTGGCCGAGATCCGATCGACCGTCGCCGGCCTGCGGATGGCCCGGCTCTCCGACGAGCGCGACTCTGCCGCAGCGGCACTGCGTGACGCCGGGATCCAGGCTCAGCTCCCCGAGGACGGGGACGTGGTCGACCCCGGGCTGCGCATCACCATCGCCTGGGCCCTGCGTGAGGCGGTCACCAACGTCATCCGGCACAGCGGGGCCACACACGTCGACGTCCGCTGGGGCGCGACCTGGCTCGAGGTCGTCGACGACGGGCGCGGTCTGCGAGGCCACCGCGAGGGCTCGGGCCTGACCGGTCTGCGCGAGCGCGTCCGGCAGTCCGGCGGCCGGATCGAGATCGCCGAGGGCCGGCACGGGCAGCACGGCCCCGGCACGACGCTGAAGGTGGACCTGTCATGACGACCCTGCTGCTCGCCGACGACCAGGCGCTGGTGCGCGGCGCGATGGTCGCGCTCCTCGGGCTCGAGGAGGACCTCGAGGTCGTCGCCGAGGTGGGCTCCGGTGGCGAGGTCCTCGAGGCCGCGCGCCGCACCCGCCCCGATGTCGCCGTCCTCGACATCGAGATGCCCGGGGTGGACGGCATCACCGCGACCGCCGAGCTCGCTCGGGAGGTGCCGGAGACGAGGATCCTCATCGTCACCACCTTCGGGCGGCCCGGCTATCTCCGTCGGGCCCTCGAGGCGGGCGCGAGCGGCTTCGTCGTCAAGGACACGCCCTCCGAGGAGCTCGCCGAGGCCGTGCGCACCGTCGCCCGTGGCGGTCGGGTCGTCGACCCCTCGCTCGCGACCGAGGTCGTCGTCGGTGGACCCAACCCGCTGACCGAGCGCGAGCGGGAGGTGCTGGGCCAGGCCCTCGACGGCCGCTCGGCAGCCGCGATCGCGGCCCGGGTGCACCTCTCCCCCGGCACCGTGCGCAACCACCTGTCCTCGGCGATCGGCAAGACCGGGTCGAGCAACCGGGTCGAGGCCGCCCGCCGGGCGCAGGAGCTCGGCTGGCTCTGAGCACGGGCGGCTGCGAGCACGCAGTCCTACTCTTCGGTCACAATGGGGAGGTCCACCCCCTTCGTCACGGGAGAGCGCATGCGAGCCACCCGCCCGGCCGCCCTCGTCGGCGCGCTCGTGCTGGGGACCTCGCTGCTCCTCGGGTGCAGCGACGATGATGACGGCGGCCGGAGCGGGTGCGCGGCCGTGGACACGGACTTCGACTGGGCCTCGCCCTCCCGCGAGGACGACGAGCGCTTCGAGCTGACCGGCCCGGGGTGGATCGCCGGCGACTCGACCTACTCGGTACAGCTGCCCGACGATCGCACCCTGTGGCTCTTCAGCGACTCCTTCATCGGCACGGTGACGGAGGCGGGCGACCCGCAACCGGGGATGACGATGGTGCACAACGCCCTCGTCGCCGAGGACGACTCCGGCCGGCTGAGCACCCGCACCGCAGAGGGCCCGGAGTCCTTCTTCGAGGACCCGAGCAGCTCCTCCTACTACTGGGTGCAAGACGCCCAGGTCGAGGGTGACGAGCTCATCGTCTTCCTCTCCCTGACGAAGCAGGTCGGCGAGCACGGCTTCGAGTGGGAGCGCAATGCCATCGCCCGCGTCTCGCTGCCGGACCTGAAGGTCATCGACATCGCCGACGACCCGACCGGCGACACGGTCGCGTGGGGCGCGGGCGTGATGACGACCCCCACCCACACCTATGTCTACGGCGTCGAGGACCGGGGTGAGACCAAGCACCTCCACCTGGCCAGGGTCCCTGCCGGCACCCTCACCGACCGGTCCACCTGGGAGTACCGCACGAAGGACGGATGGAGCAGGGATGCCGGGCAGAGCGCACGGCTGACCGACGGGGTCGCCAACGAGCTGAGCGTCAGCCCGCACGAGGACGGCTACGTCATGATCTCCTCGGACACCTCGGAGCCCTTCAGTCCGGACATCAGGGCGTGGACGGCCTGCTCCCCGGAGGGCCCGTGGCAGCACCCGCAGACGATCTACGAGACGCCCGAGTCGGAGCCGAAGGATCACTTCACCTACAACGCGCACGGCCACCCGGAACTCTCGGACGACGGGGAGCTGCTGATCTCCTACAACGTCAACACCTTCAACTTCGACGAGCTCACGAGCGACCCGACGCTGTACCGGCCGAAGTTCATCACCCTCGACCTCGAGTGAGCGAGGGCCTCACCGCAGGCTCTCGCGGACCTCCTTCTTGAGGATCTTGCCCGTCGCGGTCTTCGGCAGCTCGGTGACCACCCGGGCCTCCTTGGGCACCTGGAACCCGGCGAGCCGGTCCCTCGCGTGGGCGATGACTGCGGCCTCCAGCTCTGCCTCGGGGACGCTGCCGTCACCGACGACGACGGCGCACACGGCCTCACCCCAGTGATCGTCGGGCACCCCGACGACCGAGCACTCCGCCACACCGGGGGCACCGAGCACGACGGACTCGACGGCGACCGACGAGACGTTCTCCCCGCCGGACTTGATGATGTCCTTGAGCCGGTCGGTGAACCACACGACGCCCTCGTCGTCGAGGTGCCCGATGTCCCCGGAGTGGAACCACCCGTGGGCGAAGGCCTGGGCATTGGCCTCGGGGTTGTTCCAGTACCCGCTGGTGACATTGGGCGCCCGGTAGACGATCTCGCCCGTCTCGCCCGGCCCCTGCACCCCGCCACCGGGATCCATCGTCGCCGCGAGCACGCTCGGCACCTGCGGCCCCCAGGAGTCGGCAGCGGTGTGCCGGTGCTCCGGCCACTGCATCACGGTGGCGGGCACGACCTCGGTCTGGCCCGAGCCGAGGATGACGTCGGCCTGCGGGTACATCTCGTCGACGGCGTCGAGGAGATCGTCCGGCATCGGCGCCATCGCGTAGATCGCCGTGGTCACCGAGGACAGGTCACGGGCCCGGTTCGCCTGCTCGGCGACGCAGGCGCGGTGCATCAGCGGCAGCATCATCGTGTGCGTGACCCGGTGGCGCTCCATCGCGTCGAGGCTGCGCACCGGGTCGAAGGCCATCCCGACGAGCACCACGGTCCCACCCATGAGGAGCGCGGGCATGCACAGCGTGTTGAGCGCGGTGACGTGGAACATCGGGAGCACGACGAGCATCCTCGATGGGTTCGGTCCCCACGACATCCGGGTCACGAGCGCATTGGACAGCAGTGCGGTGACCAGCGACGTGTGGCTGACGAGCACTCCCTTCGGCCGTGATGTCGTGCCGGAGGTGTAGAGGCACTGGACGGTGTCCCGGTCGTCGACGAGGACCTCGAGGGGCTCGCTCGGCGCCGCGTCGACGAGCGCCTGCCAGGCGTGGGTGGGACGGCCGGACACCGGCTCCGGCGCCTCCTCGTCACTGACCACGACGTGCCGCACCGCGGGCAGGTCACGCAGGAGCTGCTCGTGGAGGGGCCGGAAGGCGGCATCGGTGACGATCGCCGAGGGCTGTGAGTCCTCGAGGATCCACCGCTGGTCCTCGGCCCCGAGCAGGAAGTTCAACGGCATGCACACCAGCCCGGCCCGGGCGCAGGCGAAGTACGTCGCGAGGACCCGCCAGGAGTTCATCATCGTCAGGCCGACGGGCGACCCGGCCTCGAGCCCAAGCCCGAGCAGCGCGTGGCCGAGCCGGTCGATGGTCGCGGCGAGCTCGCGATAGGTCACCTCCCGGTCGCCGTCGACCACCGCGACCCGGTCCGGGAAGAGCGCCGCGGTCCGCACGATGGCATCGCCGGCGGTGTTGCGGGTGGCGAGGTTGTACTCGAGGGGATCGACGTGGGTCAGGTCGGGGATCATCGCAGCACCTTTGCTCGAAGGGGGGGGGCACGCCGGGTGGATCAGGTGGGCCAGGAGTCGAGGAAGAAGTCGAGCATGAGCTCACCGTCGGTGCCCCCGTAGGGGGACAGGTCGGTGATGCCCTCCTCGGCGAGCACCTCGTCGTCGATGAGGAAGCGGCCGCTGCACTCCCGCGGGTCACGCGTGAGCACAGCGTGCGCAGCATCGGCCATGATCTGCGGGGTGCGGCTGCGCGCCATGGTCTCGTCGCCGCCGAGGAGGTTCTGCACCGCGGCCGTGGCGATGGCCGTGCGGGGCCACAGGCTGTTGGCGGCGATCCCCCGCTCCCGCCACTCCTCGGCGAGGCCGAGCGTCACCAGGCTCATGCCGTACTTGGCGATCGTGTAGCCGAGCTGGCCGCCGGCCCAGCGCGGGTCGAGGTTGATCGGCGGCGAGAGCGTGAGCACGTGCGCGGACGAGGAGCGCTCGAGGTGCGGCAGCGCGGTCTTGGCGAGGAGGAAGGACCCGCGGGCGTTGATGTCCTGCATCAGGTCGTACTTCTTCATCGACAGCTCGCTCGTCGGCGACAGGTCGATCGCGCTCGCGTTGTTGACGACGATGTCGATGCCCCCGAAGGCCGTGACCGTCTGCTCGACCGCGGAGGCCACCGACTCCTCGTCACGGACGTCACCGAGGATCGGCAGGGCCTGGCCCCCGGCGGCCTCGATCGCGGCGGCGGCGGTGTGGATGGTGCCCTCGAGCTGAGGGTGGGGCGTGTCGGTCTTGGCGAGGATGGCGACGTTGGCGCCGTCCTGGGCGGCACGCTCGGCGATGGCCAGGCCGATACCCCGGCTGCCTCCGGACATGAGGATGGTGCGTCCGGCGAGTGTCCTGGTGGTCATGTGGTGCCTCCTGGTGTGGTGGGCGCGGTCACCGCGAGACGGCGGCATCGGCACCGCCGTGGTCTCGTCGCAGCTCACGCTTGAGGATCTTGCCGATGGCATTGCGGGGTAGCTCGTCGACGAACTCGATCCGTCGCGGCGTCTTGAACGCGGCGATGCGTGAGCGGGTCCACGCGACGAGGAGCTCCCCGTCGAGGACGGACCCCTCCTTGCGGACGACCACGGCGAGGAGGCTCTCGCCCCACCGCGCGTCCGGCACCCCGACGACCGCGCACTCCGCGATCTCGGGGTGCTCGTAGAGGACGAGCTCCACCTCGATCGGGTAGACGTTCTCCCCGCCGGTGATGACCATGTCCTTCTTGCGATCGACGAGCGTGTAGAAGCCCTCATCGTCGACGCGGGCGAGGTCTCCGGTATGGAACCACCCGGCCCGGATGGCCTCCGCGGTCGCCTCGGGCTTGTCCCAGTAGCCGATGAAGACGCTCGGCCCTCGCAGGCACAGCTCGCCGATCTCGCCGACCGGCACGTCCTGGTCCAGCTCGTCGCGGATGCGGAAGTCCATGAAGGAGACGGGCCGTCCGATGGACCCGGCGTGCTCGAGGATCTGCTCGGGTTGGAGGCAGGCGGCATTGGGCGAGGTCTCGGTCATCCCGAAGCCCTCCGTGAAGGCCACTCCCCGGTCGATCATCGTCCGGATCACCGGGAGCGGGCACGGCGCGCCACCGCTGATGGCCAGGCGAAGGGAGGACAGGTCGGCCGACTCCAGGGACGGGTCAGCAGCGACAGCCGCCCACATCGCCGGGACGAGGAAGACCTTGGTGACCCGGTGCCGCTCCGCGCCCTCCACCCACTGGCCCGGGGTGAAGGCCTCCATGATGACGACGCCGGCCCCGACGAAGAGGAAAGGCAGGGTGTGCACACCGAGGGCACCGATGTGGAAGAGCGGGGCCGCGGAGATGGTCACGTCGGCCCGACCGATGCCGGTGTCGAAGCCCATGGCATTGATCGCGTTGTAGAAGAAGTTGCCGTGGGTGAGCATCGCCCCCTTCGGCCGCCCGGTCGTGCCCGAGGTGTACATGATCACGCAGACGTCGTCGTGCCCGATGTCGACGGTGACCCGCCCCGGCGAGCCCGAGGCGATGAGCGGCTCGAGGTCACCGCCCTCCCCGGCGGCGCGCTCGGCGGCGACCGGCACGCGCAGGACCTCCCGCACCCCGTCGACCTGGGCGACGGCCTGATCGGCTGCGTCGCCGAAGGCGGTGCTCGCGAACAGCACGGATACACCCGAGTCCGACAGGACGTAGGCCATCTCGTCGGGGTGCAGCCGGAAGTTCACCGGCACGCTGACCGCGCCGAGCTTGGCGACGGCGAGGTAGATCTCCATCATCTGCGGGCTGTTGAGACACAGGAGCCCGACGCGGTCGCCGGGACCGACCCCCTTCGACCGCAGTGCGTCCGCGAGGCGGTTGGTGCGCTCCTCGAGCTGGAGGTAGGTGGTCTGCGCGCCGCCCACCCCGTCGATGTAGGCGACGCGGTCGCCATTGCGCAGGGCGTGGATGGTGGCCCACTGGCCGTATCCGTGGTCCATGTCAGGCCGGCAGTCCGTCGAGGCGGGCGAGGACCTGGAGCATGACCTCGTCGGCCCCGCCCCCGATCGAACCGAGACGGGAGTCGCGGAAGAAGCGCGCGGTCCACGTCTCCTCCATGTAGCCCATCCCGCCGTGGTACTGGATGCAGGTGTCGGCGACCTCACGGATGAGGCGGCCCGCGGTGAGCTTGGCGATGCTCGCACCGCGGGTGATGTCCTCGCCGGCCATGTAGGCCTCGCAGACCGCGGCATTGTGGCTGCGCAGCAGCTCCACCTGCGCCTGCAGCTCGGCGAGCCGGAAGGCGATGTGCTGCTTCGTCGCCAGGGGTTGCCCGAAGACCTCCCGCTCGGCGACGTGGGCACGCGTGCGCTCCAGCGCCCGCTCACAACTCCCGACGGTGGAATAGGCGGCGTACATCCGCTCGATGATGAACTGCTGCATCTGCTGCTGGAAGCCCCGGTCGATCTGCCCGATCGTGTGGCTCACCGGCACCCGCACCTCGTCGAGGACGAGCTCGGCGGTGTCGGAGGAGCGGTTGCCGAGCTTGTCGAGGGTCTGGGCGACCGAGAAGCCGGCGCTGTCCGTCGGGACGACGATCTGCGACATCCCCCGGTGACCGCCCTCGTCGGAGGTCCGCGCGAGCAGGCAGATCCAGTCGGCCTGCGCACCGTTGGTGATGAACATCTTGCGGCCGGTGATGACCCAGTCATCGCCATCGCGCACCGCCTTGGTGCGCAGCGCGGAGACATCGGACCCGGTGTCCGGCTCGGTGACGGCGATCGACGCGACCGCGGTCCCGGCCAGGGCCGGCGCGAGGTAGGTGCGCTTGAGCTCGTCGGTGCCGAAGCGGGCGAGCGACGGGGTCGCCATCATCGACTGGACCCCGATGGCCATGCCGACCCCGGCGGAGTCACTGCGGCCGATCTCCTCGGCGGCGACCATCTGGAAGTCGTGCCCGGCGCCCTCACCACCGAACTCGGGGTCGTACTCGAGTCCGAGGATCCCCACCGCGGCCGCCTTCGGGAAGAGCTCGTGGGCGGGGAAGCGACCGCGCGCCTCCCACTCGTCGGCGCGGGGGTTGATCTCCGTCTCGACGAAGGTGCGAACGCTCGATCGGAAGGCTGCGTGGTCATCGGTGAACCGCATGACAGGGACGCTAGCGAGGCCTCCAGCAGAAAACAAGCAGTTGTGCTTGCTTTTTTTATCGAGCCTGTGCCAGCGTGAGCCGTATGAGCGACACCGTGGCCGCCTTCCTCGACGAGTGCACCGCCCTCGATGCCCTCGTCGCCGACATCGACGAGCAGGACTGGGCCGCAGCGACGCCCGCTGCAGGCTGGAGCATCGCCCACCAGATCGGCCACCTCGCGTGGACCGACGAGGTCGCCCTGCTCGCCGCGACCGCCCCGGAGGACTTCGCCGCCGAGGTCGAGGCCGCCCTACGCGATGTCTCCGGTCACGTGGACACGCAGGCGGCGAAGGGCGCCGCCGCTCCCCCGGCCGAGCTGCTCACCCGCTGGCGCACCAGCCGCGAGCGCCTGGCCGCGGCGCTGCGGGAGACCCCGAGCGATACCAGGCTGCCGTGGTTCGGCCCACCGATGAGCGCACGGTCCATGGCCACCGCCCGACTGATGGAGACCTGGGCGCACGGCCAGGACGTCGCGGACGCTCTGGGGGTGCGACGCGAGCCCACCGACCGGCTGCGCGACATCTGCCACCTCGGGGTGCGCACGCGCGACTTCGGCTACGTCATCAACGACGAGACGGCGCCCTCGACGCCCTTCGACATCCGGCTGACGGGGCCGGACGGGGACCTGTGGACCTGGGGCGAGTCCGTCACTGGGGACTCGGTCACCGGCAGCGCCGAGGACTTCTGCCTCGTCGTCACCCAGCGCCGGGAGGTCACCGACACCGACCTCGTCGCCACCGGGGAGGCCGCGCACTGGCTGACCTTCGCGCAGGCCTTCGCCGGGCCGCCGAAGGAGGTGCGGGCATGAGCACCCCTGCGGGCGACGTGCTGCGCGTCGGCAACTGCTCCGGCTTCTACGGCGACCGACTCTCGGCCATGCGCGAGATGCTCGAGGGCGGGGAGCTGGACGTGCTCACCGGGGACTGGCTCGCCGAGCTGACGATGCTCATCCTCGGCCGCGACCGGGCCAAGGACCCGAGCACCGGCTACGCCAAGACCTTCCTGCGCCAGCTGCGCGACTGCCTCGGACTCGCGCTGGAGCGACAGGTGACGATTGTCGCCAATGCCGGTGGCGTCAACACCCCCGGCCTCGTCACGGCGATCCGCGAGCTGGCCATCGAGCAGGGCCTCGACCCGGCCGTCGCCCACGTCCGGGGGGACGACCTCACCGACCGGGCCGGGTCGCTCGGGCTCGGCTCCCCCCTGGGCGCCCACGCCTACCTCGGGGGCTTCGGCATCGCGCGGGCCGTCGACTCGGGCGCCGACATCGTCGTCACCGGGCGCGTGACGGACGCCTCGGTCATC
>JBQGNO010000024.1:0-6050 GCA_052087725.1 Janibacter sp. | reverse complement strand
CCGCCGGGCACGTCATCGAGTGCGGCACCCAGGCCACCGGCGGCAACTACCCCTTCTTCACCGAGATCGATGACCTCGTGCACCCCGGCTTCCCCATCGCCGAGATCCACCGTGACGGCTCGAGCGTCATCACCAAGCACCCGGGCACCGGCGGGGCGGTCACCGTCGACACGGTGACCAGCCAGCTGCTCTACGAGGTCGGCGACGTGCGCTACGCGGGCCCCGACGTGACGACCCGCCTCGACACGATCGAGCTCGAGGAGATCGGCCCGGACCAGGTGCGCATCTCGGGCACCCGCGGCGAGGCGCCCCCGCCGGACCTCAAGGTCTCGCTGACCTCCATCGGCGGCTTCCGAAACGAGATGACGATGGTGCTCACCGGTCTGGACATCCCGGCCAAGGCCGAGCTCGTCCAGCGACAGTTCGAGGACGCGCTGACCACGCAGCCCGCCGAGGTGGAGTGGACCCTCGCTCGGACCGACCAGGAAGACGCGGCCACGCAGCAGCAGGCCGCAGCACTGCTCACCGTCGTCGCCCGGGACGAGGACGCGAAGGTCGTCGGTCGCCCCTTCGCCAATGCGGCCGTCGAGGTCGCCCTCGGCTCCTACCCGGGCTTCCACACGCTCGCGCCGCCGTCCCAGGCCTCCCCCTTCGGCGTCTTCACCCCCGGCTACGTGCCGCAGGCAGTCCCCGACCACGAGGTCGTCCTCGGCGACGGGAGCGTCGAGGCGGTGCCGCCCCCTTCGTCCACCCGGGCACTCGAGATCCTCACTGGCCCACCTCCTTTCGAGGCGCCCACGCGGAACGTGGGACCCGCTCCGTCGCACCTCAAGGAGCGTGAGGAGGTGCGACGGGCCCCGCTCGGGACCATCGCCGGGGCCCGGTCCGGGGACAAGGGCGGCAACGCCAATGTCGGGGTCTGGGTCCGCGATGACGACACCTGGCCGTGGCTGGCCTCGCTGCTCACCCCCGAGCGCATCGCCGAGCTGCTGCCGGAGGTCGCGGAGCTGCCGATGACGATCACCCACCTGCCGCGCCTGCGCGCGGTCAACGTCGTCATCGAGGGGCTGCTCGGGCAGGGCGTCGCCTACAACGCGCGCTTCGACCCGCAGGCCAAGGGGCTCGGCGAATGGCTGCGCTCCCGGCACGTCGACATCCCGGTCGACCTGATCCCGTCGGAGGCACGATGAGCCACCTCGACTGGCAGAGCGATGAGCTGACCGCGCTGCGCGACACGACCACTCAGTTCGTCCGCCGCGAGGTGCTGCCGCATCAGGACGACTGGGAGGAGGCTGGGGAGCTGCCGCGCTCGCTCCACCGGACCGCCGGGGACCTCGGCCTCATCGGGGTCGGCTTCCCCGAGTCCGCAGGCGGCGGTGGGGCCGGGCAACGCGCCGCGGTGACCGTCGCCGAGGCCTTCCACGAGGCCGGCGCCGCGGGCGGCGCCTATGCGTCCCTCTTCACCGCCGGGATCGCCTGCCCGCACATCGTCACCGCGGGCGACCGCGACCAGATCGAGCGCTGGGTGGCACCGACCCTCGCCGGAGGGATGATCGGCGCCCTCGGCATCACCGAGCCCGACGGCGGGTCCGATGTCGGCGGGCTGCGGACCACGGCACGAAGGGAGGGGGACGAGTACGTCGTCAACGGCGCCAAGACCTACATCACCTCCGGGGTGCGGGCCGACTTCGTCACCACCGCCGTGCGCACGGGCGGACGCGACCGGCCCGGCTCGCGCGGGCTCTCCCTCCTCGTGCTGGAGAAGTCGATGCCCGGCGTGGAGGTCACCCGCCGGCTGGCGAAGATGGGTTGGCGCTGCTCGGACACCGCCGAGCTGTCCTTCACCGACGTGCGCGTACCCGCGAGCCACCTCGTCGGCCCGGAGCACGCCGGCTTCGCGCTCATCGGCAGCGCCTTCCTCACCGAGCGGATCGCGATCGCCGCGCAGGCCTACTCGCAGGCCCAGCGGTGCCTCGACCTCGCCGTCGACTGGTGCCGGGAGCGCCGCACCTTCGGCGAGCCGCTCATCGCCCGCCAGGGCGTGCAGAACACGCTCGTCGAGATGGCCTCACGGATCGAGGTCGCCCGCACCTACACCCGGGCGGTCGTCGACCGCCACGAGGCCGGCGAGGAGCTGGGCGAGCTGATCCCCGCGGTCTGCTTCGCGAAGAACACCGCGACCCGCGCCGGTGAGTGGGTGGCCCACGAGGCCGTCCAGCTCTTCGGCGGGATGGGCTACATGGCCGAGTGCGAGGTGGAGCGGCAGTACCGCGACATGCGCATCCTCGGCATCGGCGGAGGCACCGTCGAGATCCTCAACCAGATGGCGGCACGACGGATGGGACTGGTGGCATGAC
The DNA here is from genome assembly GCA_052087725.1 of Janibacter sp. GTDB lineage: Bacteria > Actinomycetota > Actinomycetes > Actinomycetales > Dermatophilaceae > Janibacter. The sequence goes on along the minus strand of JBQGNO010000024.1, from coordinate 3,693 downwards.
GACCCTGCGCAGCACGCTCGACCCGAGCACCCCGGAGGCCATGTCGGCCCGGGAGGCGATGCTCGCCTCCCTCGACACGATCGGCGTCGAGGTGGCCAAGGCGGTCGCCGGGGGCGGGGAGAAGTCCGTGGCCCGGCACCACGGCCGCGGGAAGCTCACCGCCCGACAGCGCATCGAGCTGCTCGTCGACCGGGACGCCCCCTTCCTCGAGCTGGCCACCCTCGCGGGCTACGGCTCGGACTTCGCCGTCGGCGGGTCCGTCGTCGCCGGCATCGGCACGGTGAGCGGGGTCGAGTGCCTGCTCATCGCCAACGACCCCACCGTCAAGGGCGGGGCGAGCAATCCCTGGTCGCTGAAGAAGACGCTGCGGATGCACGAGGTCGCCCTGACCAACCATCTGCCGGTGATCTCCCTCGTCGAGTCCGGGGGCGCCGACCTGCCGACGCAGAAGCAGGTCTTCGTCCCCGGCGGTGCGATCTTCCGCAACCTCACCCGACTCTCCCGCGAGGGCATCCCGACGATCGCCCTCGTCTTCGGCAACTCCACCGCGGGTGGCGCCTATCTGCCCGGCATGAGCGACCACGTGGTGATGATCCAGGAGCGCTCCAAGGTCTTCCTCGCCGGCCCGCCACTGGTCAAGGCCGCCACGGGCGAGGACTCCGACGACGAGTCGCTCGGTGGTGCGGACATGCACGCCAAGGTCTCCGGCCTGGCCGACCACCTCGCCCTCGACGAGCAGGACGGGATCCGCATCGGGCGCGGCATCGTCTCGCGGCTCAACCACCGCAAGGCCGCCGGTCCCGTGAGCGCCGCTCCACGACCTCCCCGCTTCGACCCCGAGGAGCTGCTCTCGATCGTGCCGGAGGACCTGAAGTCCCCCTTCGACCCGAGGGAGGTCATCGCCCGGGTCGTCGACGACAGCGACTTCGACGAGTTCAAGCCGCTCTACGGCAGCTCCCTCGTCACCGGTTGGGCCCAGCTGCACGGCTTCCCCGTCGGGATCCTCGCCAATGCCCGCGGCGTCCTCTTCAGCGAGGAGGCGCAGAAGGCGACCCAGTTCATCCAGCTGGCCAACCAGTCCGACACTCCCCTCCTCTTCCTGCACAACACGACCGGCTACATGGTCGGCAAGGAGTACGAGCAGGGCGGGATCATCAAGCACGGCGCGATGATGATCAATGCCGTCACCAACTCGACCGTCCCCCACATCTCCCTGCTCATCGGCAACTCCTACGGAGCCGGTCACTACGGGATGTGCGGTCGGGCCTATGACCCGCGCTTCGTCTTCACCTGGCCCTCGGCCCGCTCGTCGGTCATGGGCGCGCAACAGCTCGCCGATGTCACCTACTCGGTCTCGAAGGCCTCCGCGCTCGCGCAGGGCAAGCCCTTCGACGAGGAGGGGGCGCAGCAGATCCGCGCGGCGATCGAGGCCCAGATCGGCGCCGAGGCGATGCCGATGGTGCTCTCGGGTCTCGTCTACGACGACGGGATCATCGACCCCCGCGACACCCGGGACGCCCTCGGCGTCGCCCTGTCCGCGATCCACACCGCGCCGGTCGAGGGCACCTCGTCCTACGGCGTCTTCCGGATGTGAGGAAGCACGTGACCACCACCGCAGCCAGCACGCACCACTCGATCACCTCGGTCCTCGTCGCCAACCGTGGCGAGATCGCCCGACGGATCTTCACCACCTGCCGGCGACGGGGCATCGCCACCGTCGCCGTCTTCTCCGACGCGGATGCCGACAGCCCGCACGTGGCCGAGGCCGACGCGGCCGTCCGCCTGCCGGGCAGCACACCGGCGGAGACCTATCTCCGCGGCGACCTGATCATCGAGGCCGCCCACCGGGCCGGCGCCGATGCCATCCACCCCGGGTACGGATTCCTCTCCGAGAGTGCCGATTTCGCCCGGGAGGTGCGCGCCGCCGGTCTCGCCTGGATCGGGCCCGACCCCGAGGCCATCGAGGTCATGGGCGACAAGGTCACCTCGAAGCAACGGATGAAGGAGGCCGGCGTCCCCGTCCTGGAGCGCCTCGACCCCGAGGCGATCACCGCCGACGAGCTGCCCGTCCTCGTCAAGGCCTCCGCCGGCGGCGGCGGGCGCGGCATGCGCATCGTGCGAGGGCTCGACGAGATCGCCGACGCCGTGGCGTCGGCCTCGCGGGAGGCCGCCTCGGCCTTCGGTGACCCGACGGTCTTCTGCGAGCGCTACCTCGAGACCGGGCACCACGTCGAGGTGCAGGTCATGGCCGATGCGCACGGCACGGTCTGGACCCTCGGCGAGCGCGAGTGCTCCCTCCAGCGCCGACACCAGAAGGTCATCGAGGAGGCCCCCTCCCCTCTCGTCGAGCGGGTCGGCGGCGACATGCGCGAGCGGCTGCTCGAGGCCGGTCGTGCCGCGGCCGCCGCCGTGGACTACCTCGGGGCGGGGACGGTGGAGTTCCTCGCGGCCGAGGACGGGTCCTTCTTCTTCCTCGAGATGAACACCCGCCTGCAGGTCGAGCACCCCGTCACCGAGAACGTCACCGGCACCGACCTCGTCGGGCTGCAGCTCGACGTCGCGGAGGGCGGGGCGCTCACCGGCGAGGCCCCGGCCACCGACGGGTGGTCGATCGAGGCGCGGCTCTACGCCGAGGACCCGGCCGACGACTGGCGCCCCCAGACCGGCACCGTCGCCACCGTCGACGTCGCGGGCGTGCGCAGTCGCTTCGAGGTGCCGCCGATGCACGGGATCCGGCTCGACTCCGGGGTCGAGGTCGGCTCGGTCATCGGCACCCACTACGACGCGATGATCGCCAAGGTGGTCTCCCGGGCGCCCGCGCGGCTGGAGGCGGCCCGTGAGCTGGCCACCGCCCTTCGCCGGAGTCGTCTGCACGGGGTGACGACCAACCGCGACCTGCTCGTCGCGAGCCTGCTCCACCCCGAGGTGCTCGACGGGAGCGCCGACACGAGCTTCTACGCCCGCCACGCGCCGGCGGAGCTCACCGAGGGCGCCGCGCTCCACCCGCAGCTGGCCGCCCTCGTCGCGGCCCTCGCGGCCGCTGCGGCGAGCACGGCGCAGCGGTCCGTGCTCCCGGGCGTCCGCAGCGGCTTCCGGACCGTCGTCAACGACTTCACACGGCGCTCCTTCGCGCACGGCGACGAGGATATCGAGGTCGGCTACCGGTTCGGACGTGACGGCCTGGCCCTGGCCGATCTCCCTCCGGGCACCACCGAGGTCCTCCTCGTGCAGTCCGAGCCGGAGACCGTGGTGCTGGATCTCGACGGGGTCCGTCGACGCTTCGCGGTGACGACCCTCCCCTCGGCCGAGGGCGACGAGCCGATGGTCGCCATCGACTCCCCTCTCGGCTCGTCCACGCTGCGGACCCTGCCGCGCTTCGTCGACCCCGCCGCACAGTCTCCCGCCGGCACCCTCGTGGCCCCGATGCCGGGGACGATCGTGCACGTCGGTGCCGCCGTCGGTGACGTCGTCGAGGCGGGGCAGTCGCTCCTCGTGCTCGAGGCGATGAAGATGGAGCACGCGGTGACCGCACCCGCCGGCGGCACGGTCACCGAGCTCACCGTCACCACCGGGCAGCAGGTGGAGCAGGGCGCCGTGCTCGCCGTGGTCGACACCGAGACCGACCCCACCGACGCAGGGAGCGACCCATGAGTCAGCCCCCGACCGGGCCCCGGGGGCGGAGCACCTCCAGCC
>JBQGNO010000023.1:11947-24726 GCA_052087725.1 Janibacter sp. | reverse complement strand
TGCTTCGCGAGCTCGGCGCCGAAGGCCTCGGCGGTCGCCTCCACGGCCTCGCGCTGGCCCTCGGTGGTCCAGTAGATCGCCGAGCGGTACTGGGTGCCCACATCATTGCCCTGACGGTTGGGCGTCGTCGGGTCGTGGTTCTCCCAGAAGGACTTCAGCAGCAGCTCCGGTCGGGTACGTGCCGGGTCGTAGGCGACGAGCACGCTCTCGGTGTGGCCGGTGAGCCCGGTGCACGTCTCCTCGTAGGTCGGGTGCGGGGTGAAGCCACCCATGTACCCCGCCGCGGTCGCGACGACGCCCTCGAGCTGCCAGAAGATGCGCTCCGCGCCCCAGAAGCACCCCATGGCGATGTACATCACCTCCGTGCCCTGCGGCCACGGCCCCTCGAGCGGGGTGTCGAGGACCGCGTGGCGCTCCGGCAGGCGGAAGGGGCGCTCCCCACGACCGGGCAGTGCGGTCTCGGCGGTGGGCATGGCGGGGATCTGACGGTGACCGAACATGCCCCCATTGTCTCAGGTGGGGAGTCCTCCCCATTGGGGCCAGTCGGGTCGGCTCAATAGGGTGGGGTCGACCGGGAGGAAGGTGGGACATGAGCGGCAGGGTCACCCACGGCGCTGACGTCGAGCAGCTCGACGACATCGCCGTCGCACTGCGACGTCAGGGGGCGCGGATCTCCGACGTCGGAGGCCGGGGCTCGGCCCACCTGGAGAAGTTGCGTGCCCTGTGGGACGGGCCGGACTTCGAGAAGTTCGCCAAGGAGTGGCGTGCCGCCCACCGGAGCATCGATGACGCCGAGTCCGCGCTGCGGACCTTCAGCCGCACTCTCGCGGCCGAGTCCGAGCAGCAGCGCCAGTCCTCGCACGTCTCGTCCGGAGGAGACGGACCGGCCCTCCTGGGCCGCGCCCCCAGCGGTGTCGGCCGCCCTCGGCTGGAGGGTGGGCCGGCCTTCGAGCGGGTTGGCGAAGGGGGGCCGGCGCGTCTTGAGGGGGGCCCGGCTTTTGAGCGGGTTGGCGAAGGGGGGCCGACGCGTCTTGAGGGAGGCCCGGCCTTCCAGCGGGTGGAGCAGCTCCCCGACGGTCTGACGGGTCTGACCGTCGACTCCTCGGACGGACCGGTGCATCTCGCCTCGCCGCACGGGATGCTCGTCACCGACACCCTCATGCACACCCTCCCGGATCTGCCCGGTCTGGAGGCGATCAGCGCCGACGACCCCGGCTTCGCGCAGCCGGCGGCCTTCGAGCGGATGGATCCGGGTGCGGAGCCGACCTCGTCGTCGCCTCCGCAGGTCCCCACCGGGGACGGCGCCCACGTCACCACGGCGGCGGACTCGGCGGGTCAGCACAGCGTCGCCTTCGACCCGATCGGCCTGGCCTCGCAGGCCGACTGGGGCGACTCCTCGTCGGGGAGCAGCTGGCTCGGGCTCGACGGCCCCGACGGCCCCGACGTGATGCCCCGAGACCAGGGCTGACCGGCTGTGGACATGACGAAGGGCCGGGCACCGCGATCGCGGTGCCCGGCCCTTCGGCATGAGGTCGCTCAGGCGGAGTAGGGCTTCGCCGAGAGGACCTTGACCTCGATGGTCTTGCCGGTGGGGGCGAGGTAGCTGGCGGTCTCGCCGACCTTCTTGCCGTGGATCGCCGCACCCATGGGCGACTGCTCCGAGTACACGTCGACGGTGTCGTCGCCGTCCGCGATCTCGCGTGAGCCGAGGAGGAAGGTCTCGGTGTCGCCGAACATCTCGACGGACACGACCATGCCGGGCTCGACGACGCCGTCGTCCGGCGGGGCCTCGCCGACGGTGGCCGACTGGAGGATGTGGGAGAGCTGGCGGATGCGGGCCTCCATCTTGCCCTGCTCCTCCTTGGCGGCGTGGTAACCGCCGTTCTCCTTGAGGTCACCCTCTTCGCGGGCGGCCTCGATGCGCTTGGCGATCTCGACCCGACCCGGGCCCGAGAGCTCGCGATGCTCGGCCTGCAGTCGGTCGAACGCCTCCTGCGTCAGGTAGGTCGCGTTGGACGCGGTCTGGGTCACGGGGTACTCCTTGCCTTCGGGGCCGCAGGGGATGCTGGTGTGCGTCCCCCCACGGATGATCACCGTGGTTGTCGTCGCACATCGGGTGACGATGCACAAAGGTCTGGACCGATCGGTCCAGACCCACGGTTGCGTGAAGTACCCAGTCTAACGCCAATGTCCGCGGGATGCAGGTACCGATCACCGATCAGTCGACGGCGGTGCAGTCCTTGACGGTCGCGGTGACGGCCGTGGTCGTCGTCCGCACGGACGCCCGGACACGGCTGGTTCGCTCCTGTGCGGCCGGGACCTTCTGCTCCGAGGTGCCGACCCGCGCGTACTCGCCGTCCATGGCCGTGATGGTGCACGAGACCGCGGTCCCCGTCGGCCTGGTCACGTCGAAGACCATGACGATCTCCTGGTCGTTGGGGTGCTCGAAGCCGATGTCGGTCGTCGTGATCGCGTCCTCGGTGCTGGAGACGCCGAACCACACGGAGAGACCGGCCGCGACGAGGACGAGGAGCCCACCGATGACCCACCAGAGTCGCCGGCCCCGATCGGGCCGCGCCTCGGCCTCGGCCTCCTCGCGCTCGGGGTCCCACGGATCGTGGTCCTGCGCGTCCGTCGTCATCGCTGCTCCTGCGGGCGAAGGGGGTGGCACCGGCTCACGTCGAGACGCTCGGGGCACGGTGAGAGAATGACTCCATTGTCCGTGACACCAGACCGCGTTGGCACACCGGGCCTGCGCGGCACCGCACCTGTCCGGGAGGACCCCACCAGTGGAAGCACTCAGGCTCATGGCCGTCCACGCTCACCCTGACGACGAGGCGAGCAAGGGCGCAGCGACGACCGCTCGCTATGTCCACGACGGCGCCGAGGTGCTCGTCGTGACCTGCACCGGGGGTGAGCGAGGCGATGTGCTCAACCCCAAGCTCAAGGACGACCCGCACATCATGCGCGACATCGTCCAGGTGCGTCGTGAGGAGATGGCCGCGGCACAGGCCGCCCTGGGCGTGGAGCACACGTGGCTCGGGTTCGTCGACTCCGGCCTGCCCCAGGGCGACCCCGTGCCCCCGCTGCCGACCGGCTGCTTCTACCTCGAGCCGCTGGAGGTGGCTACTGAGGCCCTCGTCCGCGAGATCCGTCGCTTCCGGCCGCACGTCATCACCACGTACGACGAGAACGGCGGTTACCCGCACCCGGACCACGTGATGACCAACCGGATCGGTCTGGCGGCCTTCGAGGCGGCGGGGGACCCGGAGGCCTACCCGCACGCCGGAGAGCCCTGGCAGCCGCTCAAGCTCTACTACATTGGCGGCTTCAGCCGGGCGCGCATGGAGGCCCTGCACGAGGCCATGCTCGATCTGGGCAAGGAGTCGCCCTTCGTCGACTGGCTGGAGCGGACCAAGGGCCGGCCGCAGCGGCCGGTGACCACGTGGGTGCCCTGCTCCGACTTCTTCGACCAGCGCGACGACGCCCTGCGGGCCCATGCCACGCAGATCGACCCGGACGGGTTCTTCTTCGCGGTGCCCAACCACATGCAGGCGCAGATCTGGCCGACGGAGGAGTACGAGCTCGTACTCAGCCACGTCCCCACGGACGACCGTGAGGACGATCTCTTCGCGGGGATCCCGCCGGTAGTGGCCGAGGCGGATGCGCTGGCCGGGCGCGCCGACCTGGAGCTGCTGCGCGACGACCGCGTCGCGCCGACCGTCAAGGAGTGGGTGTGAGCTCCCCGAGCACCGAGGTCGGGCCGGGCTTCCTCGCCTTCGTCGCCTTCTTCATCCTCGCGGTGGCCCTGTGGCTGCTCATGCGCAACATGTTTACGCGGATGCGTCGGATGAACCTCGCCCGGCGGGCGGAGGAGCAGCGGGAGGAGCAGGCGCAGCCGCCCGAGGAGGACGACCCGGCACCGGGTGACCCGGCGGCCGGCGGGGGCTCAGGAGTGGGCGATGGGCCCGAAGAGGGCCAGCGTCGCGGCGACGAAGTGTGAGATGAAGGCCAGGATCGTCAGCGCGTGGAAGATCTCGTGGAAGCCGAACCAGCGCGGTGACGGGTTGGGCCGCTTGAGGCCGTAGACGATCGCGCCGGCGGTGTAGAGCGCACCGCCGAGCGCGACGAAGCTGAGGATCACCCACCCGCCGTGGGTCAGCAGCGGCTTGATGTAGAAGACCGCGACCCAGCCGAGCGCGATGTAGACGGGCACGTACAGCCAGCGTGGGGCGCCGACCCACAGCACCCGGAAGAGGACGCCGATGATGGCGCCGCTCCAGACGATGACGAGCAGGGTGATCGCCTGTCGGCGCGGCAACATCAGGGCGAAGGGGGTGTAGCTCCCCGCGATGATGAGGAAGATGTTCGCGTGGTCCCAACGGCGCAGCACGCCCGCCGTCTTTCCGCGCCAGCGGCCGCGGTGGTAGACGGCGGAGGTGCCGAAGAGGAGGCCGGCGGTGAGGGTGAAGACCATCGCCGCGAGCCGACCGCCCTGGGTCGGGGCCGTCGACGTGAGGATCAGCCCGCCGATGAGGGCCAAGGGGGCCATGACCAGGTGGAGCCATCCGCGCAGGTGGGGCTTGACGGCCTCGACGAAGGCGTCGACCTGCTCGCCGACTTCGTGGGCGAGTTCCTTGGCCTCGCTGCGGGGGGACTCCATGCAGTTAACGGTAACTTACGCGTGCGTAGGTTGACCATGCCGCAGTTGGTCACCCCACCTGTGGGCTCGGACACGATGCCCGGCGGTAGGTTGGGGCCGGTCGGCACCCGTCAGGAAAGGGATCGCGAGTGCGCAACCCGCTCTACAGCGCCTACGAGCGACGCCTCGTGCGCCAGCTCAACCGCGACGCAGTGCCACGGCACGTGGGGATGATCGTCGACGGCAACCGCCGCTTCGCCAAGGCGCGGGGAGGCAATGCCGAGGCCGGCCACCGCGCCGGTGCGGCCAACATCGCGAGCTTCCTCGAGTGGTGCGAGGACGCGGGCGTCGAGGTCGTCACGCTCTGGCTGCTCTCCACGGACAACCTCACCCGCTCGCCCGAGGAGCTCGATCGCCTGCTGCGGATCATCGAGGGACTCGTGGCCGACCTGGCCTCGGCCGGCCGCTGGCAGCTGCACTCCGCCGGGGCGCTCGACATGCTCCCGGTGCAGACCGCGGCAGCGCTGCGGAGGGCGGAGGAAGAGACCGCCGGGGTCGACGGGCTCATCGTCAACGTCGCCGTCGGGTACGGCGGTCGGCAGGAGATCGCCGACGCGGTCCGCTCGCTGCTGCGCTCGCGGGGCGAGGACGGGGCGACGCTCGCGGACGTCGCCGAGGACCTCACCGCCGAGGACATCGGCGACCACCTGTACACCAAGGGCCAGCCCGACCCGGACCTCGTCATCCGCACCTCGGGGGAGCAGCGGCTCTCCGGCTTCCTGCTGTGGCAGTCGGCGCACAGCGAGTACTACTTCTGCGAGGTCTACTGGCCGGAGTTCCGCCGGGTGGACTTCCTGCGCGCCCTGCGCGCCTACGCCGACCGGCACCGCCGTTACGGCGGCTGACCCTCCCTTCGCCTCCGGGGGGCGGAGGACCTGAAGGAAATCCGAAGGGAGCGGCATGTGGGGTGGTGCGTGAGTGGCCTGTGTGGCGCATGAGGTGACCGGGGCGTGAACTTCGCGAACGTGGTCCCGACACGCCCCGCAGTCGCGTGCGGCGCGTTGGCGCGGACGTAGCGTGATCCGTGACGGGGTGCACATCGCAGCCCGTTCGGGAGGCCTCAGGCATGGAGCTGCTACTCAGCAGGAGGGGCCGGACCCGGCCCCGGCCCACGCCGTCGGCCCGGTCCCGGCACCAGCACCGAGAGTAGGCGCGCACGCGCCTGCCGGCGCGGCGCCCGTGGAGGAGTTCGACGTGGACGACCTGATGACCCAGACCGTCACCCCCTCTGGCACGCAGCCCGATGGCGCGCCCGACCCGGTGGATCTCGCGCCCCGGGACCACGGCACCCGCACCTATGTCATCGACACATCGGTGCTGCTCTCCGACCCGCGGGCGGTGATGCGCTTCAAGGAGCACGAGGTCGTCCTGCCGGTCGTCGTCGTCACCGAGCTCGAGGCCAAGCGCCACCACCCGGAGCTGGGCTACTTCGCGCGCAGCGCCCTGCGTCTCCTCGACGACCTGCGGATCTCGGCCGGTCGGCTCGACGCTCCGGTCGAGGTGGGCGACGAGGGGGGCACCCTGCGGGTGGAGCTCAACCACACCGACCCGACGGCACTGCCCTCCGGATTTCGCCTCGGGGACAACGACACCCGGATCCTCGCCGTGGCCAAGAACCTCTCCGTCGAGGGTGCCGACGTCACCATCGTCTCCAAGGACCTGCCCATGCGGGTCAAGGCCTCCGCGGTGGGCCTCGACGCGCAGGAGTACCGGCACGAGCAGACCCGCGCGGACTCCGGCTGGACGGGCATGGCGGAGGTGGAGATGGGTGGCGTGGACGTCGACCACCTCTACGAGACCGGCCGGGTCGAGCACCTCGGCGCCGCCGAGCTGCCCTGCCACACGGGGCTGAAGATCCTCTCCGAGCGCGGGAGCGCGCTGGGCCGGGTCGGCGCGGACAAGCAGGTGCGTCTGGTGCGCGGTGACCGCGATGCCTTCGGCCTGCACGGCCGCTCGGCCGAGCAGCGCATCGCCCTCGACCTGCTCCTCGACCCGGATGTGGGCATCGTCAGCCTCGGTGGCCGGGCCGGGACCGGCAAGAGCGCGCTCGCGATGTGCGCCGGCCTCGAGGCGGTGATGGAGCGGCGCCAGCACCGCAAGGTCATGGTCTTCCGCCCGCTCTACGCCGTCGGGGGACAGGAGCTGGGCTACCTCCCCGGCAGCGAGCAGGAGAAGATGGGGCCCTGGGCGCAGGCGGTGCACGACACCCTCGGCGCCCTCGTCTCCACGGAGGTCGTCGACGAGATCCTCGACCGCGACATGCTCGAGGTGCTCCCGCTGACCCACATCCGCGGCCGCAGCCTCCACGACGCCTACGTCATCGTCGACGAGGCGCAGAGCCTGGAGCGCAATGTCCTGCTCACGGTGATGTCCCGCGTGGGGCAGAACTCGAAGATCGTCCTCACCCACGACGTCGCCCAGCGCGACAACCTGCGGGTCGGGCGCCACGACGGGGTCGCGGCCGTCATCGAGACCCTCAAGGGTCACCCGCTCTTCTCGCACATCACCCTCAACCGCAGCGAGCGCAGCCCGATCGCCGCACTCGTGACCGACCTGCTCGAGGGCGCCGACGTCTGAGGCGCCGGCCCCGGACGAAGGGGGTGACCCGCCGATGCGGCGCAGGTCGCCCCCTTCGGCCTGTGGAGATGGGGTGGCGTCGACCGCGGGCGTCAGTTAGTGTCTCGAACGGATAACGGCGGGCCCGCGCCCTGGTGTGAACCGCCACCTCACAGCCACTCCTCGGAGTGGCTGTCGTCTTGGAAGGAGCTGGTGACGTGGGCTCGTCGAGCTACACGCCCCGGCACAGGCCGGCCACGGGCCGCCGTCGTGGTACCGCCACTCTGATCTCTGCCGTCCGGCGTCCCGTCGTCGGCGGGGCCATGGCCGTCGTCATGCTCGGCACCGTCGGCGCCACGGTCGCCATGGGCGACCCCTCGCACCCCGGTGAGATCGCCGCGGCGACGAACGCTTCGGGCCAGTCCGGCCAGGACGGCGACACCGTCGCCGAGGACACCGCCCGTCTGGCGGAGGACCGCCGCTCGACCAATGTCTCCCGCAGTGCCTCCCGCGAGCAGGACCGTCGCGCGCTCGTCGAGCGCAAGAAGGAGATCGCGGAGAAGAAGAAGGCCGCGGCCGAGCGCACGGCGAAGGCGGAGCGCAAGGCCCGCGCCGAGGAGAAGCGCGACAAGACCGAGAAGAAGCGCGAGAACGAGGCCAAGCCCGTCGGCGAGCGTGACTTCACTGCCGCGCAGCTCGCCGCGATCCGCAAGGACCCCAAGCCCTACGCCATCGAGCTGATGCGCGAGCGCGGCTGGGACGACGGCGAGTGGGGCTGCCTCGACTCGCTGTGGGTCGGCGAGAGCAACTGGGAGTACGACGCGACCAACTCTTCGTCGGGCGCCTACGGCATCCCGCAGTCCCTGCCGGCGAAGAAGATGGCCTCCGCAGGGTCCGACTGGAAGACCAACCCGATCACCCAGATCGAGTGGGGGCTGGACTACATCAAGACCAGCTATGGCAGCCCGTGCGAGGCCAAGTCCTTCTGGGACAGCAAAGACCCGCACTGGTACTGAGACCCGGAGTACGACGCCCCCGCGGTGTCGGCACCCCGCACTGACCGCAGCCGTGGTCACGTCATCGCCCGGGTCCGGCCCCGGTCTCCGAAATGATCGATCCGTGCGGATCGTGCCGCTAGGGTGAGCGCGGCCCAGGCGACGAGGACGTGACGTCGGCTGGGCACACGCTCCAAGAATCGAGGCACGATGACGTCGCTCAACGAATCAGTCTTCACCTGGGCTGCCCCGCCACTGAAGTTCGGCCACGGGGCGCTGGACGAGGTGGGCCCGGAGCTGGCGGCACGCGCGTGCCGCTCGGTGCTCGTGCTCGCCGACGCCGGGGTGGTGGCCACGGGGCTGCCGCAGCGGGTGATGGACTCGATCGACGCCGCCGGCATCGACGTCGAGCTCTACGGCAGCGTCGGGGTCGAGCCCACCGATGTGAGCATCACCGAAGCGGTGACCTTCGCCCGGGAGCGCCCCTGGGATGCCTACGTCGCGGTCGGCGGAGGGTCGGTGATCGACACGGCCAAGGCCGTCAACCTGCTCACGACCCACGACGGCGAGCTCCTCGACTTCGTCACCCCGCCCATCGGGGGTGGCCGGGCGCCGACCGAGCCCCTCAAGCCGCTCATCGCGATCCCCACCACGGCGGGGACCGGCAGCGAGTCGACGACCATCTGCGTCATCGACATGCTCGACCTGCATCTCAAGGCCGGTATCAGCCACTCGGCACTGCGCCCCTCCCTGGCGATCGTCGACCCGGTGACGACGATGACCATGCCCCCCGAGGTGACGGCCGCCAGCGGCATGGACGTCCTCTCGCACGCCCTGGAGAGCTACACCAGCGTGCGTTTCGACACCAAGCCCGCTCCGGACGACCCCATGACGCGCCCGGCCTTCTGCGGGGCCAACCCGATCAGCGACGTGTGGTGCGAGAAGGCCCTGTCACTCGTGGGCCAGAACCTGCGTCGTGCCGTGATGAACGGCCGGGACATGCAGGCCCGCGAGCAGATGCTGCTGGCCTCGACCTGCGCCGGGAGCGGCTTCGGCAATGCCGGCACGCACCTGCCGCACGCCAATGCCTACCCGATCGCCGGTGCGGTCAAGGGCTACCAGGCGAGCGGGTACCCGCAGATGCCGATGGTGCCCCACGGCCAGGCCGTGTCGGTGACCGCTCCGCACGTCTTCCGCTGGACCTACCCGGGCGACCCCGGGCGGCACCTGCGGGCAGCGGAGCTGCTGTCCGGGCGGACCTTCACCGAGACCGATGGTGCCGATGCCCTGGCGGGCGTCCTCAGCGAGCTCATGAGCGACATCGGCATCCCGAGCCGGCTGACGGACTTCGGGTACGGGGAGGACGATGTGGATACCCTCGTCTCGGGCGCGATGAAGCAGACCCGGCAGCTCGCCGTGGTCCCGCGGCCGGTGACCCCGGATGCCCTGGCGGGGATCTTCCGCTCTGCCCTGCGGGGTGACTCCTGATGAGTGGGTCCGGCACTCCCAGCACGGTCTCCGCGACCGGGATCGACGAGGAGGGCACCGCTCGGGTGAGCAAGTCCGAGCTGCGGACCGTCCTGCTCTCGACCGTCATCGGCACCACCGTCGAGTGGTACGACTTCTTCCTCTACGGGGTCGCCGCCGGGATCGTCTTCAACCAGCTCTACTTCCCGTCCGAGGACCCCGTCGTGGGGACCCTCCTCGCGTTCGCCACCTTCGCGGTCGGCTTCGTCGCCCGCCCCTTCGGCGGCATGCTCTTCGGTCACATCGGTGATCGCGTCGGCCGCAAGAAGACGCTCGTCGCGACGATGATGATCATGGGCGCCGCGACCTTCCTCGTCGGTGTGCTGCCCACCTACGCGATGATCGGCGTGGCCGCACCGATCCTGCTCATCGTCCTGCGCATCCTGCAGGGCATCGCCATCGGCGGTGAGTGGGGCGGTGCCGTCCTCATGTCGACGGAGTACGCGCCGCCCGGCAAGAAGGGGCTCTTCGGCTCCGTCCCGCAGATCGGTCTGGCGATCGGTCTGATGCTCGGGACCGGAGTCTTCTCCGCTCTGGGGTGGGCGACCACCGATGAGCAGTTCCTCTCGTGGGGCTGGCGCATCGCCTTCGGTCTGAGCGCGCTCCTGGTCATCGTCGGTCTCTACATCCGGCTGAAGGTCATGGAGACCCCGGCCTTCCGCAAGATGGAGGACGAGAAGGAGAAGGCGGCCGTCCCCGCCCTGGAGCTGGTGCGGTCCAGGACCAGTCGCCGACACCTGTGGCTGGGGATGGGGGCCCGATGGGTCGAGGGCCTGGCCTTCAACACCTGGGCGGTCTTCAGCATCTCCTACGGCACCGAGCGGGCCGGGCTCTCCGAGTCGACCATGCTCCTGGCCGTCATGCTGGCCGCGGCCGTCCTCGTCGTCCTCATCCCGATCTTCGGCGGGCTGTCCGACCGCTTCACCCGTCGACGGACCTATGCCTGGGGAGTGGTGGCCATGGTGGCCGTCTCACTGCTCTCCTTCGAGCTGCTGAACACGGGGAACACCACGATCGCGATCGTGGCCATCGTGCTCTCGCTCGGGGTGATCTACCCGATCATGTACGGCCCCGTCGCCGCCTTCTTCACCGAGCTCTTCCCGCCCAACGTCCGGTACACGGGGATCTCCTTCGTCTACCAGGTGTCGGGGATCTTCGCCTCCGGGCTGACGCCACTGATCCTCACGTGGCTCGTCAGCCGCGCCGACGGGGACCTCGGGTTGGTGCGCTGGTACTTCCTCGCGGTCGGCCTGATCAGCCTCGTGTGCACGCTGGCCGTGCGCCCGCGCGACCTCGTCGACGACGACGCCGTCACGCAGGTCTGAGCCGGATCCGGAGCCTGCGCAGGCGGATCAGAGCTTGCGCAGGCGGATCCGGCGGACCTGGTGGTCCGCTCCCTTCGTCAGCACGAGGCTGGCCCGGCCACGCGTCGGCAGGACGTTGTCGACGAGGTTGGGCTCGTTGATCGTCTCGAAGATGTGCAGGGCGCGGGCCGTCGCCTGCTCGTCGGTGAGGCTCGCGTAGCGGTGGAAGTAGGACTGCGGGTCGGCGAAGGCCGTCTTGCGCAGGCGCAGGAAGCGGTCGATGTACCAGTTCCGGATGTCGCTGACCTTGGCGTCGACATAGACCGAGAAGTCGAAGAAGTCACTCACGGCGAGGCCGCTCCGGCCGTCGCTGCGCAGGCCCGGGGGCTGGAGGACGTTGAGGCCCTCGACGATGAGCACGTCCGGCTGACGCACGACGATCTGCTCGTCCGGGATGATGTCGTAGGTCAGGTGGGAGTAGACCGGCGCCGAGACCTCGGGCTGGCCGGCCTTGACCGCGGAGATGAAGCGCAGCAGGGCCCGCCGGTCGTAGGACTCGGGGAATCCCTTGCGCTGGAGGAGCCCTCGCCGCTCGAGCTCGGCATTGGGCATGAGGAAGCCGTCGGTGGTCACGAGGTCGACCTTGGGCGTGTCCGGCCAGCGCTGCATCAGCTCGCGCAGGATGCGGGCGGTGGTCGACTTGCCGACCGCCACGGACCCGGCGACGCCGATGACGTAGGGGGCCTTGGGCGGGCGCTCCCCGAGGAAGGTCGAGGTGGTCCGGTGCAGGCGAGTGGTCGCCGAGACGTAGAAGGTCAGCAGCCGCGAGAGCGGGAGGTAGACCTCCTGGACCTCGTCGAGGTCGATCGGGTCGCTCAGCCCCCGCAGGCGGACCAGATCGCTCTCGTCGAGGTTGAGGGGGTGGTTCTCGCGCAGCTTGGCCCATGCATCACGGTCGAGCTCGACGAAGGGGGACGGCAGCGTCGCCGTGAGAGCGGAGGACACGGCCCCATTGTGTCGCACGTGACGAGTGCACGGTGCACGGGCGGTTAACCTGTGCCCCATGTGTGGAATCGTTGGATATGTCGGCCCCGACGCGAGTGGACGCCCCCTGGACGTGGTCATGGAGGGGCTGGCCCGCCTCGAGTACCGCGGGTACGACTCCGCGGGCGTGGCTCTGGTGACGGGCGAGAGCGTCTTCACCGAGAAGCGCGCCGGCAAGCTGGCCAACCTGCGCGCCGCCCTGGAGGCCGAGCCGGTCCCCGTGTCGGCGACGGCGATCGGGCACACCCGCTGGGCGACCCACGGCGGCCCGACCGACGAGAACGCGCACCCGCACCGCGGGGGAGCGGACGGCAAGCTGGCCGTCGTCCACAACGGCATCGTCGAGAACTTCCACGCGCTCAAGAGCGAGCTGCTCGAGCAGGGCGTGGACTTCACCTCCGAGACCGACACCGAGGTCGCGGCGCAGCTGCTCGCCGAGGCCTTCGTGCAGACCGGTGAGCTCACCGAGGCGATGCGCCTCGTCGTCGGCCGCCTCGAGGGGGCCTTCACCCTCCTGGCCGTGCACGCCGACCAGCCGGACGTCGTCGTCGCGGCCCGCCGCAACAGCCCGCTCGTCGTCGGCCTCGGCGAGGGCGAGAACTTCCTCGGCTCCGACGTCGCGGCCTTCATCGGCTTCACCAAGCAGGCCGT
>JBQGNO010000023.1:0-11937 GCA_052087725.1 Janibacter sp. | reverse complement strand
AGCAGGACCAGATCGTGACGATCACCCCGACGAGCCACACGGTGATCAACTTCGACGGCACGCCCGCGCAGGGCCGCCCCTACGAGGTCACCTGGGACGCCGCGGCCGCGGAGAAGGGCGGCTTCGACACCTTCATGGAGAAGGAGATCCACGACCAGCCGCAGGCGGTCGGGGACACCCTCCTCGGGCGCACCGACGCCGAGGGCCGCCTCGTCCTCGACGAGCTGCGCATCGACGAGGAGCAGCTCCGGCAGATCAACCGCATCACCATCGTCGCGTGCGGGACCGCCGCCTACGCCGGGACGGTGGCCAAGTACGCCATCGAGCACTGGACGCGCATCCCCGTCGAGGTGTCGCTGGCCCACGAGTTCCGCTACTGCGACCCGATCGTCGACGAGCGCACCCTCGTCGTCTCGATCAGCCAGTCCGGCGAGACCGCCGACACCGCCATGGCCGTGCGGCACGCTCGCTCGCTCGGCGCGCTCACCGTCTCCGTGTGCAACACCCACGGCGCGACGATCCCGCGTGAGTCCGATGCCGTGCTCTACACGCACGCCGGCCCGGAGATCGCCGTCGCGTCGACCAAGGCCTTCCTCGCGCAGATCACCGCCTGCTACGTCCTCGGGCTCTACCTCGCGCAGCTGCGGGGCGAGACCTACGCCGACGACGCCAAGGAGATCATGGCCGAGCTGCACGGGATCCCGGCGAAGATCGAGGCCCTGCTCGGCACCATGGACCGCGTCGAGGAGATCGCCCGCTTCATGGCCGACACCCGCTCGGTCCTCTTCCTCGGCCGCAATGTCGGGTACCCGATCGCGATGGAGGGCGCGCTGAAGCTCAAGGAGCTCGCCTACATCCACGCGGAGGGCTTCGCTGCCGGCGAGCTCAAGCACGGCCCGATCGCGCTCATCGAGCCCGGCCAGCCGGTCTTCATCGTCGTCCCGGGCCCGGACACCCCCAACGACCTGCACAAGAAGGTCGTCTCCAACATCCAGGAGATCCGCGCCCGCGGTGCCCGCACGCTCGTCATCGCCCAGGACGGGGACGAGGACGTCCTCCCCTTCGCCGACGAGGTCATCAGGGTGCCGCACACCTCTCCGCTGCTCCAGCCGCTGCTGAGCGTCGTGCCCCTGCAGGTCTTCGCGCTGCACCTGTCCACGGCCAAGGACCTCGACGTCGACCAGCCGCGCAACCTCGCCAAGTCCGTCACGGTCGAGTGAACCGATGATCGTCGGGGTCGGCATCGACGTCGTCGACCTGGCTCGCCTCGGTGACCGACTCGACCGCAGCCCGACGCTGAGGGACCGGGTCTTCACCGAGCGCGAGCGCGACCTGCCGCTGCGCTCGCTCGCGGCACGCTTCGCCGCCAAGGAGGCCACGGGCAAGGCCCTGTGCACCCCCGGTGACCTGCCGTGGCAGGAGGCGGAGGTGACGAAGGGGGATCACGGTGAGCCGATCCTCGAGATCACCGGCGCGGTCGCGGCCCGGGCCGAGCTGCTCGGCGTGACCCGCCTTCACCTGTCGTTGAGCCACGACGGGGGCATCGCCACCGCGATCGTCATCGCCGAGTCCGCGTAGCGACGCCTCCCCGGGGTCAGGACTCGGCGCGGGCGGGAGCGCTCTCGTGGTGGAGCAAGTCATCGGCCGGCGGAAGGCCCTTGAAGGCGTGGTAGTACGCCGTGACGGTCTCGTCGTCGGAGTGGCGGGTCAGCAGGCTGATCACGACGAGGACCACGGCCGAGGTGATCAGGCCCGGGCCGATCTCATGGAGCCCGAAGGGCTGCCCGGCGGCCTGCCAGCCCAAGGAGACGGCGAGGGCGCCGACCATGCTGGCGATGACCCCCGTCTTCGTCGCCCGCTCCCAGAACATCGCGGCGAGGACGGGCATGACCAGCGCGGATGCGGTGAAGGACAGGGCCACCTGGTAGATGGCGATGATGTCGGTGATCCACAGGGCGATGCCGAGGCCGAGGACGGACATCGCGCCCACCGAGAGCCTCGAGACCCGCAGGATCCGCAGGTCGTCGGCCTCGGGGTTGACCCACGTCTGGTAGATGTCCTTGGAGACGTTGATCGCCCCGCTGAGCAGGAAGGACGTGGCTCCCGTGAGGAGCGCGGCGAGCAGCGAGACCATGAAGAGCCCCCCGATGGACCCGGGGAAGATCTCGGTGAGGAACGAGGTGTAGATCAGGTCCGGGTCGGTGCCGGCAGGGAACTGCTGCACGGCCGTGATGCCGATGATGATCGCCAGCAGTCCGATGACGCCGGAGATGGCGAAGCCGCTGACGACGGCGGAGATGCCGATCTTCTGGGTGCGGGCGGCCGTCAGGCGCTGCCACGTGGTCTGCCAGACCATGTAGAAGGGCCCGAAGACGAGGAACCAGTTGAGCAGCTCCATGCCCCCGATGCTGCCGAAGGTCAGGAGGTGTGTCGGCGTGGACTCCACAACCTCGGCCGGGCCGCCGACGTGGATCAGACCGAGCACGAGGGTGAGGACGACACCGGCGAGGATGACGAGGGTCTGGATCGCGTCGGTCCAGGCGACGCTGGGCATGCCGCCGATCATCGTGAAGGCCACCGTCACGAGGAAGCCCAGGAGGATCCCCCACGTGAACGACAGGTCGGTGATCGAGGCGAGGATCGAGCCCATCCCGACGAGCTGCATGCCGAAGGTCGGGGTCATGTAGAGGAAGCCGATGATGAGCGCGGGCAGCAGGGCCGAGAGTTTGCCGAAGCGTCGCAGGAAGAGCTCGGGGACCGTGTAGAGGCGCAACCGGCGGATGGCCGGCCCCATGAGCAGCATCGCGACGATGGTGAAACCGCAGAAGCTGATCACGGTGATGAAGTACGACAGCCCCATCTCGAAGCCCTTGCCGGCCCCGCCGATGAGCGCAGCCGATCCCGTGACGGTGGCGATCACGGAGCCGCAGATCGGGAAGAACCCCAGGCTGAAGTCGGCCATGACGTAGTCATCGGCGGTGTTGACCTTCTTCGAGGACCACACACTGACGACGAAGAGCAGGATCAGGAAGGCGATGATCCAGACGAGATACCAGTTCACGAGGTGACGCACCCATCGTTCGACGTTGTCGTTCACACTAAACACACTCGATGGCAACCTTCAGTTCAAGCGCGCCCGCATGTCCGAGGAAAGGCTTTTCATGGAAGCGACGACGGTGTACGTGGCCCGACGGGTCCGCACGATGGACCCGGCCCGACCCGAGGCGGAGGCCGTGGCCGTGAGGGGGGAGCGCATCCGGGCCGTCGGCACCGTCGCGGAGCTGATGACCTACCCGGGAGCAGTGCTCGACGAGCGCTACGCCGACGCGGTCCTCCTTCCCGGCTTCGTCGAGGCGCACAGCCATGCCGGTACCGGGACCGTCTGGGCCAACACCTATGTCGGGCTCGTCGACCGGACCGACCCCGACGGTCGTCGGTGGCCCGGCTGCCGCACCCTCGAGGAGGTGGTCGATCGACTGGTCGAGGCAGAGGCCGAGATGAGCGACCCGCACGCCCCGCTGCTCGCGTGGGGGCTGGACCCCATCTACTTCCCGGGGCAGGTCCTGCGGGCCGGCGAGCTGGACCGCATCTCCACGACGAGGGCCGTGCACGTGGCCCACACCAACGGGCACGTCTGCACGGTGAACTCGGCCGCCCTTCGTCGCTGTGGCATCGACTCCTCGGTCACGGTGCCGGGAGTGGGCACCGATGAGGATGGCGAGCTCACCGGCGAGCTGCAGGAGTTCGCAGCGATGGGTCTGGTCCACGAGCTCACGGCCGGCTCAGGCCTGTTGGACGTCACCGCGGCGGGGATGCGGGCCTTCGCCCAGGACGGGGTGAACACCGGCACGACGACCCTGACCGATCTGGGCTCGACGTCGTTGATGGACGACGCCGGCCTCGCGCTGTACCGGAACACCGTGGACGCCGACTTCCCGGCCCGACTCAATGTCTTCCACTTCGGCGCGGGCGTGGGCCCGGCCAACCGGCCCCTGACCGAGGCCGCCGAGCGCTTGGTGCGCCTGCGCGGGGAGTCCGACGCCAAGCTGCGCATGGGCAACGTCAAGCTCATGCTCGACGGCTCCATCCAGGGTTTCACCGCGCGCCTGCTCGAGCCCGGCTACTACGGCGACGAGCCGAACGGCATCTGGGGAGTGACCCCGGAGGAGTTCCACGAGGCCTTCGAGACCTTCCACCGGGCCGGTCTGCTCGTCCACGCCCACTGCAACGGCGACCAGACCACCCAGCTCTTCCTCGACACCCTCGAGCGGATCCTCACCGACCACCCGCGGCCGGACCACCGGCACACGATCACCCACTCCCAGATGAGCACCGCCGCCCAGTACCGGCGCATGGCCGCGCTCGGGGTGGGCGCCAACATCTTCGCCAACCACATCTGGGCGTGGGGCGACCAGCACATCGACGTCACCGTCGGACCGGACCGGGCCGCCCGGATGAATGCCGCCGCCACGGCGTTGCGCCACCGCGTGCCGATCGCGCTGCACTCGGACACCCCCGTGACGCCCCTGGGGCCACTGCACAGCGTCAAGCACGCGGTGACCCGACTGACCGTCTCCGGACGGGTCATGGGGGAGTACGAGCGGATCAGCGTGCAGGAGGCCCTGGAGGCGGTGACCGTCGGCGCCGCCTACCTGCTGAAGATGGACCAGGAGGTCGGCTCGCTCGAGGCGGGGAAGCTCGCCGACATCGCCATCCTCGAGGAGGACCCCCTCGAGACCGCCCCCGAGCGCATCGGCGAGATCCCTGTCCGCGGCACCGTGGTCGGCGGGCAGCACCACGCCTCCACGCTGGCCCGACTGGCCGACGTCTCCCGGTGAGTGCCCGGCTGGGGGTCATCGGCGGATACCTCGGGTCCGGCAAGTCGACCCTGGTCAACCGCCTGCTCACGCGGGCCACGCTCGGCCGGACCGCGGTCGTGGTCAATGACTTCGGCAGCGTCAACATCGACGCCGACCTGATCGCATCCGCGGACGGGGACACCCTCGAGCTGACCAACGGGTGCATCTGCTGCCAGGCCACGGACGACACCGCACGCGTCATGACTGCGCTCGCCGCCCGCTCGGACCTCGACCACGTCCTGTGCGAGGTCAGCGGGGTCGGGGACCCGGGGCAGCTGGCGTCGTGGCGCAGCTTCCCCGGGCTGGCCTCCGGGCCCGTCGTGGTGTGTGCGGACGCGACGAGGACCGCCGCGCTGCTGCGCGACGAGTACGTGGGCGACACGGTCCGCCGGCAGCTGGCCTCGGCCGAGGTCGTCCTGGTCACCAAGACCGACCTGCTCGGGCCGGGCGAGCTCGACGATGTGCTCGCTGTGTGCCGTGGGGTCGCACCGGCGGCCGAGGTGGTCCCGCAGTCGGTGACCCTTCCGGAGGCGACCGCGGCCCAGATCTTCGCGAAGCCACGGAGCAGGGACGGGACCGGGACGGCCGCACCCCGTGAGCCGGGAGCCGGTGCCGACCGGCACGCCGACACCCACCGGTCCCGGACCCTGATGGTCGACGCACCGGTGGATCTCACGGGGTTGCGGGCCGCTCTGGTGCTCCAGGCAGAGCACCTCGTCCGGGCCAAGGGCATCGTGCAGGGGGTCGACGGCACCTGGCACGAGGTCCACCTCGCCGGCCGGCGGGTGGAGGTCCGTCCGATCCCGGCCGGAGCCGTCGCCCCGTCCTCGTCCACGCTCGTGCTCATCGCGGCCGGGCCGGGCGCGGAGGCGGTGCTGGAGCAGGCGCAGTCAGCGTTGAGCCCGCTAACCGCCTGACCTGTCGTGGTCCGTGCGGGGGCCGGTAGCGTCGGGAGCATGATCACTGCGTACTCGGTCGAGACGATCCGTGCGGCCGAGGAGGCGCTGCCCGACCTGCTCGAGAGCGGGGAGCTCATGAGCCGGGCGGCGAAGGGCGTGGCCCGCCTCACCGCCGGTCGGATGCGCGAGCGTGGGGTCAGGCGTGTCGTCGGCCTCGTCGGGCCGGGCAACAACGGCGCGGACACCCTCTTCGCCATCGCCCGGCTGGCCCGCCGCGGCTTCGACGCCACGGCGGTGTGCGCCGACCCCACCGCGTCGGAGGTCCAGGACGCCGCGGCCCGCCGGGCCGGCGACCAGGGTGCGCGCATCATCACCGGCAGCGGCTCCGAGGCGGTCACCGCGATCACCCGCGCCGAGGTCGTCCTCGACGGCGTCACCGGCATCGGCGGACGCCCGGGGCTGGCCCCCTTCGCCCGGCCCTGGGTGGACGCCATCCGCGACCGGGCCTGGGTCATCGCCGTCGACACCCCCAGCGGGCAGCCGGTCGAGGGAGGCCCGGTCGTCGCGGACGCGGTCTTCGCCGACGAGACGGTGACCTTCGGCGCCCCCAAGCCGGTCCACCTGCTCCCGCCGACCGAAGCGGCCTGCGGGCTGCTCACCGTGCTCGACATCGGCCTCGACCTCGAGGACGTCGAGCCGGTCGTCGTCCGGCTCACCCCGGACGACGTCCCCGCCCTGTGGCCGGTGCCGACCGCGGAGGACGACAAGTACTCCCGCGGGGTCCTCGGGATCACCGCCGGCGGCGAGCCCTATCCCGGTGCGGCCGTCCTCACCACCACCGCGGCCGTGGTCGCCGGCGCAGGCATGGTCCGCTACACGGGCACCCCCACCCCGTCCGGCCTGGTCCGGGCCGCGCTGCCCGAGGTCGTTCACGGCGAAGGGCGGGTCCAGGCCCACGTCATCGGACCGGGTCTGGACACCACCTCCCGGGCGAAGGGGGCCTCGACCCAGCTCGATGCGGCGCGGGCGGCGCTCGCCTCGGACCTACCGGTCCTCGTCGATGCCGGCGGCTTCGACCTGGTCACGGGCGTGCGCGAGGCGCCCACCCTGCTCACGCCCCACGCGGGGGAGTGCGCGCGCCTGCTCACCCGGTTGAGCGGCCGATCGACCGATCTCACCCGGGCAGAGGTCGAGGCCGACCCGCGCGGTCATGCGCAGCGCCTGGCCGAGGTCACCGGCGCGACGGTCCTGCTCAAGGGTGGTGTGACCCACGTGGTCGCTCCCACGGGGCCGACCCACGTCCATGACGATGCGCCCGCCTGGCTGGCGACCGCCGGGGCCGGCGACGTGCTCGCCGGCCTCATCGGCACGCTGCTCGCAGGCGGGCTCGACCCGGTCGAGGCCGCGTCGCTCGGCGCCCTGGTGCACGGTCGGGCCGCCGACCACGCCAATCCCGGCGGTCCGGTCCGGGCGCTCGCGGTGGCGGAGGCCATCGGCCCGGTGGTCGCCGACCTGCTCCGCTGACGTGCTCGGCCGCGCTAGCCCCGGGCCGACTGCGCCCACCAGTTGATGCCGCCGTCGACGGCGTACTCGTTGATCCGGCGCAGCTCCTCGTCGGTGAAGCCCGGCGAGTCGAGGGCGCCGAGGCTGTTCTCCAGCTGCTCGACGTGCCGCGCCCCGACGAGCACGGAGGTGACCCGCTCGTCGCGGAGGGCCCAGGCCAGCGCCATCTGGGCCAGCGACTGACCGCGCTCCTGCGCGATCGCGTGCAGGCCCCGGATCCGAGTGAGGTTGTCGTCGGTGAGCTGGTCGGCCACGCCGGTCCCCTCACGGCTGGCACGCGAGTCCTCGGGGATGCCGCCGAGGTACTTGTTCGTCAGCAGGCCCTGCGCCAGCGGGGAGAAGGCGATCGCCCCGACACCGAGCTCCCCGAGGGTGTCGAGCAGCTCGTCCTCGATCCAGCGGTTGATCATCGAGTAGGAGGGCTGGTGGATGAGCAGGGGAGTGCCCAGCTCCTTGAGGATCGCGTAGGCCTCCCGGGTGCGCTGCGGGCCGTAGGACGAGATGCCGACGTAGAGCGCCTTGCCCGCGCGCACCGCGGCGTCGAGGGCGCCCATCGTCTCCTCGAGCGGGGTGTCCGGGTCGAAGCGGTGGCTGTAGAAGATGTCGACGTAGTCCAGGCCCATCCGCTGGAGGGACTGGTCGAGCGAGGCGGTGACGTACTTGCGGGAGCCGCCACCCTGGCCGTAGGGGCCCGGCCACATGTCGTAGCCGGCCTTCGTCGAGATGATCAGCTCGTCGCGGTAGGGCCGGAAGTCCTCGGCGAAGATCGTGCCGAAGTTGCGCTCGGCGGACCCGTAGGGCGGGCCGTAGTTGTTGGCCAGGTCGAAATGCGTCACCCCGAGGTCGAAGGCCCGCCGCAGGACCGCACGCTGGGTCCCGAGGGCCTCGCCGTCCCCGAAGTTGTGCCACAGGCCGAGGGAGATCGGCGGCAGCTGCAGGCCGGAGCGACCGCAGCGTCGGTAGTCCATCGTGTCGTAACGGGTGCGATCTGCCTGGTAGTCATCCTCGCGGTAGGTCATGCCTCCCATCCTGCCCCCCATCGCCGATCTAGACTCGACCGAGCCCATGGACACCGTGAACCCGAACCCCGCCCTGCCCTCCGTCGCGACCTCCTCCGTCCTGCCGAGGGAGGTGAGCACGACCGGCCTCTCCGCGTGGGCCGACGTCGACCTCGCGGCCATCTCCGACAACGTGGCGCAGCTGGGCCGGCTGGCCGGTGACGCCGACGTCATGGCGGTGGTCAAGGGGGATGCCTACGGCCACGGTCTCGTCCCCGTTGCTGGTGCCGCGATCGCCGGAGGAGCCACCTACCTCGCGATCGCCCAGCTCTCCGAGGCGCTCGCCGCCCGCGCGGCCGGCGTGACCGCCCCGATCCTCACGTGGCTCCTCCCACCCGGCGCGGACCTCGCGGCGGCGATCCGCGCCGACCTCACCGTCTCCGCCGGAGCCCCGTGGGCGCTCGCCGAGATCGCGGCCGCCGCCCGCGGGCTCGGGACCACGGCACGCATCCACCTCAAGGTCGACACCGGTCTCGGGCGCGGCGGGGCGTGGCGGGACGACCTCGCCGGGATGCTCGTCGACGCCGCCCGGCTGGAGGCCGAGGGCGTCGTCGAGGTCGAGGGGATCTTCTCCCACTTCGCGTCCGCGGACATCCCCGGACATCCGAGCGTGGTCGCCCAGCAGGAGACCTTCGTGGCGATCGTCGCCGACGCGGAGCGGGCCGGTCTGCGCCCTCGGATCCGCCACCTCGCGAACTCCGCGGCCACCCTGACCAACCCCTCCGCGC
The DNA here is from genome assembly GCA_052087725.1 of Janibacter sp. Classification (GTDB taxonomy): domain Bacteria; phylum Actinomycetota; class Actinomycetes; order Actinomycetales; family Dermatophilaceae; genus Janibacter. The sequence continues at coordinate 2,830 of JBQGNO010000023.1, read as the reverse complement.
GCTTCGACATGGTCCGGCCGGGGGTCTCGATCTACGGTCTGTCACCGGTGCCCGACATCGGTGGCCCGACCCACTTCGGCCTCCGCGAGGCGATGCGGGTCACCGCCCGCCTGGTCAACGTCAAGGACTGCCCGGCCGGCCAGGGCATCTCCTACGGTCACCAGTACACGACGAAGGGGGAGACCCGCCTGGGTCTCGTCCCGCTCGGCTACGCCGACGGCATCCCCCGCCACGCGGGCAATCTCGGACCGATGCAGGTCGGCGGGCGTCACTACACCGTCGCCGGCCGGGTCTGCATGGACCAGATGGTCCTCGACCTCGGCCCCGACTCACCCGCCGCCGCGGGGGACGAGGTCGTCCTCATCGGACGCGAGGCGGACGGCGAGCCGACGGCCCAGGACTGGGCCGCCGCCATCGACACGATCAACTACGAGATCGTCACCCGACTCGGCCCTCGCGTGCCGCGTCGCTACCTGGGAGTGCAGTGATGACGTCCACGAGCAAGACCCCCACGAGCCCGAAGCCCGCGAGCCACAAGCCTGCGGCCCGGAAGCCTGCGGGGCAGGAGACTGCGACCAAGCGGGTCGGCAGGGCCGCGGGGACCGGCATCGGGTTGGCCGCGGCTGTCGTCGGAGGTGCCGCCATAGCCGGTGCCGGACTCGCCGGGCGCACGGCGATCGCCCGTTCGCGGGCCTACGCCGTCACCGCCCAGGACAAGGTGCACGTCTTCCCCTTCGAGGCGGACAAGGTCCTCGCCGTCCCGGCGAGCGACGGACTCGTCCTCCACATCGAGATCGACGAGCCGGCCGGCTGGGACCACGACGCCCGGCCGACGGTCGTCCTCGTGCACGGCTTCGTGCTCAACCTCAGCTCGTGGATCCACCAGCGCCGTGAGCTCGTCGAGGCGGGCTACCGCGTCGTCAGCTACGACCAGCGCAACCACGGCCTCTCCGAGGTCGGCGACACGGAGCACTGCACGATCGACCAGCTCGGCCGGGACCTGCGCGCGGTCATCGACGCCACGACGCCGGAGGGTGAGCTCGTCCTCGTCGGCCACTCGATGGGTGGGATGACGATCATGAGCTTCGCCGGCCGGTACCGGGAGCTCACCCGCGACCGGGTCGCCGGCGCGGCGCTCGTCGCCACGAGTGCCGGAGGGGACAGCCTCGTCCAGCTCGGGCTCGGCCGGACCTTCGACCGGATCATCGCGATGCTCGGGCCGGGCTTCCTGGGCAACCTCTCCCGCCGCGAGGGCCTCTGGGGCAGCACCCGGGCCGCAGGCCGGGGCGTCGAGTCGTGGGCGGTGCAGAAATACGCCTTCGGCGCCGAGATGCCCAAGGACCTGCTGCGGCAGGTGGCGACGATGGTCTTCGGCACCCGCCTGGACACCATCGGGGCGCTGCTGCCCGAGCTCGACGAGCTCGACGTGCGCCCGGCCCTGGAAGGCCTCATCGAGACCCCCGTGCTCATCGTCGCCGGTTCCGCGGACGTGCTCACCCCGACGACCCACAGCGACCGGCTCGCCGAGGCGCTGCCGACGGCGGAGCTCGTCGTCATCCCCGGCGTCGGCCACATCCTCCAGCTGGAGCGCCCCGGAGCCGTCACCGATGCGATCTTCGGTCTGCTCGAGCGTCCCCACGGCCACGATGCCGAGACGGACGCAGAGCGGGCGAAGGGAGCGGTCGGGGAGCGCACCGCGTGACCCTGCTCCTGCCCGACCCGGAGGCGACCACCGCCATCGGGCGTCGTCTCGGCCGCCTCCTGCGGGCCGGGGACCTCGTCGTCCTCACCGGTGGGCTCGGCGCCGGCAAGACGACCCTGACGCGCGGCCTCGGGGAGGGGCTGGACGTGCGGGGAGCGGTGACCTCACCGACCTTCGTCATCGCCCGGATCCACCCGCCGCTCGGTGACGGGCCGCAGCTCGTCCACGTCGACGCCTACCGTCTCGGTGGGGCGATGGAGCTCGACGACCTCGACCTCGATGCCGACCTCGACGACGCGGTGACGGTCGTCGAGTGGGGCGCCGGTCTGGCCGAGGACCTGGCCGAGGACCGTCTCGAGATCACCCTCGTCGCGAACCCCCAGACCGAGGAGCGCACCATGGAGGTGCGCGCCGTCGGGGCGCGCTGGGCGCAGGTCGACGTCGAGACCCTGCTGGACGACGGGAGCACGGCATGAGGATCCTCGCGATGGACACCGCGACCTCGGCCATCACGGTCGCCGTGCACGACGGCGAGCAGGTGCTCGCCTCCCGCAGCACCATCGACGCCCGGCGCCACACCGAGCTGCTCGCGCCGCTGCTCCTCGAGACCCTCGAGGCCTCGGCGACGGCGCCGGAGCAGACCACCCATGTCGTGGTCGGCACCGGCCCCGGGCCCTTCACCGGGCTGCGCGTCGGTCTGGTCACCGCCCGCACCTTCGCCCACGCCCGGGGCATCACCGCTCATGGCGTGTGCTCGCTCGACGCCCTCGCGGCCGCAGCGGCCGCGGGCGGCCACGAGGGCGAGCTGCTCGTGGCGACCGATGCCCGGCGCAAGGAGGTCTACTGGGCCCGGTACCGCTGTGCAGCAGGCTCGTCCACTGCCCTGGACGAGCCCACGGTCACCAGGCCCGCGGACCTGCCCGACGAGGTGCGCGCCCTGCCGACCGTCGGCCGTGGCGCACTGGCCTACCCCGAGCTGCTCCCGCACGGTCTCGACCTGCTCGACGTCGACGCCGGGGTCCTGGCCGCGCTTGCCGCGCGCCGGATCGCCGAGGGAGTGGACATGCCTGTCGAGCCCCTCTACCTGCGCCGTCCCGATGCCGTCGCCCCTGCCGCACCGAAGTCGGC
>JBQGNO010000022.1:0-24978 GCA_052087725.1 Janibacter sp. | reverse complement strand
AGGGCCAGGGCTGGTCGGCGACGAAGTCGACGTCCTCGACCACGACGGAGGTCTCCTCGTGGACCTCCCGGGCCACCGCGCCGGCGATGGTCTCCCCCGGCTCGACGAAGCCGGCGAGGACGGAGAACCTCCCTTCGGGCCAGCCGACGTTGCGGCCCATCAGCAACCGGTCCTGCGCATCGGTGACGGCCATGATCACCGCCGGGTCGGTCCGCGGGTAGTGCTCGGACCCGTCCTGGGGGCAGCGGCGCGTCCAGCCGGCCTGCCCGATATCGGTCGCCGTCCCGCACCGGGGGCAGTACCCGTGGCGCACGTGCCAGTTGGCCACGCCGAGCGCCGTCGCGAAGAGCGAGGCCTCAGCCGCCGGCAGGTCGGTCGCCACCTCACGCAGCCCGGCGAAGGGGGCGGCGTCCAGCTCCTCCTCCCGGTCCGAGGGCGGTCGCGGCGGGTCCGGCCGACAGGCGGCGACGTGAGCCACGCCCTCGTACCGACCGAGGTAGAGCAGCAGGGTGTCCGCGTCCGACGGCTCGGGCGACCGGCGCAGCAGACTCCCGTCGGGGCGAAGGGGCGCGCTCCCGCCTCGCAGCTCGACGACCCGGGTCGCGGGGTCGGCGAGCAGTCGCGGCAGGAGGTCGGGCTCGGAGCGACGCGGGGCATCGCGGTCGGTGTCCGAGGCGGTCATGGGCAGGTCGCGCATCGGGTCGTGGTCCACATCACCACCCTACGGAGGGCGATCTCGCCCGGGATCGGGCGGGCGTTGCTCCCGCGTTCCGCGGCACAGTCCTCGTACGGTGGGCTCGTGACCTCTCGTGGACCGTTGACTCTTGCCGCGCTGGCCAGCGCCGCCGTGCCCGGCCTCGACCCCGACACGGTGGAGGGAGTCGTGCCCTCCGGCCCGGCGGACCAGGTCGAGGTCGCCTTCGTCTCGGACCTGGAGCACCGCCGCTGGGTGATCCGCTGCCCGAGGACGCCCGCCGCGTCGGCACAGATCGAGCGCTCCGCCGCGCTCCTCGCCCTGCTCGCCCGCCGGTTGACGATGCCCGTCCCGGCCGTCAAGGGCTGGGTGGCCCTGCCCGAAGGGGGCCGCGCCGCCGTCCACGCCTACCTCACCGGTCGCATGGTCAACCTCGAGGGCATCGAGGCCGGCTCCACCCTCGCCACCGGCCTGGGGCGGACCATCGCCCAGCTGCACAACCTCGACCCGCGTGTCTACGAGGAGGCCGGCGTGCCCGTCTATGACGCCGCGGCCTACCGGTCCCGGCGCCTGGCCGAGCTCGACCGGGCTGCTGCGACGGGTCGGGTGCCCACGGGTCTGCTCACGCGGTGGGAGCAGGTCCTCGACGACGAGTCGCTCTGGGTCTTCACCAGCACCCCGACGCACGGGTCCATCGACGCCGACACCGTGCTGGCGACGCCCGACGACGGCACCGACCCCGACGTCAAGACGATCCTCGGGTGGGAGTCGGCCCAGGTCGCCGACCCGGCCGATGACCTCGCGCCGCTGCTCGGCGTGCTCGACCCGGAGGCCTTCGACACCGTGCTCGAGGCCTATGCCCACGCCCGCGTGGAGCGTCCGGACCGTCACCTGCAGGAGCGGGCCCGGGTCATCGGCGAGATGCAGCTCGTGCGCACGATGATGTCCGCCGTCGCCGCCGGCGATGACGACGGCGCCGAGGAGCACGCGATGCAGCTGCGTCGTCTCGACGACCGGCTGGCCCGGGAGGGCGAGGCCGCCCGGAGTGCCGCGAGCCCCGCTGCGCCCGACCAGTCCGGCCCCGACACGGCGTCGGCCGATCCCACGAAGGACACCCAGCCCGTCGAGACGGGCCGCACGGCCACCCCCGGCTCCACGGACCCCGGTCACGTGACCTCGGCGCACGTCGATGACGGCGCCGGCGCCGACCCCAAGGATTCGGATTCCCTTCAGGAATTCCGGACCGAGGCCGGCACCGAGGGGGACGAAGGGGGCCAGGCGCCGCTGCGGGAGGTCACCAGTGACCCGAGCGACTCCGAGGACGCCGTCCAGGTCGAGCACCCGGCGGCAGCGACCCCGGTCACGCAGGTCACGGACTCCGAAGACACGACCGGTCGGGAGACCAGCGCGAGCGAGGCGACCGCAGGCGAGACGGTCGCGGACGAGACGTCCGTCGACGAGCCAGTCACCGAGGCCGACGCCGCCCCCGATACGGACCCCGCGAGCGAGCCCGACCCGGCGCCGGCCGTCAACCGCACGGACCCGACGACCGACGAGATCACCCCCGTCGACGATGACGACGGGGACGATGTCGTCTCTCCGCTCCGTCGTCCCTGACGCCCTGGCGTCCCTGACGACGAGCGGGCGGCTCTCCCTTCGCCGCAGCTAGTCCTGATCACCGACCGCTGACGACGCCACGACCCCGTCCGGCGTGAGCGACCCGTCGAGCAGCGCGGCGACCTCGGCCTCCTCGAGCATCGGCGGACGCACCGTCTCCCCCGTCGCCGCGTAGAAGAAGGCCCCACGCACCCGATCGAGGGCGATCCCCCGCCAGCGGGCGTAGGCGATCCGGTAGGCCGAGAGCTGGACCGCCCGCACCGAGGCCTCGTCGCCGCGCGGCGGCCGGCCGGTCTTCCAGTCCACGACGGTGACCCCCCCGTCGTCATCGGCGAAGACCGCATCGACCCGCCCGCGGATGGCGTGACCCCCGACGAGGGTCTCGAGGGAGAGCTCGACGTCGAGCGGGACGCGCTCGGCCCACTCGCTCGCGAGGAAGTGCTCCTGCATCTCCTCAAGATCGTCGTCGCCGAGGTCCTCGTCGGCGCTGCCCGGCATCTCGAGGAGGTCGACGAGCCCGGCGCGGGCATAGTGCTCCTCGACCCACGCGTGGAAGGCAGTGCCCCGCCGCCCGGCCACCTGCGGCGGCTGCGGCATCGGTCGACGCAGGTCGAGTGCAAAGGCCCCCGGGTCCCGCGCGAGCGAGACCAGCTGGGAGGTCGAGAGGTGCGCCGGCAGCTCGACGGAGACGTCCTCGCCGCGGGAGCGCCGTCGACGCTCGCGCTCCTCGAGCAGGATCCGCAGCTGCTCGTCGAGCGGGTCGGTCCCGAGGTCGATCTCGGCGTCGTCCCCCATCGTCCCCGCGGCCTCCACGAGGCGCGGTCGCTCGGGGGCCGGATCGCCGCCGGGCCACATGACCTGTCGGGCGACCTCGAGCGCGGGATTGCGCTCGTCCTTGGTCTCGGGCATCTCGGCCCATTCGAGCGTCTCGACCACACCGGTCGCCCGAGCCTCGTCGAGGAACCGCGAGGCCAGCCGCGGCTGCTGCCCCGTCGCCCCCCACACCCAGGACCCGAGCAGCAGCTGGCTGCGCGCTCGGGTGCAGGCGACATAGGCCAGGCGCCGCTCCTCGAGCAGTCCGTGGTCGCCGCCCGCCGCGCGGTACCGCTTGAGCTCCTCCTGCAGGGCCTTGGTCTCCCCGAGCGAGAGGTCGAGGTGCGGCAGGCCCACACGGTCACCCCGCAGCGGATAGGGCACCCCGTCGAGACCGGAGATCCAGCCGGAGTCGTTGACCTGGCCCAGTGCCCACCCGTCGTCCTTGAAGGAGGAGCGCGACGCGTGCGCGGGGAAGACCCCCTCGGACAGGCCCGGGACGGCGACGACGTCCCACTCGAGCCCCTTGGCCGCGTGGCAGGTGAGGATCTGCACCGCGTCCTTGGTCGGCTCCACGAGCGGCGCCTCCAGGCCGCGCTCCTGCTCGACGGCCGCCTCGATCCAGTCGATGAAGCCCCCGAGCGTCGCCCGGTCCGCGCTCGAGGCGAACTGCGCCGCGACATCGGCGAAGGCGTCGAGGTGGGCCCGCGCGGCCGCAGGCGACCAGCCGGGGCGGGAGAGGACCTCGACATCGACGCCCAGCTCCCGCTCGGCCTCACCGACGAGGTCGGGCAGCGGCATGCCGGCCACGCGCCGCAGCCGGGCGACCATCCCGCCGATGTGCTGCAGCCGCCGCAGCGCGGCATCGCTGATCGTCTGACCAGCCTCGCCCTGCCAGCCCGGCTCGGGCAGCTGGTCGAGGGCATCGACGATCGTCACGGTGTCATCGGGCCCCGGGGGCACGGCCCCGTCGGCGACCTCGGCGTCCTCGGCCGCCGCCTGCCGCCCCAGGTGCCGGGCCCACGCGCCGAACCCGTCGAGGTCGGCCGGGCCGAGCAGGCCCGGTGCCCCGGTGAGCAGCCGCATGAGCCGGTCACCACGTGCCGGGTCCTGCACGATCGTCAGCAGCGAGATCACGTCGGCGACCTCGGGCGTGAGCAGCAGCCCGCCGAGGCCGACGACCTCGTGCGGGATGTTGCGTGCCGCGAGCGCCTCGGCGATGAGGGTGAACTGGCTGCGCTTGCGGCACAGCACCGCTGCGCTGCGGCGGGGGGCTCCCCCCTCGCCGGCACCACGACGGGTCTGGACCCACTCCGCGACCCGGTCCGCCTCGTCATGGGCGGTCAGCGCCCGCAGTGCCTGGACCTGACCCCGCTGGGCTCCGGGCCGGGCGCGAAGGGAGGTCACCGGCACCCGCAGGCCGGCCGCCAACGGCCCGGCGACGAGATTGGCGACGTCGAGGATCGTCTCGTCATTGCGCCAGCTCGTCGACAGATGCCGCACCGGGGTCTGCTCGCCCGTCCTCGCGAAGGACTCCGGGAAGGTCTCCAGCGTCGTCGCGCTCGCCCCGCGCCAGGCATAGATCGACTGGTGCGGGTCGCCGACCGCGGTGACCGCTGCCGGCTCCTGCCCCTGCGGCGCGAAGAGCTCACGCATGAGCACCAGCTGGGCCTCGGAGGTGTCCTGGAACTCGTCGAGCAGCACGACGCGGAAGCGGTCCCGCTCGGCCTGGCCGAGGTCGGGGAATCGCGAGGCCAGCGCTGCCGCGAGCGCCATCTGGTCGGCGAAGTCCATGACCGAGCGCTCACGCTTGACCTCGCGGTAGCGCTCGACGATCGGCAGGATGAGCTGCTGCTCGACCATCGGGGTGATGACCTTGCCGCGGTAGTCCTTGGTGAAGTCCTTGCCCGAGGCCGCGACCCCCTCGAGGTGGGCGAGCGTGCGCCGCGAGAAGTCCTCGATGTCCTGCGGCGTGCGCAGGTGCTCGGCCAGCTCCCCGGCCAGCGAGATGACCGCATTGGTCACCGTCGACTCGACCTTGTCGATGTCCTCCATCGGCCCGTCCCAGGCGAGGACCACCTCGTGGGCCAGCTGCCAGGCCGCGGCCTCGGAGAGCAGGCGGGAGTCCTTCTCGTAACCCAGGCGCAGGGCACCCTCGCGCACGAGACGACCGGCGTAGGAGTGGTAGGTCGAGATCGTCGGCGCCCCGCCGAGACCATCGGCCCCGACGTCCTGCGGTGGGGTCCACACCCCGACCTGCTCGAGCAGCGCGAGGCGACGCCCCACCCGCTCGGCGAGCTCCCCCGCCGCCTTGCGCGTGAAGGTCAGCCCGAGGACCTCCTCGGGGCCGACCAGGCCGTTGGCGACGAGCCAGACGACCCGGGCGGTCATGGTCTCGGTCTTGCCCGAGCCGGCGCCGGCGACGACGAGCAGCGGCTCGAGGGGCGCCTCGATGATCTCGCGCTGCTCGTCGGTCGGCGGATGCTCCTGGCCGAGCGCCCGCGCGAGCTCGACGGCTCCGATGGTCGGTGCGGTCATCGCAGGCGTCCTCCTTCGGAGTGGGCGGGACAGGACGAGCGCACCGGGCAGATCCGGCAGCGCGCCTCCTCCGGCTCGGCCACGAAGGTGGCCGCGGCCATCCCCTCGGCCGTCGTGGTGATCAGGTCGTGGAAGTGCCGCGGCTCGTCGGCGTCGTCGATCGGCGGCTGGCTCTGCACGGCATTGTTGGAGTTGCGCGCCTTGCCGAGCTGGACGAGTGCCGCGCCGGCGCCATCGGTGCCGTGCTCGCGGAAGCCACCCTCGGCGATCGCCACCTGGTAGGCGCCGAGCTGTGGGTGCTCGGACAGGTCCTTGAGGGTGGGCGCGGAGGAGCCGGTCTTGTAGTCGATGACCCGCACGCGTCCCTGCTCGTCCGCCTCGAGACGGTCGACGCTGCCGCGCAGCACGGCGCGGCCCAGCTCGACCCGGAAGTCCGCCTCCGTCGCGACCGGTCGCCAGCCCTCGTGGGCCGCACGCAGGTGGTACTGCGCGAGCCAGTGCGCCATGGTGCGCGCCCGCTCGTGCTTCTGCTCCGTGACCCAGCCCGGCGCCATGCCCAGCTCCGGCCACCGCCGCTCCAGCTCCGCCTGGAAGGCCTCCTCCCCGGCATCGCCGAGCTCGTGGGCGATCGCGTGGATCAGGGTGCCGACCTCCATCGAGATGCTGCTCGGGCCGTCACCACCCGAGGACTGGAGCAGCCAGCGCAGACCGCACTCGCTGAACTGCGCGACCTTGGAGGGACTGACCCCGATGGGCGCCCCGGGCTCCCGGACCGGGCGGTCGTCGCTGAGGTCGCGCAGGGCCCACCAGGACGACGGGGAGGCGCCGGCCACCCCGACCGCCGCGAGGTGGGCGAGCCGGGCGATCGCCCGGGCCACGGCCGCCGGGTCGTCCGAGGCGAGCTGCTGGCGCAGCCGGGCGACGAGACCGGTGAGGTCGAGGGGGGCCGGGACATCGCTCGGCTCGCGGCGCAGGACGTCATCGGGAAGGGGGTCGACGAGATCGAGGTAGGCCGAGGGCTGCTCGTCCTCGGCGGCCACGGCGGTGACGAGGACCCGCTCGGTGGCCCGCGTCAGCGCGACGTGGAAGAGCCGGGTCTCGTCGTGCCGGACCGCAGCCGCAGCACCGGCACCACCCCGGTCGCGGTCGGTGACGATGTCGACGAGCCGCTCGGAGCCGAGGAGCGAGCCCCGCAGACGCAGGTCGGGCCACACCCCCTCCTGGACACCGGCGACGACGACGGTGTGCCAGGCCTTGCCCGCCGCGGTCTGCGGGGTCATCAGGGCCACGGCATCGGGATCGGGGCTGCTCGCGGCGAGCGAGTCAGCGGCGACGGCCTGGCCGGCGACCGCGTCGAGGAAGGCGTCCGGCCCGGACGCGGGGAGGGCGTCCTGGTGGGCGGCCGCGGCGTCGAAGAGCGCGACGACCGCGTCGAGCGCACGGTCGGCGCGTGCCCCGGCCGCGCCCCCCGGAGAGCGCGCTGGCCCGCCACGTGTCGGCGACCCCGCAGGCCTGCCACAGCTGCCACAGGACCGACTCCGCGGAGACCCCCCGGGCCCAGCCGGGACCGTCCGTGGCGGGGACCGCTGCCTCGAGCCCGGCCGCGACGACGAGCGCCAACCGGTGCAGGGGCGCGGCGTCGTCACCGAGGTGCGCGAGGCGGTCGGGGTCGAGGACGAGGGCACCGAGCAGCTCGTCGCTGGTGCGCACGCCCTGGGCCGACAGCTCCTCCCGGCGCAGCGCTCGACGCAGCCGTCGCACGGCGACGGTGTCCGCGCCGATGAGCGGGCTGGTGAGCAGGTCGGTGACATCGGTGGCGGGGACCTCCTCGAGGCCCTCCCGGGCGAGGTCGACGACGAGCGTGAGCAGGTGAATCAGAGGGCGGGCCGCGGGCTCGTCGCGCACCGGCACCCGGTGGGCGTCGCCGAGCATGGGCACTCCCCGGGCGGCGAGGACGCGGCGCAGCGTCGACTGTCGGGCAGAGCCGCGGACGATGACCGCCATCTGCTCCCACGGCACTCCGTCGAGCAGGTGGGCGGCGCGCAGCTCGTGCGCGATGAAGGCGGCCTCCTGCGCCCCGGAGTGGAGCACGTGCGCCTCGAGGACCCCGCCGGGCGTGGCCGGACCGACCTCGCGCTGCCGACCACCCCCGAGTGCGGCGATCTTGGGGGTGACCCGGGCCGCCGCGGCACGCACCGACTCGGGCAGACGGTGCCCCTGACCGAGCACGAGGGTCGGCCCCTCGCGCCCCGGCCAGGCGTCGACGAGATGGTGCGGGTCCGCGCCACGGAAGCCCTGCACGGTCGCATCCGGGTCCCCGATGAGCACGAGGTCGACGCCTCCGCCGGTGAGGGTGCGCAGCAGCCGGGCGGCCGGTGCGGTGAGCTCCTGGGCATCGTCGACGACGACGGCGCGGATCCCGGCCCGCACGCGCTCCCGGGCCGTGTCGTCGACCTCGAGCAGCTCGGCGGCCGCGGTGAGCACCCAGGCGGGGTCGAAGGCCCCCGGTCGGGAGAGCGCGGTGACCTCGTCGTACTCCCGGGCCACCTGCGCGGCCGCGACCCACTCCGGACGGTCGTGGGTCTCCCCGAGCGCCGCGAGCTCGTCGGGGGCGACGCCGTGCTCGATGGCGCGCATGAGCAGGTCGCGCAGCTCACCACGGAAGCCGCGGGTCGGCAGGGCCAGCTCGAGGTCCTCGGGCCAGGCCGGCCCGCCACCGGACTCACGGTGCCCGGCGAGCAGCTCACCGAGGACGACGTCCTGGTCGGCGCCCGAGAGCAGCCGCGGTGCGGGCTGGCCGAGCAGCGCCGCCTGCTGACGCAGCACCGCGAAACCCAGGGACTGCATCGTCCGGGCCAAGGGCTCGGTCGTGGCCCCGGACAGGCCAGCGGTAACCGCGTCACGGGCCGACGCGGCCCCCAGCCGCGTCGCGGAGACGAGCAGCACCTCCTCGGCGGCGCACTCCCCCGTCGTGATGCGGTCGAGGACGGCGGCCACGGCGACGCTCGTCTTGCCGGTGCCGGGCCCGCCGAGGACACGCACGAGGTCGGCCCGGGCCGCGACGGCGGCCGTCTGGTCCTCGTCGAGACGCGCGGGGGCCGCCGACCGGCCGGTGGACGGCGGGCGGAGCCGGACGAAGGGGGTCGATGCAGCCACGAGGACATCCCACCACCCGGCCCCGACAACGTCCCCTCGCGGGAGGTCAGGTCATGCGCTGTCACTACCCGTAGGTAGGATCATGTGATCCGTCACACCGTGGCCCCTCGCCCCCTTCGGAGGACAGACCCATGAGCTCCACCACGTCCGGCACCCGCGTCCAGCGGATGCCACGTGCCCAGCGGCGCGCCCAGCTCCTCGAGGCAGCACTGGGAGTCTTCGTCGCCAAGGGCTATCACCAGGCCGCGATGGAGGACATCGCCGAGGAGGCGGGGGTCTCCAAGCCGGTGCTCTACCAGCACTTCCCCGGCAAGCTCGAGCTCTACCTCGCGCTCCTCGACACCCAGTGCGACACCCTCGAGGCCCTCGTGCTGCAGGCACTGGCCTCGACCGAGGACCACGAGGAGCGCGTCTACGCCACGGTGCGGGCCTTCTTCTCCTTCGTCGCGGACGAGGGCGGGTCCTTCCGCCTGATCTACGAGTCCGACCTGACCAACGACCCGCAGGTGCGGCACCGGATCGACGCGCTCGAGGCCCAGCTCGGTGATGCCATCGCGCAGCGGATCATGCAGGACACCGCTCTGCCCACGGAGCTCGCCGAGATGCTCGGCCTGGCGATGTCCGGGGCCGCGCAGGTCATGGCACGCACCTGGCTCGCCCACGGCAGCGACTTCAGCCAGGAGGTCGCCGCCCAGGCGGCCGGTCACCTCGCCTGGCGTGGCATCGGCACCTTCCCGGTCAACCGCATGGGCGACCCCGCCCGGGACGACTCCCACGACGGGTGACACGATGACCGCGGACCCATCCCCGAGACCCGAGGAGTGACCGTGGAGGTCAAGATCGGCATCCAGAATGTCGCCCGAGAGATCGTCATCGACGCGGCCGGCACCGCAGCCGAGATCGAGGCAGCAGTCACGGCCGCACTCGACGGGGGTTCGCTGACGCTCACCGACGACCAGGGCCGCCGGGTCATGGTTCCCTCGGGCGCCCTCGGCTACGTCGAGGTCGGCGAGCCGACCCGTGGACGGGTCGGCTTCGGCGCCTGACGAGCCCGACCGGTCGGCCGTGCCGGCCACACGATCCGCTCCCTGAGCGTCGCAACTTGCGCCTCAGACGCCACATCGCTCTATTGTGGTCACAGAGCCCACACGGGTTCTGAGCGCGCCCGCTCACCCCTGAGGGCGCAGAAGGAGTGATCAGCTGTGTGGACCATCATCGTCACGATCATCGTCGGCGCCATCATCGGTGCCCTGGCCCGGCTCGTGCTCCCCGGCAAGCAGAGCATCTCGACCCTCGTCACCGTGATCCTCGGTATTCTCGGCTCGCTCATCGGCTCCTGGGCCTACACCGCGATCTCGGGCAACTCGACGACCAGCGGGATCGACTGGATCGCCTTCGTCCTCGGCGTCGTCGTCGCCGCGGTCCTCATCGTCATCTACGGCATGGTCGTCGGCCGCAAGCAGGTCTGACGCTCCGCACCACGCGCGAAGGGGAGGTCCCGCCACACCGGCGGGGCCTCCCCTTCGTGTGTCGTGGTCGGTCAGGCGGCGAGGCCGAGCCGGCCCATCCGCAGCTGGTGGCGGTCGGTGAGCCGCTGCATCAGCTGACCCACCTCCTCCAGGGTCGCCCCCGGGCGGTCATGGCTCAGGCCGAGCACGAGCTCGCTCAGCGCCTCGCGCTCGCTCGCGACGACCTGCCCCTGGGTGAGGGCCTCGCCGACGAGCCGCCGGCCCCACAGCGCAAGCGGTCCGGCCCGACGCGAGTCCTCGGCGATGCCCGCGCGCACGGCCTTGACGATCGTGTCGACATCGCGATGGTCGCTGCTCGCTCGCTGGATGATCGCCCGCGAGTCGGGCTCGACATAGGTCGCGATCTCGATGAAGAAGTCGGTCGCGATCCCGTCACCGATGTAGGCCTTCACCAGCCCCTCGAGGAGGTCACGGGGCTTCATCCGCGCGTGGAAGACCTCGAAGGCCGGCTTGAAGGGCATCATCGCCGCGATCGGGTCACCACCGAGGTCAACGATGTGATCGGCCAGCAGCTCGTGGTTGTGGAACTCCTTGACCGCCATGCCGGCGAGCGCCCGCTTGAGGACGAGGTCACGTGCCATCTCCGAGTCCGCCGCCATGCGGGTGAACCCGGAGATCGCCCCGTAGGCGATGGCCCCGAGGAGATCGATCGTCCCCTCGCGCTCCCGCTCTCCGAGGGCCGCGGTCGACGACGGCACAGCCTGCTCACTCATGCTCTGCAGCCTAGTCCCCGCGCGGTGTGGCCGTCGGCATCGCTCGTGGCGGGTAGCATGGAGCCGACCAGCGGTGCCCGGTCGGCATCCTTTCCGGCTGGACGAGACGTCCGGCGCGGTCGCCCCACGTGTGGCAGACCGCTTGACTGACCTCCGATCGGCCCGTGCCACCCACGGCGCGTATGCGCCGTCCACGCTGATCGGAAGGACGCATGTCCGACTCCACCACGTCCGAAGCCCCCACCCCGGAGGCGGCCCCCCTCGAGCAGGCCCCGCTTGAGCAGGCCTCCGAGACCACCACTCCAGAGGCCCCGCAGAAGACCTTCGCGGACTTCGATGTCCACCCCGAGATCGTCGCCGCGCTGGCCGACGCCGGGATCATCCACCCTTTCCCCATCCAGGCGATGACCCTCCCGGTCGCGCTCGACGGGCACGACATCATCGGCCAGGCGAAGACCGGCACGGGCAAGACGCTCGGCTTCGGTGTCCCGATCCTCAACCGGATCGACACCGACTCCGACGACCCCCGCCCGCAGGCCCTCGTCGTCGCCCCCACCCGTGAGCTCGCCGGCCAGGTCGCCGCCGACCTCGAGCGGGCCGGCAAGCGGCTGGGCATCAAGGTCCTCACCGTCTATGGCGGTCGGGCCTACGAGCCGCAGATCGAGGCGCTGAAGAAGGGCGTCCACGTCGTCGTCGGCACCCCGGGCCGGCTCATCGACCTGGCCCAGCAGAAGTACCTCGACCTGTCCGCCACGAAGACCGTCGTCCTCGACGAGGCCGACGAGATGCTCGACCTCGGCTTCCTGCCCGACGTCGAGAAGATCATGGCGATGACGGCTCCGACCCGGCACACGATGCTCTTCTCCGCGACCATGCCCGGCGCGATCGTCGCGTTGGCCCGTCGCTACATGACGCAGCCGACGCACATCCGCGCGATGAGCGAGGACGGCGACAAGGACAGCCAGACCGTCAAGGCGACCGAGCAGTTCGTCTACCGCGCGCACGCGATGGACAAGGTCGAGATGGTCGCGCGGATCCTCCAGGCCAAGGACCGCGGTCTGACGATCATCTTCTCCCGCACCAAGCGCACCGCGGCCAAGGTCGCCGACGAGCTCGCCGACCGCGGCTTCGCGGCCGCGTCGATCCACGGTGACCTCGGTCAGGGCGCCCGCGAGCAGGCGCTGCGCGCCTTCCGCAACGGCAAGGTCGACGTCCTCGTCGCCACCGACGTCGCCGCGCGCGGCATCGACGTCACCAATGTCACGCACGTCATCAACTACCAGTGCCCCGACGACGAGAAGACCTACGTGCACCGCATCGGTCGCACCGGGCGCGCCGGCAACACCGGTATCGCCGTGACCTTCGTCGACTGGGACGACGAGACCAAGTGGTCGGTCATCAACCGTCAGCTCGACCTCGGCATCCCCGAGGCGGTCGAGACCTACTCCTCCAGCCCGCACCTCTTCACCGACCTCGACATCCCCGAGGGCACCAAGGGTCGCCTGCCGCGCGCGAAGCGCACCCGTGAGGGCCTCGACGCGGAGGAGCTCGAGGACGTGGGCGAGACCGGCAAGTCCGGCGGACGTCGTCAGGGCGGCGGCCACTCCGGTGGCGGTCGCTCGGGCGCAGGCCGCTCCGGCGGTGGACGTTCCGGCGGTGGCGAGCGCTCCGGTGGCGGTCGTGGCGAGGCGAAGGGCGACGCAGGCAGCGGCGAGGGCCGTCCCCGCCGTCGTCGCAACCGCCGTCGCACGCGTGGCGGACAGTCCCAGCAGTCCGCGCCGACCTCCGAGGGCTGAGCCCGGCCAGACGCTGGTCGAGGTGCGAGGAGCGCCAGCGACGAGCCTCGAAACCATGGCTCGTGTCGGGGTTTCGAGGCTCACGCCCCAGAGGGCGTTCGCACCTCAACCACCGTGGGGGAACCGGCGTTCGCACCCCCGGCGAACTAGGCTGCACGCGTGCGTGATCCGAAGACCCTGCTGCGAGGCCTCGCCCGGCGCGCTTACCTGACCCTCCAGCGACTGCGCCCCCGGCCGAACGCCTCCGACGGGTCGAGTGCCGCAGAGACCACCACCCGCTTGGGTGAGCTGACCGCAGCACGCGACCACACCGCCGCCGTCGAGCTGATCACCCGCGAGCTCGAGGGACTCGGCAGCGACACCGGCTTCCTCGACCAGGCCCGCCGCAGCGCGTCCCGTGCCGGCGAGCCCGCGCTCCAGGCGCGGGCCACCCGGGCCCAGATCGCCGCCACCCCGACGATCGTCGGACCGGCCCGGGCCCGCCTCGTCGCCACGCTGGCCCAGGTCGAGGGACGTCTCCTCGAGACGGATCCGGCGTGGACCCCGACGGTGCCCGCCGTCGCTCCCCTGCCACGGCGCGAAGGGGGCAGCGCCCCCCTTCGCGTGGCCCACCTGCTGAAGATCGCTCTCCCCCACCGCCAGTCGGGCTACTCCGTGCGCACCCGCTACAACCTCGCGGCACAGGCCGAGGCCGGCATCGAGCCGATGGCGATCACCGCCCTCGACTTCCCCGGCGACGACGGCCCGGAGGTCGAGGACGTGCACGGCATCCGCCACCGGCACCTCCGGCGCACCCACGTCCCCGGGGCCGAGACCGTCGACGGCTATCTCGACGCCTACGCGCAGGCCCTGGTGCCCACGCTGGCCGACGAGGCCCCGGACCTGCTGCACGTCCACTCCGGGGCCCGCGGCTACGAGGCCGCGCTCGTCGGGCGGGCGGCGGCGCAGGCCCTCGGGCTGCCCTGGGTCTACGAGGTACGCGGCTTCTTCGAGGCGATCTGGTCCCAGGACCTCGAGCGCGCCGAGACCGCCGAGACCTACCACCGTCGTCGCGACACCGACACCCGCTGCATGCTCGCCGCGGACGCCGTCATCACGCTCAGCCAGTCCATGCGCTCCGACATCATCGGGCGCGGCGTCCCCGCCGACCGGGTCCACGTCGTCCCCAACGGCGTCGACGCGACCGCCTTCGCGCCCCGCGAGCGCCGCGCGGACCTCGTCGAGCAGTACGGTCTCGCCGGCCGCTTCGTCTTCGGCTATGTCTCCAACCTCGACCACTACCGCGAGGGTCAGGAGTACCTCATCGACGCCGCACTGGCCCTGCGGCAGCGCGGGATCGATGCGGTCGCGCTCATCGTCGGCGACGGCACCCGCCGCGCCGAGCTCGAGGCCCACGCGCTCGAGGTCGGCGCCGGTGACGCCGTCGTCTTCACCGGACGAGTCCCCCACGACGAGGTCCTCGACCACTATGCGCTGCTGGACCTCTTCGTCGTCCCCCGCGTCGACGAGCGCGCCGCCCGGCTGGTGACCCCGCTCAAGCCCTTCGAAGCGATGGCCGCCGGGCTGCCGGTCCTCGTCTCCGACCTGCCCGCGCTGACGGAGATCACCGGCGACGGGCAGCGGGGTGAGTCCTTCGCGGTCGGCGATGCCGATGCCCTGGCTGATGCCCTCGTCCGCCTCGCCGGCGACCCGCAGCGACGGGCCGAGCTGGCTGCCGCCGGTCGCGCGTGGGTCGAGACCGAGCGGTCCTGGGCGGCCAACGGCGAGCGCTACCGCGCGATCTACGACGCGGTCCTCGACCGCTGACACGACCGGGCCAGCCGCACGTCGTGGAGGCCCGGCTCAGACGTCGACGTGCTGGCGCGGGTCGCCGTAGAAGACGACCCGGCTCGTGCGGTTCATGAAGGCGGCGTCCTCGAGGGCCCACGTGTGCGCGTGCCGGTCGACCCCACGGATGCTCACGTAGTTGAAGCGGTCGGAGGAGTAGGTGCGCACCCCGGCCGACTGCGCGCGGTTGAGCAGGTCGGTGTCGACCGCCCGCGGCAGGTCCGAGAAGCGCAGCTCGCGCGCGGCGTCCCCCGCCATGACGATCGAGCCGCCCTGGACGAGGCGCTCGTAGCGGTGCTCGCTGCGGGGGAAGCGCAGGATCACCGCACCGGTGCTGCGCAGCCACGTGTAGTGGGCCCACTTGCCGGCGATACCGGCACCCGAGAAGTCGATCGCGTCGACGAGGTCGTCGAGGTAGTGACGACCGTAGAAGTTGTCGTCGTCGATCTTGGCGATGTGCGCCCCATCGGACGCGTCGATGCCGAGGTTGAGGCAGGCACCGAGCGTCAGCGACCGCTCGGCCGGGAGGACGACGAGGTGGTCGAGCCCCTGGTCGCGGAAGCGCGCCTCGACCTCGGCGACGGGCACGTCGAGCCCGTGGAGGACGAGGACGACCTGCAGGTCACCGGCCTCGTGCGAGCTCTGCCGGGCCATGTTGTCGGCGATGGTGTCGAGCTCGTGCGCCCGGTTCGTCGAGATCACCGCGCTGACGGAGCGGTCGAAGGGAGAGCCGGGCCGCCCCCTGCGTCCGTCCCGGGGGTGCCCCACGAGGGCCTCGAGGTCGGCGGCCCGGTGGGCGAAGGTGTGTCCGAGACGCACGGTGCGGGCGGTCGCCAGTGCCGACCGGTCCACGAGCTCGTCCTGCCACAGGTGGGCGATGGTCTGCTGCCGCAGCTGGGTGTCGTCCTCGACCGGGCAGGCCTGCGCCGCAAGCGGGCCCGGGAGCGCGGTCACGTCGGCCCCGGCGATCAGGGCCGTGCCTGACGCGGCCGCCTCGACCGCGTGCCAGGCCGAGAGTGGTCGGTCGGCGACGAAGGCTGCCGCGCGGTAGTGCCCGAGGACGGGGCGGTCACCCGGCAGCTCGGTCGCGGCATCGTCACCAGCGATGACATCGAGCCGCTCGGGCTGGACGGGAGCGAGCCGGGAACGATCGAAGCCACCATCACCGACGAGGGCCACGACGTGCTCCCGACGCTCGGTAGCTCCGACGACCGCCGGCGAGTGCACCGCGGCGTCGGCGGCCGGCCCCGCGTGCTCGACCGGTCGGCCCAGACCCTCGGCCCACGCGGTCACGCTCGCCTCGTCATCGACGACGACGTGGATCGGTGCGGTGACCCCCTCCAGCAGACGCGTCACATCGCCGGCAGCGACACGGGAGCTCGCGGTGACCCAGACGATGACGGGCACGGCCGTCGCGAGGACCGCCGTACGCTGCTCGGCGAAGGGAGCCTCGAGGGTCACGGCACTCGTCGCGTCGACCTCGACGAGCACGGCCTCGGGGTCCCGGTCGGTCAGCTCCCACTGCCCGGCGAGACCGGCGCGAACCCGCGCCGAGGCGAGCACGTGCACCCGCAGCCGCTCCCCCGACGACCGCCGCACCGGCGCCGTGACCGGAGCCATCGACCGCTCGTGCCGACGGACCGCTGCCCGCCGCTGCCGGGTCTGCGCCGTCGCATCGCGCAGGGCACTGCGGACCGACCTCGCGGGGCCGCGCAGGCGGGGTGGGATGCTCGACCCGGCACTCATCGGGACTCCTCGATCAGCTGGCAGACGCGTTCCTCGGCGGCCATCTCCGGCAGCCACTGCGCGCTCCCCGGGGCCATGCCCCACGTCTCGAGCTCGGCCTCGACTGCCTCGCGGGTCCACGAGGGGTCGACGAGCTGGGTGCGGGTGCGCGGCGGCTCGGTGACGACCACCACCCCGAGGTCGACATCGGGCGCGGGGCGACCGACGGACAGCGCCTCGGCCCGTCGGATCCAGGTCACCGCGGCCTCGACATGCTCCTCCGGATGGACCTGGACGACCTCGTCGTCGGTGTCGAGCAGCGTACGGATCTCGGGCAGCAGCGCCTCGCGGTACAACCGCAGCCGGGCCGGGTTCTCGCGGTGGAGCAGCGCGATGCGCAGGTCGAGGGCACGCAGGCGCACCAGGCAGGCGACGAGGTCGGCCGGGTCGGCCGGGTCGACCACCGTGTCCGCGGCATCCCCGACGACGAGGACGTCGAAGGGGGCGTGCGGCCGTGTCGAGAGCCAGATGTGCGGGGCGGCGAAGGGACGACCGACCGCGCGGTCCCGGTCCGGCGCCGACTCGCCGTGACGCGTCGCCCAGTCCAGGGTCAGGTCGGACGGCGGACCATCGGGGTACCCGCCGCTGCTGGACGGCGGCGGCAGCGCCCCCTTCGCCCGGACGGAGGACAGGTGCCGGTGCCAGGCCTTGTAGGCCGACCGGTAGGCCACCCGGGCACCCACACCCCAACCGACACCGAAGTCGCTGCGCGACAACGACCCCGAGCGCAGACGCGTCAGCTGCAGGGGCGGCTCCACGAGCTGCGGCTCCTGCCCGGTGACCGCCGGGATCCGGGTGTCGTACTCGCTGTCGGAGCTCTTGCGCACGTCATCGAAGGTCCCGACCCGATCGATCGTCGTGCGGGGCATCACCAGACCGGAGGCGTTGAGCCGCACCGAGGGATAGCCGAGCCAGACGAGCTGCAGGGCATCGCTCGCACGCACGGTCAGGCTGTGGGTGGCCGGCAGGTCCGGGTCCGCGAGCAGCGGCAGCAGCTGGCGCTCGATCCGCTCCGGGTGCGACCAGTCGTCGGCGTCGAGGAAGGCGAGGTAGTCCCCCTTCGCCTCCGCGATGCCGAGGTTGCGCGCGCGGTAGGCCCCGCCGTTGACCTCGCGGGTCACGACGCGGGCCGCCGGGTGCAGCGCGGCGATCCGGGCGATCTCGTCGCGGTGCTGCGGACCGGAGGCATCGTCGACGACGACGACCTCGAGGGTGGGCCAGGTCTGGTCGAGGAGCGCACGGATCGCGGTCACGAGCCACGGACCCGGGCGATAGGCGGTGACGACGACGCTCACCAGCGGGAGCTCGGCCGCGGTGAGCTCCCGGCCGACGGCGGCGCCGGCCCGGGCGACGACCCCGGCACGCAGTGCCGCGAGCTCCTCCCGGTCGGGGGCGACCCGGTCGTAGGCCGGGGCGCCGTGGGGGAAGGCGGCCGCGGTCTCCTCGCCGATGATCTCGGTGAGCTCGGTCTGGCTGAGCAGGCGGGGGACGAGGACGTCGGCCCGGCGCCAGCGGTCGGTGAACCTCGACCACCAGGCGGCGTCGTCCCCGGTGATCGCCGGGTGCGCGAGGTCGGTCTCGAGGTCGGCACGCTCGTCGTCCGACAGCTGGGCCAGGAGCGGGAGCTGGTCGGCGAGGACGGCGGCGCCCTCCCCCGCCTCCCGCTGGCGCAGCAGCAGGGTGTGGGCATGGAGCAGGGTCTGCCGGGTCGTCAGCCGGTGGGCGTCGCCGGCCTCGACGAGCTCGCGCAGGACGGCCGAGCCGGTGCGCACGAGATCGGAGTCATCGCCCGTGACGAGCAGCTCGGCCCACCCGGCCCGCCAGCTCGGGGCGCCCGTGCGGCGGGCCAGCTCCCCGACGGCCCGACGCAGGAGCGTCGAGCGGGTGCGGTGCCCCGTGGCCACGCTCGCGTCGACCCCGGTCTGCTCGGCTCCCCGGACATAGGCCCCCAGGAGCGGGTCGAGGTCGGCGACCGGGGCCGGGAGCAGCCGGGCGCGAAGGGGGTCGACCACCCGTCGACGGGTCGCCGGGTTGCGGGTGCGCAGGGCGCGGACACCACCGACGACGAGGCTGCCGGCAGCCTGCGCCCGGCGCACCGAGTTGCGCACGGCCGGGGACGATCCCCCCTGCGGACGAGGGTTCGATGCCGTCATGCGTCCTCCGGCGTCGCGATGCGGTGGACTCGCTCCTCGGCGAGCTCCTCGGGCAGCCACAGGGCTCCCCCCTCCGGCACCCCCCACGTCATGAGCTCCCCCTCGACGGCCCCACGCGTCCACGCGGGGTCGACCCGGTGGGTGCGTGTCGCGCGCGGCTGCGTCACGACCACCTCACCGGTCTGCAGATCGGGCGCCGGCCGTCCCACGGACAGTGCCTCGGGCCGGCGCACCCACGTCACCCTCGCGTCGACGTGCTCCTCCGGGTGGACCTGGACGACGTCCTCGACGGAGTCGAGGAGGTCACGGATCGGCGGCAGGAGTGGCTTGCGGGACAACCGCAGGCGCGCCGGATTTTCCCGGTGGAGCAGCCCGACCCGCAGTTCCCGGGCCCGCAGTCGGTCGAGCACCGCCACGAGCTCCGTCGGGTCGACCATCGTGTCCGCGGCATCGTCGACCACGAGGACGTCGACGGGGCGCAGCGGGTGCGACAGGGCCCAGGCATTGGGCGCGGCGAAGGGGCGGCCGGCCGCCCGGAGTCGACCGGGACTGGACTCACCGTGCCGGGTGGCCCACTCGAGATCACGCGCGGGTGGCGGGCCGCCCGGGTACTCGGCGAGACCACCCGGCTGGCCCGGCAGCTCCCCCTTCGCCCGGACGGCGGACAGGTACCGGTGCCAGGCCTTGTACGCGGAGCGATAGGCCAGTCGCGCGCCGATCCCCCAGCCGACGCCGAAGTCACTGCGGGACAACGATCCCGAGCGCAGACGCGTCAGCTGCAGGGGCGGCTCCACGAGCAGCGGCTCCTGCCCGGTGACCGCCT
This sequence comes from Janibacter sp., assembly GCA_052087725.1. Taxonomy (GTDB): domain Bacteria; phylum Actinomycetota; class Actinomycetes; order Actinomycetales; family Dermatophilaceae; genus Janibacter. The sequence continues at coordinate 5,534 of JBQGNO010000022.1, read as the reverse complement.
CGATCCGGGCGTTGTACTCGCTGTCGGCGCTCTTGCGCACATCGTCGAAGGTGCCCACCCGAGCCTGCGTGGACCGCGGCATCACCAGGCCGCACGCGTTGTGCCGCACGGCCGGGTAGCCGAGCCACGTCAGCTGCAGGTCCTCGTCGCCCCGCAGGGCGAGGGCGTGGGTGGCCACGAGGTCGGGGTCGGCGAGCAACGGGATCACCTGGCGCTCGATCCGCTCCGGATGGCACCAGTCGTCCGCGTCGAGGAAGGCGAGGTAGTCCCCCTTCGCCTCTGCCACACCGAGATTGCGGGCCCGGTAGGCACCGCCGTTGCGCGTGCGGGTGATGACGCGCGCCCGCGGGTCGAGAGCCGCCAGTCGGGCGATCTCGTCCTCGTGCTCCGGACCGGAGGCATCGTCGACGACGAGGATCTCCAGGCGCGGCCAGGTCTGGTCGAGGAGCGCACGGATGGCGGTGGCCAGCCAGGCGCCGGGGCGGTAGGCAGTGACGATGACGCTCACGAGGGGCAGGTCCTCGACCGGCACCTCCCGGCCGGTGGCGGCCGTGATGCGGTCGGCGAGACCGGCCCGGCGCTGCGCCAGCTCCTCGGGGGCGGGGCCGACCCGGTCGTACACCGGGACCTCTCCGGCGAAGGCCGCGACCGCCCGCGGACCAATGGCCGTGGTCAGCTCGGCGTCGGTGAGCAGGTGCGGGACGAGCATCCCGGCCTCGCGCCAGCGCCGGGTGAGCAGGGGCCACCACGTCGCCCGGTCACCGGTGATCGACGGGTGCGCGAGGTCGGTCTCGAGGTCGGCGCGCTCGTCGTCGGACAGCTGGGTCAGGAGCGGGAGCTGGTCCGCAAGGACCGCGGCGCCCTCCCCGACCTCGGCCTGCCGCAGCAGGAGGGTGTGTGCGTGAAGGAGCGCCTGGCGCGGGCTCAGCTCATCGGTGTGGCCCTCGTCGATGAGCTCGCGCAGGACGGCCGAACCGGTGCGCACGAGGCCGGCGTCGCCACTGGTGACGAGCAGCTCGGCCCAGCCGGCCCGCCAGCTCGGGGCCCCGGTGCGGCGCGCCAGCTCACCGGCGACGTCACGCAGGAGCGTGGAGCGGGTGCGGTGGGCCGTGGCGACGAGGTCGTCGACCCCGATCTCCTCCGCGCCCCGCGCATAGCCCGCCAGGAGAGGGTCGAGGCCGGCGACCGAGGTCGGCACCACCCGGGCGCGAAGGGGGTCGATCACCCGTCGACGGGCGGTCGGGTCGCCGGTCCGCAGGGCATGGGCCCCGCCGGCGGCGAGGCTACGAGCACGTTGCAGGGAGACCATGGCGACGGGCTCAGAGCGCCGCGAGGATGCTCTCCGTGACCTCACGGTAGGCCACGGCGCCCTTGCTCGAGCGGGCGGTGTCGAGGATGGAGAGGCCGGCAGCCGGCGCCTCTGCGAAGCGCACGGTGCGCGGGATCGGCGGCTCGAGGACGGGCAGCTTGTAGCGACCGCCGAGGTCCTCGAGCACCTCCCGGGAGTGGTTGGAGCGGCCATCGTACATCGTCGGCAGGATACCGATGGTCTTGAGCTTCTTGTTGAGCAGGCGCTTGACGTCCTTGACCGTGTCGAGGAGCTGGCCGACGCCGCGGTGGCTGAGCATCTCGGCCTGCATCGGGATGAGCAGGCCGGTCGCGGCGGTGAGCGCCGCGAGGGTGAGCACGCCGAGGCTGGGGCTGCAGTCGAGGAGGATCACGTCGTAGTCCGAGCGGACATCGTCGAGGACCGACTGGAGGATGAACTCCCGGCCGGGTCGCGTCAGCAGCTGGGCCTCGGCACCCGCGAGCTCGATCGTCGACGGGAGCAGGTCGATGCCCTCGCTCGCCCCGAGGATCGCGTCGGCGACCTCTGCCTGCCCGAGGACCACCTCGTGGATCGAGGTCTCGACGGCGTCGGGGTCGACGCCGAGGCTGAAGGTCAGGCTCGCCTGCGGGTCGAGGTCGACGAGCAGCACGCGCCGACCGGTCTCGGCCATGGCTGCGCCGATGGAGGCGACCGACGTCGTCTTCGCGACGCCGCCCTTCTGGTTCGCGACGGCGATGATCGCCGCCTTCTTGGCTCGTGCCACCTTGGGGTGTCCTTCTCTCCTCGGATGCCCGGTCATCTTCTCAGGTCGGGCCCCGCGTCGCCGCCTCGCCACCCCGCGGCACGCGTCACCCGGGGTGAACACCGGGGAAACTCGGCAGGGGTCGGCCGTGCCGCACCCGTCAGGGACGCAGGACGGGGGTGACCCCCGAGGCACCGTCCTCGATGCGGGCGAGCGACTCGGGAGCGGTGGTGTGCTCCCCGAGGCGGTTGAGCTTGCCGTCACCGTGGAAGTCGCTGCTCCCGGTGACGACGAGGTCGTGCTCGGCCGCGAGGCGCCGGGCGAGGGCCTGCTCGTCGGGACTCTGGTCCCGGTGCTCCGCCTCGATGCCCCCGAGGCCGGCCTCGACGAGCTCGGGCAGGGACTCCGCGGCGACCGCGCGCTGGCGGCGGGAGGCGAAGGGGTGCGCGAGCACGGGCACCCCGCCCGCGGCGCGCACCAGCTCGATCGCGGTCACGGTGTCGATGGAGTAGTAGGGCACGTAGTAGCGCGATCCGTGGTGCAGCCACTTGCGGAAGATCTCGTCGCGGTGCTCGGCATAGCCCTTGGCGATGAGCGCGTCGGCGATGTTGGGGCGGGACGGGGTGCGCCCACTGGTGCCGAGCTGCTCCTGCACGTCCTCCCAGGTGAGGTCGAAGCCATCCTCCGCCATCCGCTCGACGATCCGCTGCAGCCGCGGCAACCGGTCGTGGACGACCCGGTCCATCTCGGCGGTGAGCCCGGCATGGTCCGGGTCGAAGAGATAGGCCAGAAGGTGGATGCTGCCGCCGTCGTGCCGGGTGGACAGCTCTGCACCACGCACGAGGGCGATGCCGTGGTGCTGCGCGGCGTCGGCCGCCTCGGCCCACCCCGACGTGGTGTCGTGGTCGGTCAGCGCGAGCGTCGTCAGACCGGCCGTTGCGGCGTGGGCGACGAGGTTCGCGGGCGCATCCGTCCCGTCGCTGCGGGAGGAGTGCGTGTGCAGGTCGATCACTCCGCCACCATAGGCGGCTCCGCGGGCGGCGAGGTGACCCGACTCACCTCTGCCGAGGAATCACGCCGCACGGTCAACCGAGGCCGGGCCAGTCCGGCGTGCGCTTCTCGGCGAAGGCCCGCACCCCCTCGGCCCGGTCGGCGCTGAAGGCCGTGTCGTGCCAGCGCGCGTCCTCGATGTCGAGACCGTCGTCGACGCTCACGTCCATCCCGGCGCGCATCGCGCTCTTGGCATTGCGGACCCCGATCGGTGAGTGCCGGCCGATCGTGGCCGCCATGTCCAGGGCCTCCCCCTTCGCGTCCTCGACGAGCCGGTCGACGAGGCCGAGGCGCGCGCCCTCCTTGCCGTCGATCCGTCGCGCGGTGAAGATCAGGTCCGCGGCCCGCGACCACCCGAGGCGCCGGGTGAGCAGCTGGGTCCCGCCGCCGCCGGGGATCACGCCGACGGAGACCTCCGGCAGGGCGAAGCTCGCCTTCGGCCCCGCGACGATGAGGTCGCACGCCAGGGCGATCTCGCAGCCTCCGCCGAGCGCGTGCCCGTCGACCGCGGCGATCGTCGGCACGGGCAGGTCGTACAGCGCGCGGTAGGCCAACCGGTTGCCCGGGCGCTGGGCGCGCAGGTCGTCGTCGGTGAAGCCATTGCGCTCCTTGAGGTCGGCCCCGACGCAGAAGGCCTTCTCGTGGCTCGAGGTGACGACGACCGCGCGCACCGAGGTGTCACCGCGCAGCTCCTCCCCGGTGGCCGTGAGCGCATCGGCCATCGCCGTGGACACGGCATTCATCGCCTCGGGACGGTCGAGGACGACCTCGACGACACCCTGCTCGTGGCGGACGGTGCGGACGAGTGCTGGGTCGGTCATGGACACATCCAATCGGGTCGGGTGGTGGCGCGGCGATCAGGGCCGGGACAGCAGAGCAGCGATGCCCTGGCCGACACCGATGCACATGGTGATGATCGCGTGGTCGTGGTCGTCATCGGCCATGGACATCCCGCCGGAGAGGGCGATGCGGGCACCGCTCATGCCGAGTGGGTGCCCGAGGGCGATCGCTCCACCGTGCGGATTGACCCGCGGGTCGTCGTCGGCGATCCCGAGCTCGCGCAGCACGGCGAGCCCCTGCGAGGCGAAGGCCTCGTTGAGCTCGATGATGCCGACGTCGTCGAGGGCCACACCGGTGCGCTCGACGAGACGCTGCACCGCCGGTGCCGGTCCCATGCCCATGACGCGCGGCTCCACGCCGACGGCGGTCACCGCATCGATCCGGGCGAAGGGGGTCAGCCCGTGCTCCTCGACGGCTGCCTCCGAGGCGACGAGCACCGCGGCCGCGCCGTCGTTGACTCCCGAGGCATTGCCCGCGGTCACCGAGCCGCCCTCGAAGATCGGCTTCAGCCCGCCGAGTGCCTCCATGGAGGTCTGGCGCGGGTGCTCGTCGGTGTCGACGAGCACCGGGTCCGCCTTGCGCCGCGGCACGCTGACCGGGCTGATCTCGCGGGCGAGCCGGCCGGAGGCGATCGCCGCGGCGGCCCTCTCCTGCGAGCGCAGGGCGAAGGCGTCCTGGTCCTCGCGCGAGACGTCGTAGTCGGCGGCGACGTTCTGCGCCGTGCGCGGCATCGGGTCGGTGCCGTACATCCGCTCCATCTCGGGGTTGACGAAGCGCCAGCCGATCGTCGTGTCCTCGAGCGTCATCGAGCGGGAGAAGGGGGTCGCGGCCTTGGGGACGACGAAGGGGGCTCGGCTCATGCTCTCCGCTCCCCCGGCGATCATCAGGTCGGCATCGCCGGCCCGGATGGCCCGGGCGGCGTACCCGATGGCATCGAGGCCGGAGCCGCACAGCCGGTTGATCGTCGTCCCGGGGACGGCGACCGGCAGGCCGGAGAGCAGCGCCGCCATCCGGGCGATGTTGCGGTTGTCCTCACCGGCCTGGTTGGCATTGCCGAGCACGACGTCGTCGATCCGGGCAGGATCGAGGTCCGGGTGGCGGCCGACGAGCTCGCGGATGACGTGCGCGGCGAGGTCGTCGGGGCGCACCGTGGACAGCGCGCCGCCGTAGCGCCCGACCGGGGTGCGGGTGCCGTCGACGAGGTAGGCCGGTCCTCCGGCCATCACTTCCCGTCCGCCAGACGGGCGCGGCCGGCCTCGGTCAGGACGCGATCGGTGCCCTCGGTGGCCACGAGCTGCGGCTCGGCCCGGTACAGGTCGGCGCGCACCGCGGGGTCGAGCCCGACCTCGCGGGCCGCCTGGTGGGCCTCGAGCTTGTTCAGCCGGCCGCCGTTGTCGGCGAGGCGCTGGAGGAAGGCCCCGGCCGGGTCGGCCACACCGGGCGCATCGCTGGACTGCGGGTCGGGCAGGTCGACGAGCGCCTCGAGCTGGGCGATGACCCCGCGCACCGTCTCGCGCCAGGAGGCCGCGGTCTGGGCGAGGTCGGTGGGCGCACCGCCGCTGCCCTGCCAGG
>JBQGNO010000021.1:0-25429 GCA_052087725.1 Janibacter sp. | reverse complement strand
GCTCGGCGATGTGGCCGTCCACGAAGACGTGCACGCGGTCGGGCTTGATGTAGCGCAGGATCCGTGTGTAGTGCGTGATGAGCAGGACACCGGAGTCGGTCTTGTCCTGCACGCGGTTGACGCCCTCGGAGACGACACGCAGCGCGTCGACGTCCAGGCCGGAGTCCGTCTCGTCGAGGACGGCGAACGTCGGCTTGAGCAGCTCCATCTGGAGGATCTCGTGACGCTTCTTCTCGCCGCCGGAGAAGCCCTCGTTGACATTGCGGTCGGCGAAGGCGGAGTCCATCCGCAGCTCCTCCATGGTGGTGCGCACGTCCTTGACCCAGTGCCGCAGCTTGGGCGCCTCGCCATCGACCGCCGTCTTGGCGGTGCGCAGGAAGTTGCTCACCGTCACGCCCGGGACCTCGACGGGGTACTGCATCGCGAGGAAGAGCCCGGCGCGGGCGCGCTCGTCCACGCTCATCGACAGCACGTCCTGGCCGTCGAGGGTGATCGAGCCGGAGGTGACGGTGTACTTGGGGTGACCCGCGATGGAGTAGGCGAGCGTCGACTTGCCGGAGCCGTTGGGCCCCATGATCGCGTGCGTCTCACCGGACTTGAGGGTCAGCGTGACGCCCTTGAGGATCTCCTTGGAGCCCTCCTCGGTGTCGACGCTGACGTGCAGGTCCGTGATCTCAAGCGTTGCCATGTGTGTTCGTCCTTCGTTGTGAAAAGTGTGTGGGCAGGCCGGCCATCAGGCCGTCCGCGGCGCCTCGTCGGCCAGGGCGACGAGGACCTCGCCGTCCGAGACCCGGACGTCGTGGACGACCACGGGGACCGTGGCGGGCAGGCCGGTGGGCTTGCCGGAGACGAGGTTGAAGCGCGAGCCGTGCAGCCAGCACTCGACCTCGCAGCCCTCCACCTCGCCCTCGGAGAGGGAGACCTTCCCGTGCGTGCACTCGTCATCGATGCAGTGCACGCTGCCGTCCTCGACCCGGATGATCGAGACGACACGTCCGTCGATCTCCGCCTTGGCCGCGCCCACCGTGGGCAGCTCGTCGAGCTGGCAGACCCGGATGTAGTCGGCGTCGGTCGTGGCGCTCATGCCCCGGCCTCCGGCCCACCCTCGAGCTCCTCGTCGATCGCGGCCATGATGTGGTCGCTGATCTCGGAGTCGCCGATGCGCTGGACGATGCTGTTGAAGAAGCCGCGGACGACGAGACGACGTGCGGTGTCCGCGTCGATCCCGCGCGAGCGCAGGTAGAACAGCTGCTGGTCGTCGAAGCGGCCCGTGGTGGAGGCGTGCCCGGCCCCGACGATCTCGCCGGTCTCGATCTCCAGGTTGGGAATCGAGTCGGCCCGCGCCCCGTCGCTGAGGACGAGGTTGCGGTTGAGCTCGTAGGTGTCGGTGCCCTCGGCCGCCGCGCGGATGAGCACGTCACCCACCCAGACGGTGCGCGCGGTCTCGCCCTGGAGGGCGCCCTTGTACTCGACATTGCTGTGGCAGTGCGGCGCCTCGTGGTCGACGAAGAGCCGGTGCTCCAAGTGCTGTCCGGCGTCGGCGAAGTACACACCGAGCCCCTCGAAGGAGCCCCCGGGGCCGCTGTACGAGGCGTTGGTGTTCATCCGCACGATGCCGCCGCCGATGGAGACGGCGATGTGCCGCGCCCGGGCGTCCCGGCCGACGACGACGTCGTGCTGGGCGAGGTGGTGGGTGTCGTCCTCCCAGTCCTGCAGCGTGACGACGGTGACGTCCGCGCTGTCGCCGGCGACGACCGTCAGCAGCTCGGTGTAGTCCGTGGAGCCGCGGTGGGACACGACCACGGTCACCTTGGCGAAGGCCCCCACACGCACGAGGACCTGGCCGTGCGTCCGCTCACGCTGCGTGCCCGTGAGGTGGATGCGCACCGGCTCGGTGAGCTCGCTCTCGGCCGGCACGTCGACGACGCTCACGCCGTCGCTGTGCGCGGCCGCCAGAGCCGCCGGGCGGTCACTCGGCGCGGGAAGGGAGTCGGTGTCCAGCTCGTCGAGCGGCACCGTGGACACGGTCACGCCCTCCGGCAGGACCTGCTCCCAGTCGAGGCGCCCCGCACTCGGCTCGTCGACGAGCAGGTCGGTCAGGCGGTCGATCGGGGTGAACCGCCAGTCCTCCTCGCGGCCAGCCGGGACGGGGAAGTCCGCGACCTGCCAGGACTGGGTGCGCTCGGCGCGGGACTGGTCGGGGACCAGGGTGTCGCCGGAGTCGGTGTGAGCCTGGGGGCTCGAGGTGTCAGCCAGCAGGCTCATCAGCCAACGGCTCCTTCCATCTGGAGTTCAATGAGACGGTTCAGCTCGAGGGCGTACTCCATCGGGAGCTCCTTCGCGATCGGCTCGACGAAGCCGCGCACGATCATCGCCATCGCCTCCTCCTCGTTCATCCCGCGGGACATGAGGTAGAAGAGCTGGTCGGCGGAGAGCTTGGAGACGGTCGCCTCGTGCCCCATCTGCACGTCGTCCTCGCGGACGTCGACGTACGGATAGGTGTCCGAGCGGCTGATGGTGTCGACGAGCAAGGCATCGCAGACCACGTTGGACTTGGAGTTGGTCGCCCCCTCGAGGACCTGGACCAACCCGCGGTAGGAGGTGCGTCCACCGCCGCGGGCGACCGACTTGGAGACGATCGAGCTGGCGGTGTTGGGCGCGGCGTGGACCATCTTGGCCCCGGCGTCCTGGTGCTGGTCCTCGCCGGCGAGGGCGACGGACAGGGTCTCCCCCTTCGCGTGCTCGCCCATGAGGAAGCACGCCGGGTACTTCATCGTCACCTTGGAACCGATGTTGCCGTCGATCCACTCCATCAGGCCGCCCTCGGCGACCGTGGTGCGCTTGGTGACGAGGTTGTAGACGTTGTTCGACCAGTTCTGGATCGTCGTGTACCGCACGTGGGCGTTCTTCTTCACGACGATCTCGACGACGGCGCTGTGCAGCGACGCGGTCGTGTAGATCGGGGCCGTGCAGCCCTCAACGTAGTGCACGGAGGAGCCCTCGTCGGCGATGATCAGCGTCCGCTCGAACTGGCCCATGTTCTCCGTGTTGATCCGGAAGTAGGCCTGCAGCGGGATGTCGACGTGGACGCCCGGCGGCACGTAGATGAAGGAGCCGCCCGACCAGACCGCGGTGTTGAGCGCGGAGAACTTGTTGTCGCCGGCCGGGATGACGGTGCCGAAGTACTCCCGGAAGAGGTCCTCGTGCTCACGCAGGCCGGTGTCGGTGTCGACGAAGATGACGCCCTGCTCCTCCAGGTCCTCACGGATCTGGTGGTAGACGACCTCCGACTCGTACTGGGCCGCGACGCCCGCGACGAGGCGCTGCTTCTCCGCCTCGGGGATCCCGAGCTTGTCGTAGGTGTTGCGGATGTCCTCCGGCAGGTCCTCCCAGGACTCGGCCTGGTTCTCGGTGGACTTCACGAAGTACTTGATGTTCTGGAAGTCGATCCCGGTGAGGTCACTCCCCCAGGTCGGCATCGGCTTCTTGCCGAACAGCCGCAGCGACTTCAGCCGCAGGTCCCGCATCCACTGCGGCTCGTCCTTGCGGTCGCTGATGTTGGTCACGACCCCCTCGTTGAGGCCACGCTTGGCCGTCTCACCGGCCGCGTCACTGTCGGACCAGCCGTACTCGTAACGGCCGATGTCCTTGAGCCCGGGGTTGAGCTCTTCGATGTTGGTGCTCATCGGATGGACCTCTCTGTATGGGAACGCGCCCCCGGTGTGGGGACGAAGGTGGTGCAGACGTGATCACCCTGGGCCAGGGTGGCCAGGCGTTGGACATGGACGCCGAGGAGTCGACCGAAGGCATCGGCCTCGGCCTCGCACAGCTCGGGGAACTCGGTGGCGACGTGCTGGACCGGGCAGTGACCCTGGCACAGCTGGACACCGACGGTGCTGTCCTCGTCGACCGGGCGCGCGCTGGCAGCGTAGCCCTCGTCACGCAGTGCCTCGACGAGGACGCGCACACGGTCTCCGGGAACATCGCCGGCAGCGGCAACCCGCTCACCGACGCGCTCCTCGAGTGCGGAGATGCGCTGCTCGGCGAAGGCGCGGACCGCTCCCTCGCCCGCCTGCTCACGCAGGAAGCGCATGGCCTCGGTCGCGAGCTCGTCGTAGTCGGTGCCGAGGTGCTCGTGGCCGCTGTCACCGACGACCCACTCGCGGGCGGGGCGCCCGCGGCCACGCTTGCCCTGGTGCGGCGCCCGGCTGGTCACCGCGCCGTCGTCAGCGAGCTGGTCGAGGTGGCGCCGCACTCCGGTCGCGGTCAGGCCGAGGTGGGCGGCGATGTCCGCGGCCGTGATGGGGCCGCGCTCACTGATCACCGCCAGGACGCGGTCGCGCGTCCGGGCATCACGCGTCGCGACGTCGATGTCCGACGTCGTGACCGCTCGTGCCGAATTAACCACACATCCATGTTACGTAATTGGTCAAGGGGCACAACAAAGGCACCCCTTACCCGCCGGTGATCGGGTCGGTGCCTAGACTTCCCTTCCGTGACTCGTGCCGTCGTCGTGGAGGACCTGCGCCGCGTCTTCGGTGACGTCATCGCCGTGGACGGGGCCACGTGGGGCGCTTCGTTGGGCGAGATCACCTGCGTCCTCGGCCCCAACGGCGCCGGGAAGACGACGACGATCGAGTGCCTCGAGGGTCTCCAGCGGCCCGACTCCGGGACGTGCCGCGTCCTCGGCACCGACCCGTGGCGGGCGAGCGCCACCCACCGCGCACAGGTCGGGGTGATGCTGCAGGACGGCGGGCTCCCCCAGAGCGTGAGCGCCCACCGCCTCCTGGCCCACCTCGCCCGGCTGCACACCGCCCATCGCGGCGGCGAGCTCGTCGACCGACTCGGGATCACCCCCTTCACCCGCACGCCGGTGCGTCGCCTGAGCGGTGGCCAGCGCCAGCGCGTCGGCCTCGCCGCCGCGCTCGTCGGCGATCCGCGGGTCGCCTTCCTCGACGAGCCGACCGCCGGCCTGGACCCCCATGCTCGTCTCGACGTGTGGGACCTGCTGCGCGAGCGGGCCGACGCCGGCACGGCACTCGTCGTGACCACGCACAGCTTCGAGGAGGCCGAGCGCCTGGCCGACCGGGTCGTCATCCTCGACCACGGGCGGGTGGTCGCCGACGACGTCCCCAACGCCCTCTGCAACGGCGGCCGCCTCGAGGACACCTACTTCGCGCTCACCGGAGGGCCCCGTGACCGCTGACACGATGACGTCCGCCCCGACCACGGCACCCCGGCGGGTGACCGCCCAGGCCCGCTTCGAGGCCGGCATCCTCCTGCGCAACGGCGAGCAGCTGCTCGTCGCGCTCGTGCTGCCCGCCCTCGCACTGGTGGCCCTCATCGCCTCGCCCTACCCCGCGCTCGACGAACCGCGGATCGCCGTCGTCGCCCCGGGCGTGCTCGCCCTGGCCATCGTCTCCACGGCATTCACCGGCCAGGCGATCCAGACCGCCTTCGACCGCCGCTACGGCGTGCTGCGGATGCTCGCGACGACCCCCATCGGGACGGACGGACTGCTCGCCGGCAAGGCCCTGGCCATCACGGCCGTCGCCCTGCTGCAGATCGTCGTCCTCGGCGTGGTCGCCGTCGGCCTCGGGTGGCGCCCCGACCCGGTCGGTGTGCTGGTGACTCCCGTCTCCACCGTGCTCGGGGTCTGGGTCTTCGTCGCGCTCGCCCTGCTCCTCGCCGGAGCGCTGCGCGCCGAGGCCGTGCTCGCCGTGGCCAACCTCGTGTGGGTCCTCCTCGCCGGGGTCGGCGGACTCCTGCTGCCGGGAGCCACCCTCGGCAGCGCCGCCGGTGTCGTGCGTTGGCTGCCGTCCGGGGCGCTCGGCGATGCCTTCCGTGATGCCCTGGGATCGGGCACGGTGCCACTCATCCCCTGGCTCGTCCTCCTCGGGTGGGGCCTGGTCCTCAGTCTGGCCGTCGTGCGCACCTTCCGCTGGCGTGACTGAGGCCCCCGACGACGGGAGCACGCGCACTACGACATACCGTAGTGGGGTGCCCCAGATCGACTCCGCAGCCCGCACCTGGCTGCCCCGCATCCTCCTGCTCAACCTCGTCGTCGAGATCGGCATCGTCATCACGGGAGGCCTGGTGCGACTCACCGGCTCGGGCCTCGGGTGCCCCACCTGGCCGCAGTGCGTCCCCGGCTCCTACGTGCCGACGCACGAGCAGGAGGAGGGGATCCACAAGCTCATCGAGTTCGGCAACCGGACCCTCACCGGGCTCCTCGGGTTCGTCGCCCTCGCCCTGCTCATCGCGCTCTACACGGGAGCACGCGGGCGGACCGAGCTGATCAAGGGCACCGGGGTCGTGCTCGTCGGAATCGCTGCGCAGGCGATCGTCGGGGGCATCACGGTCCTCACCGGCCTCAACCCCTGGATCGTCGCCTTCCACTTCCTCTGCTCGATGCTGCTCATCGCCGTGTCGTCGTGGCTCGTCTGGCGTCATCGTCAGGCGCCCGGCCGCACGCACTCCCTCGTGCACCCGCTCGTCGACCGGATCGTGTGGGCCCTGGTCGCCGTCGCCGCGGTCGTCCTCGTGCTCGGGACCATCGTCACCGGCTCCGGGCCCCACTCCGGCGATGCGGAGGCCCCCGCGCGCACGGGCTTCGACCCGCGCACGATCTCGTGGCTCCACGCCGACTCCGTCATGCTCTTCGTCGGCATCGTCGTCGCCGTGTGGCTCGGGGCGAAGCTCACCGGCCGCACCCCTGCCCCGGCCCGGGCCTGGCTGGTCGTCCTCGTCGTCACCCTCGCGCAGGGGCTCATCGGCTACGTGCAGTACCTGACGAATCTCCCCGAGACCCTCGTCCTCGCCCACATGCTCGGCGCGAGCCTCCTCGTCGTCGCCATCGTGCGCGCGATCGTCCTCACCCGCTCCCCGGAGCCCCTCCCCGGCGACTGAGCCGCCGGCTCGGCCGAGAGCCACCCCGGCCCCGGGTGGTTGTGCGTCGAGCAAGGAGCCCCGGGCCCCGGCACACCTGGCTTCCGCACCCGTCGAGGGAGTGACGCCCGTCGTGACGCGCGGGTACGACGACACGCTCCGCGCCACGACGCGGGCGCCCCCACGGGATCAGAGGGTCGTGCGCGGCTGACCTCGACACCCTGTCGCCGTACCCGCGAGTCATCACGTCGAGGCCCGCACCCAGAGCGGACGAAGGAGGTGGGTCGGCCCGACTCAGGCCAGGCCGGGCAGCGGCAAGTGCAGCAGCGGGTCGATCGCGACACCGAGGAAGAGCAGCGTCACGTAGGTGATCGAGAAGTGGAACAAGCGCATCGGCTTGAGCACCGACTGCTTGGCCCCACGCTTGGCCGCGGCCATGAGTCGGTGTGCCTCCCCGACGAAGAGACCACCCGACAGGAGTGCGGCGCCGAGGTAGATCCAGCCCATGTCGGCCACGGGCACGAGGGCCAGCGAGGTGATGACCATGATCCAGGAGTAGGCGAGGATCTGCCGGGCCACGGTGGTCAGCTGCTGCACGACCGGGGCCATCGGCACGCCGGCCGCGGCGTAGTCGTCGGTGAAGCGCATCGACAGCGGCCAGTAGTGCGGCGGCGTCCAGAAGAAGATCACGAGGAAGAGGATGATCGCCGGCCACTCGACGGAGTTGGTCACGGCGGACCAGCCGATGAGGGTCGGCATGCAGCCGGCGACACCGCCCCACACGATGTTCTGCGCCGTCCGGCGCTTGAGGATGATCGTGTAGCCGACGGCGTAGAGGAGGATCGCGGCCAGCGAGAGGCCTGCGGACAACGGGTTGACGAGCAGTCCGAGCCAGAAGGTGGACAGCGCCGTGAGCACGACGGCGAAGATCAGGGCGCCACGGACCGATGCCTCGCCGGTGACGAGGGGGCGGCTCTGCGTCCGGCCCATCTTCGCGTCGATGTCACGGTCGTAGACCATGTTGAAGGTGTTGGCCGCTCCGGCGCTCAGGGACCCACCGACGAGGGTGAGGACGACGAGGCCGAGGGAGGGGACACCGCGCTCCGCGAGGAACATCACCGGGACGGTCGTCACGAGGAGCAGCTCGATGATCCGAGGCTTCGTCAGCGCGACGTATGCACGCACGGTGCTCCGCCACGAGTGGGCCGCCGGCGACACCGCGCGCGTCGACTCGAGAGTGGTCACGGACTGCCTTTGCCGAAGGGGGTGGGACATGGTCGCGCCGGGCGCGAACCTTGCGACAGTCTACCCGTGTCGAATACACCATCAGGCCCGCCCCCACGCAGCGTGGCACACACCCTGATCCGCACTAGTGTGGTCGCGAGCACCCAACGCGTCTGCAGAAGAAAGGTCTTCCGTGAGCACGGACACCGACACCTCCCCCAAGGCCCCCGCGAAGAAGTCGGCCGGCTCCGCGGCCCCGAAGGGAACGACCCGCACGGTCGCCTCCGCGAATCCCGCGGGGAAGGCAGGAACCTCATCCCGCTCCACCGACCTCCCGCGTCCGGTCGCGAAGAAGGCGGGCTGGACCGACCTCGACGTGCGCGCCGTGGACACCGGTCGCCTGCTGGCCGCCGACGCAGTGCAGCGCTGCGGCAGTGGACACCCCGGCACGGCGATGAGCCTCTCCCCCGTGGCCTACCTGCTCTACCAGCAGGTGATGACGCACGACCCGAGCGACCCCACCTGGCTGGGTCGTGACCGCTTCGTCCTGTCGGTCGGGCACTCCTCGCTCACGCAGTACATCCAGCTCTTCCTCTGTGGCTACGGTCTCGAGCTGAGCGACCTGAAGGCCCTGCGCACCTGGGGCTCACTCACCCCGGGCCACCCGGAGGTCCACCACACCCCCGGCGTCGAGATCACCACCGGCCCCCTCGGCTCGGGCCTCGCCTCCGCCGTCGGTATGGCCATGGCCCAGCGCCGTCAGCGCGGTCTCCTCGACCCGGAGGCGAAGGCGGGGCAGTCCCCCTTCGACCACACGATCTGGTGCCTCGCCTCCGACGGCGACCTGCAGGAGGGTGTCTCCGCGGAGGCCAGCTCGCTCGCCGGCCACCAGGAGCTGGACAACCTCACCGTCATCTACGACGCCAACCAGATCTCCATCGAGGACGACACCGACATCTCCTTCAGCGAGGACGTCGGCGCCCGCTACCGCGCCTACGGCTGGGAGGTCATCGACGTCGACTGGCGCCGGACCGGCGACGGCAGCGCCTACGTCGAGGACGTCGACGCGCTCTACGCGGCGACCAAGGCGGCGAAGAAGAACACCTCGGCGCCCACCCTCATCGTCCTGCACACGATCATCGCCTGGCCCGCCCCGACCAAGCAGAACACCGGCGCCTCGCACGGCTCCGCCCTCGGCGCGGACGAGGTGTCGGCGACCAAGGAGCTCCTCGGCTTCGACCCGAGCAAGGACTTCGCCGTCGAGAAGGACGTCCTCGCCCGCACCCGTGAGGTGAAGAAGCGCGGCAAGGAGGCCCACAAGGAGTGGAACAAGCAGCTCGCGAAGTGGCGCAAGGCCAACCCCGAGCGCTCCACCCTCCTCGACCGCCTCATCGACGCCGAGGTCCCCGCCGGTCTCGACAAGGCGCTGCCGACCTTTGAGGCCTCCGACAAGGGCCTGGCCACCCGCGCCGCCTCCGGCAAGGTGCTCACCGCTCTCGCCGACGTCATGCCCGAGCTGTGGGGCGGCTCCGCCGACCTCGCCGGCTCGAACAACACGACGATGGACGGGCAGCCCTCCTTCGTGCCCAAGAGCAAGCAGACGGCGTCGTGGTCGGGTGACCGCTACGGCCGCACGCTGCACTTCGGGATCCGCGAGAACGGCATGGGCATGGCGATGAACGGCATCGCCCTCGAGGGACTGACCCGGGTCTACGGCGGCACCTTCCTCGTCTTCTCCGACTACATGCGTCCGGCCGTGCGGCTCGCGGCGATCCAGCAGCTGCCGGTGACCTACGTGTGGACGCACGACTCGATCGGTCTCGGTGAGGACGGACCGACGCACCAGCCGATCGAGCACCTCGCCGCCCTGCGCGCGATGCCGGGACTGGACGTCGTGCGTCCCGGTGACGCCAACGAGGTCAGCGTCTGCTGGGGCCAGGTCCTCAAGAACGGCACCACCGCAGCACTCGCGCTCTCCCGCCAGGGCACGCCGACCATCGACCGCAAGGAGTTCGCGTCGGCGAAGGGGGCGGCCAAGGGCGCCTACGTCCTCGCCGAGTCGAGCACGGACGTCCCCGACGTCATCCTCGTCGCCACCGGCACCGAGGTCGCCGTCGCGATGTCCGCCCGCGAGACGCTGGAGAAGGCCAGGATCGGCACCCGGGTGGTCTCCATGCCGTGCCGCGAGTGGTTCGACCGGCAGACGAGGGCCTACCGCGAGAAGGTCCTCCCCGCGGCCGTGAGGGCGCGGGTCTCCGTCGAGGCCGCGACCCCCTTCGGCTGGCGCGACATCGTCGGTGACGCGGGCGAGTCCGTGGCCATCGACCACTTCGGGGCCTCCGCCGACCAGGCGACCCTCTACGAGAAGTTCGGCATCACGCCGGCCGCCGTCGTCAAGGCGGCCAAGGTGTCCATCAAGAATGCGAAGGGATGACCGACATGAGCGACCAGCTCCCCACCGCCCCCGCACCGATCACCGCGCTGCGCCGGGCCGGTGTCTCCGTCTGGCTCGACGACCTCAGCCGCGAGCGGCTGCGCTCGGGCAACCTCCAGGAGCTCATCGACACCAGGGGCATCGTCGGGGTGACGACCAACCCGTCGATCTTCCAGGCGGCGATCTCCGAGGGGGACGCCTACACCGAGCAGCTCAACGCTCTCGCTGCGGAGGGCAAGAGCGTCGACGAGGTGGTTGCCGCGCTGACCACGGACGATGTCCGTGAGGCCTGCGACCTCTTCCGGCCGATCCACGAGGCGACCGACGGAGTCGACGGGCGGGTCTCCATCGAGGTCGACCCGCGGCTCGCGCACGATGCCACCGAGACGGCGACCCAGGCCGTCGAGCTGTCCACGACGGTGGACCGGCCGCAGGTGTACATCAAGATCCCCGCGACCGAGGCCGGGCTGCCGGCGATCACCGAGACGCTCGCCGCGGGCATCAGCGTCAACGTCACGCTGATCTTCAGCCTCGACCGCTACCGCGCGGTGATGAATGCCTTCGTCGAGGGCCTGGAGCAGGCGCTCGAGGCCGGCAAGGACATCTCCACGATCCACTCGGTCGCCTCCTTCTTCGTCTCCCGCGTCGACAGCGAGATCGACGCGCAGCTCGACGAGATCGGCACCGACGAGGCCCGTGCGCTGCGCGGCAAGGCCGCTCTGGCCAATGCCCGCCTCGCGTACCAGGCCTACGAGGAGGTCTTCGCCACGCCGCGCTGGCAGCGTCTGGAGGCCGAAGGGGGTCGCCGCCAGCGTCCGCTGTGGGCCTCCACCGGGGTGAAGAACCCCGACTACCCGGACACGCTCTACGTCACCGAGCTCGTGGCCGACGACACCGTCAACACGATGCCGGAGAAGACCCTCGACGCGACCATCGACCACGGTGAGGTGACCGGGGACACCGTGACCGGTGGCTATGCCGAGGCGCAGGACGTCCTCGACCGGCTCGAGACGCTCGGCGTCAGCTACACCGATGTCACCGCGACGCTCGAGACCGAAGGCGTCGAGAAGTTCGAGAAGGCCTGGGAGGACCTGCTCGACGGCGTCCGCGCCGAGCTCGACAAGGCGGCCTCGAGGTGACCAGCCTCGCCGTCACCGCATCGGGTGCGGCTGCCGAGGCCATCGCGGCCCACGTGCCGACGCTGGCCGCCGACGGCATCGCCGGGCGGCTCTTCGAGCGCGACGTCACCCTGTGGGGCGACGCCGCCGAGAGCGAGGCCGCCCAGCGCCTGTCGTGGGTGGGGCTCGGCCGCACCTCCCGTCATCTCGTCGGAGAGGTCGGCGCCCTGCGTGACGAGCTGCACGAGCAGGGCGTCGACCGGATCGTGCTGTGCGGGATGGGCGGCAGCTCCCTCGCGCCGGAGGTCATCTGCGCCACGGCTGACGTCCCGCTCGTCGTCCTCGACTCCAGCCACCCCGATGTCGTGCGCGCCGCAGCGGTCGACCTCGAGCGCACGGCCGTCGTCGTCTCGAGTAAGTCCGGGTCCACGGTCGAGACCGACAGCCAGCGGCGCATCTTCGAGCAGGCCTTCGCGGAGGCCGGGATCGACGCCGCCCGCCGCATCGTCGTCGTCACCGACCCGGGCAGTCCGCTCGAGGAGGATGCCCGGGCCAAGGGGCAGCGCGTCGTCACCGCCGACCCGGAGGTGGGTGGCCGCTACTCGGCACTCACCGCCTTCGGCCTCGTCCCCTCGGGGCTGGCCGGTGTGGACATCGAGGCCCTCCTCGACGACGCCGAGCTGGTGAGCGACCTGCTCGCCGACGACGACGAGGCCAACCCGGCCCTGCGGCTGGGCGCCGCGATGGCCGGCACCGACCCCCTTCGCGACAAGCTCTACCTGGTCGACCACGGGACCACCGCGACAGGGCTGGGTGACTGGGCCGAGCAGCTCATCGCCGAGTCCACCGGCAAGGACGGTCAGGGCCTGCTCCCCGTCGTCCTCGACTCCCCCGGCGCAACCCCCGTCCCGAGCGATGCCACGCTCTTCCGTCTCATCGCGATCACCGACGGCGACGACGGTGCGCCCGCCCCGACGAGCTCCCCGTCGACGGTCGACGTCGGCGGGTCCCTCGGGGCCCAGTTCCTCCTCTGGGAGGCTGCCACCGCCGTCGCCGGCCGGTTGCTGGGGATCAACCCCTTCGACCAGCCCGACGTCGAGAGCGCCAAGCAGGCGGCCCGTGACCTCATGTCCGGCTCCGACGCTGCCAGCACACCGGTCGACGCCACCGATGGTTCCGTGGAGATCAGCCATTTCGGTGGTGACTGGCTCGGCACCGCGAGCACGGTCGAGGCCGCCGTGGACGCCCTGCTGGCCCAGCTCGACCCCCAGGTCGGTTATGTCTCGGTCATGGCCTACCTCGACCGGGAGGCGGACGCCCCCTTCGCCGGGGTCGTCGACGCACTCGCGGCGCGCGTGCAACGCCCGGTGACCTTCGGGTGGGGGCCGCGCTTCCTCCACTCCACCGGGCAGTACCACAAGGGCGGGCCACTGACGGGCGTCTACATCCAGGTCACCGACACCCCCCGTGAGGACCTGCCCGTCCCCGGCCGGGACTTCACCCTCGGGGAGTTCATCTCGGCCCAGGCCGGCGGCGATGCCGCCGTGCTCGCCGAGCGGGGCCGACCCGTCCTCGTGCTCCACCTCACCGAGCACGACGCCGGGCTGGGCACCGTCGACTCCGCCCTCGGCGGTGGCCGCGCATGAGCCCCGCCCGCGTCTCCGCCGACGACAACCCGCTGCGGGACCCGCGGGACAAGCGCCTGCCGAGGATCGCCGGGCCGTGCAGCCTCGTGCTCTTCGGCGTCACAGGTGACCTCGCCCGCAAGAAGCTCCTGCCGGCGATCTACGACCTGGCCAACCGTGGTCTGCTGCCGCCCGGGTTCTCCCTCGTCGGCTTCGCCCGGCGCGACTGGGCCGACCAGGACTTCGGCAAGGTCGTCTACGACGCCGTCCGGGAGCATGCCCGCACCCCCTTCCGCGAGGAGGTGTGGCGCTCCCTGTCCGAGGGGTTCCGCTTCGTCCCCGGCGTCTTCGACGACGATGCCGCCTTCGACCTGCTCGCCGAGACGGTCCGCGAGCTCGACGAGGAGCGCGGCACCGGAGGCAATCACGGCTTCTACCTCTCGATCCCGCCCGGGCTCTTCTCCACCGTCTGCGAGCAGCTCAAGCGCAGCGGCCTGGCCGACCCCGGAGAGGACTCGTGGCGACGGGTCGTCATCGAGAAGCCCTTCGGCCACGACCTCGAGAGCGCCCAGGAGCTCAACGACATCGTCGAGGCGGTCTTCCCTCCCGACTCGATCTTCCGGATCGATCACTACCTCGGCAAGGAGACGGTGCAGAACCTCCTCGCGCTGCGCTTCGCCAACCAGATGTTCGAGCCGGTGTGGAACAGCCACTACGTCGACCACGTGCAGATCACCATGGCCGAGGACATCGGCATCGGCGGTCGCGCCGGCTACTACGACGGCATCGGCGCCGCCCGTGACGTCATCCAGAACCACCTCCTCCAGCTCCTGGCCCTCACCGCCATGGAGGACCCGGTGAGCTTCGATGCCGACGCCCTGCGCACCGAGAAGGAGAAGGTCCTCGCTGCGGTCACCCTCCCCGAGGACCTCGCCGAGGCCACCGTGCGCGGCCAGTACGCCGCGGGCTGGCAGGGCGGGGACAAGGTTCCCGGCTACCTCCAGGAGGACGGGGTCGCCGATGGGTCGACGACCGAGACCTATGCCGCGATGCGGCTGGACGTCAACACCCGACGCTGGGCCGGGGTGCCCTTCTACCTGCGCACGGGCAAGCGCCTCGGACGCCGTGTCACGGAGATCGCCGTCGTCTTCAAGCGTGCTCCGCACCTGCCCTTCACCGACACCGAGACCGAGGAGCTCGGCCAGAACGCCGTGGTCATCCGGGTCCAGCCGGACGAAGGGGTGACCATGCGCTTCGGTGCGAAGGTCCCGGGCAACCAGATGGAGGTGCGCGACGTGACGATGGACTTCGGCTACGGTCGCGCCTTCACCGAGTCGAGTCCGGAGGCCTACGAGCGGCTCATCCTCGATGTGCTCCTCGGTGACCCGCCGCTCTTCCCCCGGCACCAGGAGGTCGAGCTCTCCTGGAGGATCCTCGACCCGATCGAGGACTTCTGGGCGAAGCAGCAGAAGGTCGAGCAGTATCCGGCCGGCACCTGGGGTCCCGAGGCCGCCGACGTCATGATGGAGCGCGACGGACGCACCTGGAGGATGCCGTGATAGTCGACCTGCCCAGCGCCAGCACCGCGCAGATCAGCCAGCGGCTCATCGAGATCCGCGAGGACGTCGGGGCGATGGCCCTCAGTCGGGTCCTCACCCTGGTGGTCGTCGTCCCCGAGGACGACGCCGAGGGGGCGCTGGCGGTGGCCAACTCCGCGAGCCACCAGCACCCCGCCCGCATCGTCTGCGTGATCATCGCCAACTCCCGGGGCAAGGCCCGCCTCGACGCCCAGATCCGGGTGGGCGGCGATGCGGGTGCGTCGGAGGTCGTCATCCTCCGGCTCTACGGAGAGCTGACCCGCCATGCCCGCAGCGTTGTCACCCCCCTCGTGCTCCCGGACTCGCCCGTCGTCGCGTGGTGGCCCACCGAGACCCCCAAGGACCCGTCCGCGGACCCCGTCGGCGCCATGGCCCAGCGCCGCATCACCGACTCCGCCGCCGCGACGAGCATCCCCGCCACGGTCAAACGTCTCGCCCGCACCTACTCCCCGGGCGACACCGACCTCGCCTGGAGCCGGGTCACCCTCTGGCGCGGCCTGCTGGCCACGACCCTGGACCGGGCCCCCTTCGAGTCGGTCACCTCGGCGACCGTCGTGGGCGGTGACGACTCGCCCTCGGCCGACCTGCTGGCGGGGTGGTTGCAGCATCGTCTGCGTTGTCCGGTCTCGCTCGTGCGGTCCCGCACCGGCACCGGCATCGTCAGCGTGCGACTGGAGCGTGCCTCAGGTCCCATCGACCTCGTCCGTCCGCTCAAGGGGGACACTGCGACCCTCGCCCAGCCCGACCAGCCGCAGCGCGCGATCGCGCTGGCACCGCGCTCGGATGCCGAGTGCCTCGCCGACGAGCTGCGTCGGCTCGACCCCGACGAGGTCTACGAGGACGCCCTGACCCGGGGCCTGTCCAAGATCACCCGCCGCCGGATGACGATGACCGAGGCGGTCGAGGACGGGATGGCGCCCTCCCCCAGCGATGCTCGTCGCACGGCCGAACGCCTCGCGGAGCAGTCCCAGGAGGCCATCCGCAGCGCGATGGTCGAGGCCGCGCCCGAGGAAGCCGACGCGAGCACCGGCGCCGTGAAGTCGGCCGTGCGGGCCCAGCTCGAGGACAAGGAGTGAACCCCGTGGCCACCCCAGAACCCCTGCTCATCCGGCACCCTGGGCCGAGTCGTCTCGTGACGCTCACCGGCGGACGGCTCCTCACGGCCGTCCTCGACGCGATCTCCGCGCGGGGCACTGCGCACGTGGCCCTGACGGGGGGCACCATGGGCTCGGCCGTCGTCGCGGCCCTGGCCGACCATCCGGCCCACGACGCGGTCGACTGGTCCCTCGTGCACTTCTGGTGGGGCGATGAGCGCTACCTGCCCGCGGGCGACGCGGACCGCAATGACACCCAGAACGATGAGGCCGGTCTGCGCGACCTCACCCACGGCTCCGACCGGGTCCACCGCGTGCCGGGCCCGGACGAGGTGGACTCCGCGGAGGAGGCAGCCCGTCGATACGAGGAGGCGCTGCGCGAGCACGGGTCACAGTCCTTCGACATCGTGCTCCTCGGGGTGGGTCCGGACGGCCACATCGCCTCGCTCTTCCCGGGGCACCCCCAGCAGGGCGCCGCTGAGACCATCGCCGTCGCCGTCCACGACTCCCCCAAGCCGCCCCCGACACGGGTGACGCTCACGGCCGAGTGCCTCTCGCGGTCACGCGAGGTCTGGTTCATCGTCTCCGGTGCCGACAAGGCCGAGGCCGTGGCGAAGGGAGTCACGGGCGCCCCTGCCGCAGAGAGCAGCACGGGGCTGGTCCGCGGGATGGAGCGGACGGTGTGGCTCGTCGACGAGGCAGCCGCCGGCGCCGTCGAGGACAGCGTCTGAGTCAGCGGATGAGGCCGCGGTCCCGCAGCTCGCCCAGGCGCTCGTCGAGGATGGCCTCGCCCTCACTGTCGGAGCGGCGCTCCTTCACGTAGGCGAGATGGGTCTTGTAGACCGCAGCCGTCGGCGCCGTGGGCGGGTTGTCCTTGTCCTGACCGGCAGGGAGCCCGCACTTCTTGCACTCCCACTCCGCCGGGACCTCGACGCCCTCGTCGAGCGAGAAGGACGGGGTCATCTCGTGCCCGTTGCCGCACCAGTAGGAGACATGGGTCCGCGGTGCGGCGTCACCTCGCTCGGCCTCGCCCATCGGCCCGGCACCGATTCGGCTGCCACGGATTGCATTGCCACCGGCCATTGTCCAAGCTCCTCGCGATCAGAGAGTTACGGGGTCAGGCGTCGAATCGGTCGACCAGGCCCATGCCCACGATGGACGTGAACCAGATCAGGCCCACGACGACGGTGAAGCGGGTGAGGTTGCGTTCGGCCACGGACGAGCTGCCCAGCGACGCGGACATCCCGCCGCCGAACATGTCGGAGATCCCACCACCCTTGCCCTTGTGCATGAGGACGAGCAGGGTGAGGATCAGGCTGGTGATCACGAGGATCACCTGGAGTCCGATGCGGACGGAATTCACGCGGTCAGGTCCTTGTCAGTCGGGACACGGGGTCGAGCCCATGGAAGGCTCTGCTACCAGCCTACCTCCCCGGGGGCGCGGACCGGGTCAGGCGGTCAGGTGCTGCTGGTAGCGGCAGATCGAGGCGAACTCCTCGGCCTCGAGCGAGGCCCCGCCGACGAGCGCACCGTCGATATCCGCACCGGCCATGATCGAGGCGACATTGCCGGACTTCACGGAGCCGCCGTAGAGGACCCGGACCGCCTGCGCGGTCTCCGTGTCGTACAGCTCGGCGAGCTGCCCGCGGATGGCCGCGCAGACCTCCTGCGCATCCTCCGGGGTCGCCACCTCACCCGTGCCGATCGCCCACACGGGCTCATACGCGATGACCACGGTCCTGGCCTGCTCGGGCGTGATCCCGGCCAGGCTCCCCGAGACCTGCGCGACGACGTGGGCGACGTGCTCGCCGGCCTGACGCACCTCGAGGCCCTCGCCGACGCAGACGATCGGGACGAGACCGTGCCGATAGGCGGCCACGGCCTTGCCGGCGACGACCTCGTCGGTCTCGGCGTGGCCGTCGCGACGCTCGCTGTGCCCGACGACGACATAGCTGCACCCGAGCTTGGCGAGGAATGCGCCGGAGATGTCGCCGGTGCAGGCGCCGGAGTCCTGGGGGCTGAGGTCCTGGGCGCCGTAGCGCAGGGCGAGATGGTCGCCCTCGACGAGCGTCTGCACGGACCGCAGGTCGGTGAAGGGCGGGAGGACGGCGACCTCGACGGCGCCGAAGTCGTGCCTGGCGTCTCGCAGGGTCCAGTCGAGCTTCTGCACGAGGTGGGTCCCCTGCAGGTGGTCGAGGTTCATCTTCCAGTTGCCCGCCATGAGCGGGGTACGGCTGGTCATCGTGCGTCATCCTCGTTCTGCTGCTCGAACACGGACAGTCCGGGGAGGTCCTTGCCCTCGAGGTACTCGAGGCTGGCTCCCCCACCAGTGCTGATGTGGCTGAACTGGTCATCGGTGAAGCCGAGCTGGCGCACCGCCGCGGCGGAGTCACCACCACCGACCACGGTGAGGTTCCCCGCCTTCGTCACATCGGCCAGGGCAGCGGCGACGGCCTGCGTGCCTGCCGCGTACGGCTCCATCTCGAAGGCACCCATCGGGCCGTTCCAGAAGACGGTCTCGCAGTCGAGGAGCCGGTCGGCGAAGAGCCGACCGGACTCGGGACCGATGTCCAGCCCCATCCGGTCGCTGGGGATCGCCTCGGCACTGACGACCTCGTGGTCGGCATCGGCGGAGAAGTCGGTGGCCGCGACGACATCGGTCGGCAGGATGATCTCGACCCCGTCGCGCTCGGCCCGCTCGAGGTACTCGGTCACCGTGGCGAGCTGGTCCTCCTCGAGGAGGCTCCGACCGACCTCGTAGCCCTGGGCCTTGAGGAAGGTGAAGACCATGCCGCCCCCGATGAGCAGCCGGTCGGCCGTGCCGAGGAGGTTGTCGATGACGCCGAGCTTGTCGCTGACCTTGGCCCCGCCGAGGACGACGGCATAGGGACGCGACGGACCGGTCGTCAGCCGACGGAGCACCTCGACCTCGGTCTGCACGAGACCGCCCATGGCCGATGGCAACCGGGTCACGATGTCGTAGACGGAGGCCTGGGCGCGGTGGACCACACCGAAGCCGTCGGAGACATAGGCATCGGCGAGGGACGCGAGCTCATCGGCGAAGGCGCCGCGCTCGGAGGCGTCCTTGCTCGTCTCACCGACG
This sequence comes from Janibacter sp., assembly GCA_052087725.1. Lineage (GTDB taxonomy): Bacteria > Actinomycetota > Actinomycetes > Actinomycetales > Dermatophilaceae > Janibacter. Next base: position 6,345 of record JBQGNO010000021.1, on the reverse strand, counting down.
GTGAAGCGCAGATTTTCCAGCAGGGCGACCTGGCCATCCGCCAGGCCGGCCACCGTGGTCCTCGCGGACTCACCGACGGTGTCGGTGGCGAAGGCCACGTCGGCGCCGAGGAGCTCACCCAGCCGGGCGGCGACGGGTGCCAGCGAGTACTGGGGGTCCGGCGCCCCCTTCGGCCGGCCGAGGTGGGCACAGACGATGACGCGGGCGCCCGCCTCGGTCAGGCGGGTGATCGTCGGGAGCGAGGCGCGGATGCGGCCGTCGTCGGTGATGGTCTCCCCATCCAGAGGGACATTGAGATCGGATCGGACGAGGACGCGCTTGCCGCGCAGGTCGCCGAGGTCAGCGAGGGTCTTCACAGGTGCCTTTCGGTGCCGGCGTTCAGGGGACGGGTGCTCAGAGGGATGAGCCGACGAGCGCCACGACGTCGACGAGGCGGTTGGAGTAGCCCCACTCGTTGTCATACCAGCCCACGACCTTGACCTGGTTGCCGATGACTCGTGTCATCCCGGAGTCGAAGATGCAGCTGGCGGGGTCGGTCTCGATGTCCGTGGAGACGATCGGCTCCTCGGTGTAGGTGACGACGTCCTTCATGGGCCCCTCGGCCGCCGCCCTGCGCATGATCTCGTTGACCTCCTCGACCGAGGTCTCTCGAGCGGCCTCGAAGGTCAGGTCGGTGGCGGAACCGGTCGGGACCGGGACGCGGAAGGCGAAGCCGTCCAGCTTGCCCTCCAGCTCGGGCAGGACGAGGGAGACGGCCTTGGCGGCGCCGGTGGTCGTCGGCACGATGTTCAGGGCCGCGGCCCGGGCCCGGCGCAGGTCCTTGTGCGGGCCGTCCTGGAGGTTCTGGTCCGCCGTGTAGGCGTGGATCGTGGTCATCAGTCCCCTGGTGATGCCCAGACCGTCGTTGAGGGCCTTGGCCATGGGGGCCAGGCAGTTGGTCGTGCACGACGCGTTGGAGATGATCGTGTGCTGGCCCGCGTCGTACTGGTCGTCATTGACGCCCATGACGATCGTGATGTCCTCGTTCTTCGCCGGGGCGGAGATGATGACCTTGTGGGCGCCGGCGTCGACGTGGGCCCGCGCCGCAGTGGCATCGGTGAACAGGCCGGTGGACTCCACGACGACGTCCACGCCGAGGTCGCCCCACGGCAGCTGGGCCGGGTCGCGCTCGGCGAGCGAGGTGATCAGCCGGCCGTCGACCTCGATACCGCCCTCGACGACCTTCACGTCCCCGTCGAACCGACCGAGGACCGAGTCGTACTTCAGCAGATGTGCCTGCGTGGCATCGTCACCCAGGTCGTTGAAGGCCACGACCTCGACATCCTCCCCGGATGCCTCGACGGCGCGGAAGAAATTGCGGCCGATGCGGCCGAAGCCATTGATGCCAACACGAACAGTCACGGTGGTTGCCTCCAAGAGTGATGCCACGGGTGGTCGCGGCTGCGACTCACGTCTCACCAGCCTATTGCCTCCGAAGCACTCCGGAGGCAGGAGGCCCTCAGCCGTCGAGCATGTCCGAGGTCAGCGATGCCTCGGTGCCCGGGAGCCCGTCCTCCTCGGCCCGCTTGTCGGCCATGGCGAGGAGCCGGCGGATACGACCGGCCACGGCGTCCTTGGTCATCGGGGGGTCGGCCCGCTGACCGAGCTCCTCGAGCGAGGCCTCCTTGAACTGCAGCCGCAGCTGGCCCGCCTCCCGCAGGTGGTCCGGCATGTCGTCGCCGAGGATCTCCAGGGCACGCTGCACCCGGGCGCCGGCCGCCACGGCAGCCCGGGCCGAGCGGCGAAGGTTGGCATCGTCGAAGTTGGCGAGGCGGTTGGCGGTGGCCCGCACCTCGCGGCGCATCCGACGCTCCTCCCACGCGAGGACGGCATCGTGGGCGCCCAACCGGGTGAGCATGGCGCTGATGGCGTCGCCGTCACGGATGACCGCGCGGTCGACGCCACGGACCTCACGCGCCTTGGACGGGATACCCAGCCGCCGGGCGGCACCGACGAGCGCGAGCGCGGCCTCGGGGCCGGGGCAGGTGATCTCCAGCGACGAGCTGCGGCCGGGCTCCGTGAGGGACCCATGGGCGAGGAAGGCTCCCCGCCACGCGGCCTCGGCGTCACAGACGGCGCCCCCGACGACGCGGGGCGGCAGGCCGCGCACGGGCCGGCCCTCCGCATCGACGAGGCCGGTCTGGCGGGCCAGTGCCTGTCCATCCTTGGGCACCCGGACGATGTAGCGACTGCCGCGGCGCAGGCCACCGGCGGCCAGCTGCATGATCTCTGTCTCGTAGCCGTAGAGCTCGATGATGTCCTTGCGCACCCGCCGGGCGGCGCTGGCCGTGTCGAGCTCGGCCTCGACGACGATCGCCCGGCCCACCTTGTGCAGGCCCCCGGCGAAACGCAGCAGACTGGCCACCTCGGCCTTGCGGCAGCAGGTGCGGGTCACCTCGAACCTGCTCAGCTCGTCCTTGACCTTGTCGGTCATCGCCATTGAGGTGTTCCTTCCGGTGGGGGCGCCAACTCGCTCACGAGAGAATGTCACGATAAGCCGCCGCCAGCCGCAATGCGTCATGACGGTCTGCGTGCTGGACCTGCGCGAGGGGCGCAGTGACGAGCTCGGCACCGAGCTTGTCGCAGGCCTCGGTCAGTCTGGCAGCGTTGTCGACGATGTGCGGATCCGCCAGGACGGTGTCCACGGTCAGCTCCGGAGCGGTCTGGTGGAGGGTCTCGATGTGTCGCGTCGCGGAGAACCCCCGGGTCTCGGCGGTGTGCATCTCGAGATTGAGCGTGAGCACCTTGCGGGCCTGCGTCCGTGCGAGTGCGTCACGCAGCTCGGGGACGAGCAGATGGGTCAGCACCGAGGTGTACCAGGAGCCGGGGCCGATGATGATGTGATCGGCCTCGTGCACGGCAGCCAGAGCCTCCGGCCGGGCCGGCGGGTCGGTCGGCACGAGCGAGATCGACTCGACGAGACCATGGGTGCGGGCGATGGCGACCTGCCCGCGGACCGTGCTCACGCCCACGGGGTCGGACGGGTCGACCCCGCTGACCTGCGCGGTGAGCTCCAGCGGGACAGCGGCCATGGGCAGCACCCGCCCGCGGGCGCTGAGCAGCCGTCCGACGAGATCCAAGCCGGTGACCGGGTCGTCGTGCAGCTGCCACAGCGCGACGATGAGCAGGTTGCCCAGGGCGTGGCCGGAGAGGTGGCCGTCGCCGGTGAAGCGGTGCTGGAGGACGTCGTTCCACGTCTGGCCCCACTCGCTGTCGTCACAGAGTGCGGTCAGCGCCATCCGCAGGTCGCCCGGTGGCAGGACGTCGAAGTCCTCGCGCAGACGCCCGGACGAGCCGCCGTTGTCGGCGACGGTGACGATGGCCGTCACCTGCTCGCACACGAGGCGAAGGGCGGACAGCGAGGCGGCGAGACCGTGACCGCCCCCGAGGGCGACCACGTTGGCGGAGCGCAGGACGTCGGGGACGCTCATTCGTGCCCCAGATCACGGTGGACGACGAAGGTGGCGATCTCGCTCGACCCCAGACGGGAGGCCAGGGCCTCGGCGATGGCGACGGAGCGGTGCTTGCCGCCCGTGCACCCGACGGCGAGCGTCACATAGCGACGATTTTCGCGGAGGTACCCGGCGATGACCGGCTCGAGCATCGTCTCCACCCCGTCGATGAACTCCTGCGCCCCGGGCTGGGACAGCACGTAGTCGGCAACCTGGACCTCCCGCCCGGTGTGGGGCCGCAGCTCGGGGACCCAGTAGGGGTTGGGCAGGAAGCGCGTGTCGAGGACGAAGTCCGCGTCGAGGGGCACCCCGTACTTGAACCCGTAGGAGAGCACCGCCATCCGCAGCCGCTCCGGGGAGTCCGACATGAAGAGCGGGCTGATCTTGCGATTCAGCTGATGGACATTGAGTCCGGACGTGTCGACGATGTTCTCCGCGCTCGCACGCACATCGGCGAGCACCTCGCGCTCCTGCTGGATGGCGTCCAGCAGCCGCCCCTCCCCCTGGAGGGGGTGCGGTCGGCGGACGCTCTCGAAGCGCCGGACGAGGGCCTCGTTCGTCGCCTCGAGGAAGACCAGGTGGGCGCGCCAGCCTCGGTCGCGCAACCGCTCCAGCGAGGAGGTGAGGGTCTCGAAACCCTGTGCGCGCACATCGAGGACGATCCCGATCCGGGCCTGCGCCGACTCGGACACGATCGAGTCATCGCGCAGCTCCGACAGTCGCAGCAGATCGGGCAGGAGCATCACCGGCAGGTTGTCGATGACGTACCAGCCATGGTCCTCCATGACATTGCCGACGGTGGAGCGGCCCGCCCCGGACATCCCGGTCACGACGACCACCTCGGGACCGGTCTCCGGCGCTTCGCGCTGGAGGGGCTTCTCGGGATCGGTCATCATGACTCTCCTTCGTCGAGGACCTCGCCGGTGGTGAGGTTCACGGCAGGCGCTGGTGCGTTCGGGGCCAACTCTGCCGCAATACGTTCGGCAAGTGCAGGTCCGATCCCAGGGGTCTCGGCCAGCTCGTCCGCCCCTGCCGCGCGGATCCGCTTGACCGAGCCGAACTTCGCGAGCAGGGCCGTGCGACGAGCCTCCCCCAGACCGGGGATCCCGTCGAGCGCGCTCTGGGTCATCGAGCGGCTGCGGCGCTCCCGGTGGAAGGTGTTGGCGAAGCGGTGGGCCTCGTCCCGCAGTCGCTGGAGGAGATAGAGCGCCTCGCTGGTGCGCGGCAGGATGACCGGGTGGTCGTCGCCGGGGAGCCACACCTCCTCCAGGCGCTTGGCGAGGCCGACGAGAGCGACGTCATCGATCCCCAGCTCGTCGAGGACCTGCTGGGCGGCGGCGACCTGCGGGGCGCCACCGTCGACGACGACGAGGTTGGGCGGGTAGGCGAAGCGGCGGGCCTCGCCCGTCTCCGGGTCGATCCCCGCCCGATCGCGCTCCTTGACGTGACGGGCGAAGCGACGGGTGAGCACCTCGTGCATCGCTGCGGTGTCGTCGGTACGCCCGTCGACATCACCGCGGACGATGAACCGGCGGTATTCGTTCTTGCGGACGACACCGTCCTCGAAGACCACCATCGAGCCGACCACATCGCTGCCCTGCACGTGGGCGATGTCATACCCCTCGATGCGCAGCGGCGCGTCCTCGAGCCCGAGCATCTCCTGCAGGTCCTGCAGGGCCTGGCTGCGGGCGGTGAGGTCACCGGCGCGGGCCACCTTGTGCCGGGCCAGGGACTGGACCGCATTGCGCTCCACCGTCCCCATGAGGGTGCGTTTGTCACCCCGCTGCGGGACGCGCAGGTCCACCCTGCTCCCCCTTCGCTCCCCCAGCCAGGCAGCCATCTCGGCCGCGGCCGGGGGCAGGACCGGCACGAGGACCTCTCGTGGGACGGCCTCTCCGCCGTAGACCTGCTGGAGCAGGTGCTCGACGAGCTGGGGGACGTCCTCGGCGTCCTTCTCCGCGACCCATCCCCGCTGTCCGCGGATGCGCCCACCGCGCACGTGGAAGACCTGGATGGCCACCTCGAGCTCGTCATCGGCCAGCGCGAAGACGTCCGCGTCGGTGTCGTCCTGGAAGACCACCGTCGACTTCTCCAGGGCCTTGGTCAGTGCCGCGAGGTCGTCGCGCAGTCTCGCGGCCTGCTCGAAGTCGAGATCGGCCGAGGCCGCCTGCATGCGCTCCTCGACCCGCCGGACGAACCGCCCGGTGTGACCGGCGAGGAAGTCGCACAGCTCGTCGGCCAGGGCCCGGTGCTCGTCGGGGGTGACCCACCCGACGCACGGGGCCGAGCACTTGTCGATGTACCCGAGGAGGCAGGGACGTCCGGACTGCTCCGCGCGCTTGAAGACGCCCTTGCTGCAGGTGCGGACCGGGAAGACGCGCAGCAGCAGGTCGAGGGTCTCGCGGATGGCCCAGGCGTGGGTGTAGGGCCCGAAGTACTTCGTGCCCTTGCGCTTGGCCCCGCGCATGACCTGGGCCCGTGGGTACTCCTCACCCATCGTCACCGCGAGGTACGGGTAGGACTTGTCGTCGCGGTACTTCACGTTGAAGCGGGGGTCGTACTCCTTGATCCACGAGTACTCGAGCTGGAGCGCCTCGACCTCGGTCGCGACGACGGTCCACTCCACCGTGGCACCGGTGCGCACCATCCGTGACGTGCGCGGGTGCAGGGCGGCGATGTCCTGGAAGTACGAGGACAGGCGGGAGCGCAAGGACTTCGCCTTGCCGACGTAGATGACCCGACCGTGCTCGTCCCTGAAGCGATAGACGCCGGGATCGGTCGGGATCGACCCCGGAGCGGGTCGGTACGTTGCGGGATCTGCCACTGCTCGAGTCTAGGAGACGACGATCTCGTC
>JBQGNO010000020.1:16087-25460 GCA_052087725.1 Janibacter sp. | reverse complement strand
TTCACCCACACCAGCGCCAAGGTCGACCTCGGGATGCCGCGCCTCGTCGGCTGACCGACGGTGGTTGAGGTGCGAGGAGCGCCAGCGACGAGCCTCGAAGCCTGACGTGGGTTTCGAGGCTCGGCCGCGGCCGGCCTCACTCCTCAACCGTCGTGCGGCGAGGACCCGGGGGTCCGAGTGACCCAGATCGCCCACGTACCCTGAGGTGGTGCTCCGGACCGCCCTTCGCCCCAAGTGGGTGGGACTGCTCGCTCTCGCGGTGGTCCTGGCGATCGGATGCATCATCGCGGGCCGCTGGCAGTGGTCCGTGGCCCACGACGTGGCCCGCGCCGACGCGGTGCGCGAGATCCAGGACAAGCCGGTCCAGCCGCTCGCCGAGGTCATGCAGCCGCACGAGTCCTTCCCGGACGGTGGGTCGGGTCAGCGGGTGACCACCAGCGGCGAGTACACGGGTGATCAGGTGCTCGTCGTCGAGCGCCTCCTCGACGGCGTCAAGGGGCGCTGGGTCGTCGAGCGCTTCGTCGTGGAGGAGACCGGAGCCAACCTCGCCGTGGTGCGGGGATGGATCCCGCAGGGGGAGACCCCACCGAAGGCGCCCACGGGCACCATCGAGCTGCGCGGGTCGTTGGCACCCAAGGAGGCCCCCGACCAGGGGGGCCTGCCCCGGGGGCAGATGACCTCCGTGGACATCGCCCAGCTGGTCAACCGGTGGCCCGGGGAGATCTACACCGGCTTCGCCTTCGCGATGACGGAGGACGGAGCGAAGCAGGCTCCGGGAGTGGAGCGGGTGCCCCCGCCCCTGCCGGACACCTCCTTGAACGTCCGGAACGTCATGTACGCGTTCCAGTGGTGGATCTTCGCGGCGTTCCCGCTGTGGATGTGGACGAAGATGGTGCGCCAGACGGCGCGCCGTGACGACGCACCGGCCGACGAGGCCGTGGAGACGAAGGAGCACGTGACATGACCGATCAGGCGAAGGGCGCACCGGAAGCTGACCCGCGGGCGATCGCGACCGCCCTGTCCTTCTTCCGGGCGAGCGCGATCGTCGCCGGTCTGGCGATGTTCGTCCTCATCGTCGAGATGGTGCTCAAGTACGGGATGGGCAACGACGTGCTCTCCTGGTGGTCGCCGGTGCACGGCGTGATCTTCATGGTCTTCGCCGTGGCCACCGCCAACCTCGGCTTCAAGGTCGACTGGTCCGTGGGCCGGATGATCGTCATCTTGCTGCTCGCGTGCATCCCCTTCGTCGCCTTCGTCGAGGAGCGCCGCGTCGTGCGCGAGGTCTCGCCGCTCACCACCTGAGCCGGGTCCGTGGGCGGGGCTCGTCCCGGTAGCCTGTGCGGGTGACAGATTCGCACTCAACGACGCTCCCGGCCGACTCCCTGAAGACCTCCCCGGTCCTGGTCGTCGACTACGGCGCCCAGTACGCCCAGCTCATCGCCCGTCGGGTGCGTGAGGCGAAGATCTACAGCGAGGTCGTGCCCCACACCGTGCCGGTGGCCGAGATGCTCGCCAAGGAGCCGGCCGCGGTGATCCTCTCCGGCGGCCCCTCGTCGGTCTACGCCGAGGATGCCCCGGGGCTCGACGTCGCGCTGCTCGAGGCGGGCGTCCCGGTCTTCGGCATGTGCTACGGCTTCCAGGCGATGGTCAAGGCACTCGGCGGCACCGTCGAGCGCACCGGTCTGCGGGAGTACGGCTCGACCCGGGCGCAGGTGAGCGACCGCGAGTCCACCCTCTTCAACGGCCAGCCGGCCGAGCAGTCCGTGTGGATGAGCCACGGCGACTCCGTGACCGAGGCCCCTGCGGGCATGCGCGTCACGGCGAGCACCTCGGCCGCGCCGGTCGCGGCCTTCGAGGACGACGAGCGTCGCCTCTACGGCGTGCAGTGGCACCCCGAGGTCATGCATTCGACCTTCGGCCAGCCCGTGCTGGAGAACTTCCTCGTCCGCGGCGCGGGGCTGACCCCCGACTGGACCGCGGACAATGTCATCGAGGAGCAGGTCGCGGTCATCCGCGAGACCGTCGGCGAGGATCGCGTCCTTTGCGCGCTCTCCGGCGGAGTCGACTCCTCCGTCGCGGCCGCGCTGGTGCAGCGGGCCGTCGGCAAGCAGCTGACCTGCGTCTTCGTCGACCACGGTCTCCTCCGCGAGGGTGAGGCCGAGCAGGTCGAGGAGGAGTTCGTCGCGGCGACCGGCGTCAAGCTCGTCGTCGTCGATGCCAAGGACCGCTTCCTCGGAGAGCTGGCCGGGGTCACCGACCCCGAGGAGAAGCGCAAGATCATCGGCCGGGAGTTCATCCGCGTCTTCGAGCAGGCGGCGCGTGACGTCGTCGGCGAAGGGGATGACGACGGCCACCCGGTGAAGTGGCTCGTGCAGGGCACGCTCTACCCAGACGTCGTCGAGTCCGGTGGCGGCACCGGTGCGGCCAACATCAAGTCCCACCACAACGTCGGCGGCCTGCCCGACGACCTGCAGTTCAAGCTCATCGAGCCGCTGCGCGCCCTCTTCAAGGACGAGGTGCGCCAGGTCGGTCGCGAGCTGGGCGTCCCCGGACCGATCGTCGACCGTCAGCCCTTCCCCGGGCCCGGTCTGGGTATCCGGATCATCGGTGAGGTCACCGAGCACAACCTCGACATCCTCCGCCGCGCGGACGCGATCGCCCGCGAGGAGCTGACCGCTGCCGGCCTCGACCAGGAGATCTGGCAGTGCCCGGTCGTCCTGCTCGCCGACGTCCGCTCCGTCGGTGTGCAGGGCGATGGCCGCACCTACGGTCACCCGATCGTGCTGCGCCCCGTCTCCTCCGAGGACGCGATGACCGCCGACTGGACCCGCGTCCCCGGCGACGTGCTCGCCCAGATCTCCACCCGCATCACCAACGAGGTCGAAGAGGTCAACCGGGTCGTGCTCGATGTCACGAGCAAGCCCCCGGGCACCATCGAGTGGGAGTGAGCTGCCCCCCTTCGTCAGACCTCAGGAGCCAAGCAGGACCGAGCCGGTGCAGCAGAGCAGGATCACGAGGACGGTCACGGCGATGATCGCGATCATCGCGCCGAGCCCCTTGCGGGACTGCTTCTCGTGGCCGATGGAGCCGGTCGTGAACTGGTGCCACGGCACGGCGTAGAAGACCGGGATCTGCTGACCCTGGTGGAGGTCGACCTCCATCCCGGCCTGCCCGTACCGCCGCATCCACTGCGTGTGCACGTCGATGCGGTGCCGTCCCGGGCGAAGGGGGTAGAAGTTCGGCCCGAAGGACGCGGGGACCCGGTAGCCGTCGATGTGCACGCTCGGGGTGAGGCCGGCCGTGAAGCCATTGCCCTGGAGGGTGACCACGAGGGCGCCGTGACCGGGAAGCGGTGGAACGCTCGTCATGGGGCCGACCCTAATGACTACCCTGACGACGTGAACAGCAATACCGCGATGCGCGCCAGCGAGTGGATCCTGCGCAGGGTGCTCGTCGGCCCGCCGCTCAGGGCCTTCCTCCGTCTCCGCGTCGAGGGGCTGGAACACGTCCCGCGGACCGGGCCGGTGATCATCGCGAGCAACCACCGCAGCTTCATCGACTCGATGGTCATCCCGCTCGCTGCGGGCCGCAAGGTCGGCTTCCTCGGCAAGGCCGAGTACGTCGAGGGCCGCGGCATCACCGGCTGGCTCAAGCGGGTGTGGTTCGGGGAGTTCGGCGGGATGATCCCCGTGGACCGCTCCGATGCCCGCGCCGCGGCCCGCTCCCTCGAGCTCGCCGAGGAGCACCTGCGCGCCGGTGGGGCCTTCGGCATCTACCCCGAGGGCACCCGCAGCCGCGACGGCATGCTGCACAAGGGCCGCACCGGTGTGGGGCGGCTGGCAGCGTCCACGGACGCCGTGGTCGTCCCGTGCGCGCTCACCGGGACCGACAAGGTCCAGCCCATCGGGGCCCGGGGACTGCGCCCGCACCGGGTGACCGTCCGCTTCGCGCCCCCGATCGACGTCGCGGCCCTGCAGGAGCAGCACGTCAAGGCCCGGCTGTACCGGGCGATCACCGACGACGTGATGGACGCCATCGCCGCTCACGGTGATCAGGCGCGCAGCCCCGACTACGCAGACCGTCCCGGGCCCGGCGCCCCGTTAGGGTGACCGAGTGCTGAGAACGACGATCGCCGCCCTCGCCGGCAAGGCCGCCCGCCGCGCTGCCCGTCTCCGGGGCGGTGGCTCCGGTGGATCCGCGCTGCCCGGCCTCGTCGCGGAGAAGGTCGACCCCGGCTTCCTCGCCCACGCCCTCGCCGACGTCCCCGGCGGGATCGTCGTCGTCTCCGGGACGAACGGCAAGACGACGACGACCAAGATGCTCGTCGCGGTCCTGCGCGCGCACGGCAAGACGGTCTTCACCAACCCCACGGGCAGCAACTTCACCCGCGGCGTGATCTCGGCGATGCTCGCCGAGATGCCGCTGCGGGGCGGGTTGCAGGCCGACATCGCGGTCCTCGAGCTCGACGAGGCGCATGCCCTCCACTTCGGCCGGGCCGTGGCACCCACGCACGCGCTCCTGCTCAACGTCGCCCGCGACCAGCTCGACCGCTTCGCCGAGATCGACCACACCGCCGGCCTGCTGACACAGCTGGCCGCGATGACCACCGAGGGCGTCGTGCTCAACCGGGACGACCCCTTCGTCAACCGCATCGCGACCACCCTGGACCCGGGCATCGACGTCACGTGGTTCGGCCTCGACGCGTCCGCCGCGGACCGGGTCGGTGAGCTCAACGAGCACGACTCCCGGGAGCAGGACGACTATGCGCCGCCGACCGCGGGGGAGCGCGACGGGCTCCTCGACCCGGTCGACGAGCAGCAGCTGCAGATCACCTTCGGCGCCGAGGGCGAAGGGGGCCGGGTCGGCCCGGTCTCGCTGCGCCAGCGCGGCCTCGCCGCGATGATCAACGCCACGGCGGCGACGAGCACCGCCAAGCACCTGCTCGGGCCGGCTTTCCGTCGCGACGCCGCCGAGCAGGCGCTGCGGACGGTGGCACCCCCCTTCGGTCGAGGCGAGGTCATCGACGTCGACGGCACGACCCTCGAGCTCGTCCTCGTGAAGAACCCGGCCGGCTTCACCGTCGCGCTGGGGACCTACGGCAGCACGCCCACCGCGACGATGATCGCGATCAACGACGACTACGCGGACGGCCGGGACGTCTCCTGGCTCTACGACGTGAGTTTCGAGTCGCTGCGGACGAAGGGCGTCGCCCTCACCTCCGGCGTGCGCGGCTGGGACATGGCCCTGCGCCTGCAGTACGACGATGTGCCGGTCGGGGCGATCGAGGTGGACCTGGCGAAGGCCCTGGACACTTTCCTCGCCGACCACGCGGGGGAGCCGAAGCGGATCTTCACCTCGTACACCGCGATGCTCGCGCTGCGCCGGATGCTCAGCGAGCGCTATGACCTGCCCGAGATGGGCGTCGACGCCCCGGAGACCAGTGGAGGGCCCGCATGACTGACGCCCGTGACGTCACCATCCTCGGAGAGCCGAAGGCATCCGACCTCCCCGCCGACCCGGGACACGAGGGCAAGGGCGAGATCCACCTCGTCCACATGTACCCCCGTGAGATGAGCATCTACGGCGATCTGGGCAACACCCGCTGTCTCGCCGCCCGCGTGCGGCGCCACGGCTACGTGCCGGTCGTCCACCAGCACCACCCGGGACAGCCCTTCCCCGAGACCGCCCACCTCGTCGTCGGTGGCGGCGGCCAGGACTCCGGTCAGGCCAAGGTCGAGGAGGACCTCGAGCGCCATGCGGACCGGCTGCGCGGGCTCGCGGCCGACGGCGCCGCGATGCTCATGATCTGCGGCATGTACCAGCTCTTCGGCAATGCCTTCGTCACGGTCCAGGGGCAGACCCTGCCCGGCCTGGGGATCCTCGACGTGACCACGCAGGGCAACTCGACCCGCATGATCGGGCCCATCGTGCTGTCGACCGACTTCGGTGACGTCGTCGGCTACGAGAACCACTCGGGCTCCACGACGCTCGGGGCGGGGCAGGTCCCCTTCGGTCGGGTCCGGCACGGGCTGGGCAACAACGGCAGCGACGGGACCGAGGGTGCGGTGTCCGGCCACGTCGTGGGTTCCTACCTCCACGGTCCGATCCTGCCGGCGAACCCGCACCTGTCCGACGCGCTCATCGGGTGGGCGGCCGAGCTGGCCACCGGCCGGGCCTTCGAGCCGGCCGAGCTCGACGACGAGGTGGCGCGGCAGGCGCACGCCCAGCAGGCGGGCCGCCTCCTCGGCTGACGTCAGTCCCGGATGGATTCGATGTCGGCGACCTCGTCGGCGCTGGCCCTGGGCATGACGAGCCAGGCGACCCACCCGATCGCGCCCAGGGGCACCTCGAGCAGGTGGGTGAAGATCGAGAAGATCACGACGGCGGCCATCGACGCCGCCGGGTCGGCCCCCCACGCCACGAGTGCTGCGGCCGTGCCGGTCTCGGTGACGCCGAGCCCGCCGGGGGTCACGCCAACCGCGGTGAGGAGCCGGCCGATCGCATAGGCGGCGAAGAGCTGGCCGAAGGGGAGCTCGAGCCCCGTCGTCGACGTGCACAGCAGGAAGAGCACGTAGTAGAGGCCGAAGAAGCCGACCATGCCGAGCGTCATCGACAGCCAGCCGGTCCGCACGGTCGCAGCGGTCCGCTCGCGCATCCCGGTGAGGGCGACCTCGGCCCGGTCCGTGTGTGCGTGCCGGACCATCCGCACGAGGCGGTCGATGCCCCGCCCGAGGGACCGGGCGCCCCGGTCCGTGCCGACCGCGAGGACGAAGACGACGATGACCACGCCGCCGGTGAGGATGGCGGCGAAGGCGGCTTCTCGCATCGACCGGGGCAGGTCCGTCGCGCCCCAGGAGAGGCCGGCGATGGCGATGACCGGGAGCGCAGCCCGGGCGAGGACATTCCACACGCCGGTCACCACCGCCATCGTCGTCACCGCGGCGGCCGAGAAGCCCCAGGACTTGGCGATCGAGAAGGTCGCCGCGAGTCCGACCGCCCCGCCGCCGGGCAGCAGGTTGGAGACCGACGAGCCGCACACGTTGAGGATCAGGGCGCGGGTGTGGCTGAGGCCGGGCATCGCCCCGGTCATGACGAAGGTGTAGCAGTACAGCCCGCAGACGACGAGTGCGGTGAAGACGATCGCCTTCCACCACGGCACGGTCCCGAGGACCTCGAAGACCTCGGCCCACGACGTCTTGGCGAAGTACGGCAGTCCCCACCAGAGCATCCCGATCGCCAGGCCGAGCCCCACGACGATCTGGAGTGCCCGGACGATCGGGGAGGTGCGCTTCGGGGCCGGTGGCGTGGCCGTGGTCGTGCTCATGTCAGCCCCTCGAAGACGTGCGTGCGTGCGGTGCCCTCCGGCGCCTCCGGGTCGATGAACCACTCGCGCCCGAAGACGAGGTCGTAGAGGGGGCGGGGGATGCGCACGAGCATCCCGAGCGTCCGGTCCCCGCTTCCGGAGCCCGAGCCCTGGCTCGCGTGCGCGCGCATGGCGGCACGCTTGGCCCGTGCCTGAGGGCGCACCGGGATCCGGTGGGTGATGTCCGCCCGGGCGGAGAAGGCGCGGTCGAAGCCGTCGCGGTCGAACTCGGGCGGGAAGCGGTAGACCTTTGCGACGAGGTCGATGGCGCGACAGAGGAGGTCGCGGGGGACCGTTGCCCACAGGACGGTGACGGGGCGGCCCCGCTCGCGGGCGATCTGCGCGGCACGGGTCCCGACCTCGTGGACACGCACGTGGTCGCGGTGCCCGTATCCCCCGCTCGGGTCGTAGGTGGTCAGGACATCAGCCCGCTCCTCGACGAGGACGTCGGCGAGGGCCGTGGCCGCCTCGTCGAGCGGTACCCGGACGAAGCGGCGCCCGCCGGGCGGGTCCGGGAAGACCTCGGGGCCACTCCCGCTGTCGGCGTACCCGAGCTCGACGGTGCGGGCGACCCCGAGGGCGTCGGCGCTGGCGGCCAGCTCGCGGCTGCGCGTGGCGGCGAGGGCATCCCCCTTCGTCCCGAAGGTGGTCTCGTCGGTCAGGCCGAGACCACCGTCCGTCGCGACGACGAGCACGACCCGGTGGCCTTCCGCAGCGGCCCGGGCCATCGTCCCCGCCGTGAGCAGGGCTTCGTCGTCGGGGTGGGCGTGGAAGAGCACGAGGGTGCGGCGCTCTCCGGGGGCTGGCTGGTCCATCGGGTGAAACCCTGCCACACGCCGCCGTGGCACCCTTGAGCTGTGAAGGTCGCCCTCCTGTCCGACTGCTACCCGCCGCGCACCGGCGGCATCGAGTCGCAGGTCAGCGACCTGGCGGCGCAGCTGCACCGGTCCGGGCACGAGGTCGAGGTCTTCACTGCGACACCCGGAGCGAAGGGGGAGCGCGGCGGGGCCGTCGAGACCGTCGACGGGGTCCGTGTGCACCGGATGGGGCTGCGGCTGCCCGGTGGTGTCCCCGTCAACCCACTGGCGCCGCCGGAGGTTCGAGAGCGGCTGCGGCACAGCGGTTTTGATGTCGCCCACGTCCACCTCGGGGTGGTGTCCCCCTTCGCGTGGGACATGACGCGGGTGGCGACGGGGCTCGGTCTGCCCACGGCCCTGACCTTCCACTGCGTCCTCGACCGCGCGGCCCCGGCGCTCGCACCGATGCTGCGGGGATGGACCGCTCGGGGGGCGGTGCTCTCCGCCGTCTCGGGGTTCGCAGCAGCGGGGGTGCAGCGTGCCGTGCCGGGCCGGCCCGTCGCCGTCCTGCCCAACGGCATCGACCTGCAGGCGTGGCCGGTGGGGCCGGTGCGGCCGACCGCACGGCCGGTGCGGGTGGTGACGGCTGCCCGCCTTGCGCCACGCAAACGTATCGGTGCGTTGCTGCGCGTGGTGGCCACCGCAGTGGCCCGGCTCGGCCCGGGGGCGTTGACCCTGGACGTCTACGGGGACGGCCCGCTGCGGCCGGTGCTCCAGCGCCACATCGATGCTCTCGGGGTGGACGACGTGGTGACGCTGCGGGGGCGGGTCCGACGTCCGGAGCTCGCCCGCGCATACCGTGAGGCTGATGTCTATCTCTCGCCGTCCCGCCTGGAGGCCTTCGGGATCGCCGCACTGGAGGCGCGCACCGCAGGGCTGCCCGTCATCGCCCGCGCCGACTCCGGGGTGCGTGAGGTCGTGACGGACGGGACCAACGGGCTGCTCGCGGCCGATGATGACGGACTGGCGGATGCGCTCGTGCGTCTGGTCGCCGACCCGACGCTGCGGGTGCGTCTGGCCCGCCACACCGTGACCACCGGGCCGATGCAGACCTGGGACCGGGTCGTCGGCCTGGCCGTGGACGAGTACCGCCGGGCGGGCGCATGAGCGTCGTCGTCGTGGCCGGGAGCGAGGGTCGGTGGCCGCTCCGGCA
>JBQGNO010000020.1:0-16077 GCA_052087725.1 Janibacter sp. | reverse complement strand
GGACGTGCTCGCCGCGCACGGCTGGGCAGGGCAACCGGTGCGCGCGGCCGTGGGGCCGGGTGGCGCGGTCGAGCTGCACTACGCCGTGACCTCGCTGGACGGCGTGGACGCCCCGGTGCTGACGGCAGGCCCGGCCGGGGCACGCCGGACCCAGCGGGTCGGCGCCTATGCCGTGGTGGTCGACCGGGGGCGACTGCTCATGTCGCAGCTGGCCGACTGGGTGGCCGGGGGCGCCGGGCTGTGGACCTTGCCCGGTGGCGGTGTCGAGCCGGGGGAGGACCCCCTGGACGGGGTGGTGCGGGAGGTGCACGAGGAGACCGGCCAGGACGCCGTCCCCGGTGACCTGGTCCAGGTGCAGTCCTCGCACAGGATCGGCCCCGTCAGGGCCGACGAGGGACGGTCCGAGGACTTCCACGCGCTGCGGCTGATCTACCCGGCGACGTGTCCCCGCCCGACTCCTGCCACGGTCGTCGAGGTGGACGGGTCCACGGGTGCTACCGCGTGGGTTCCCCTCGACCGGGTCCGTGACCTCGCCCTCGGTGACATGGTCCGCAAGGCGTGGCATCTCGTCCCCGGCGGTGAGTCCTACCCCGTGTAGGAGACCGGTGCCTGCTCGCCTACGCTGGGCGGCATGGAAGCCCTGCGCCTCGTCCTCTACATCCTCCACATGCTGGCGATGCTGGCCATCGTCGTCGGCCCCGTCGTCGCCGGCCGGGGCCACCTCATCCAGGTCTGGGGTGCGCGGATCCAGCTGCTCCTCGGCCTCGCACTCACCGGGATCGCCGAAGCCGGTGACGACCCGGTCAACCACGCCAAGATCGGGACCAAGCTCGTGATCATGATCGCGGTGCTCGCCTGCGCCGAGATCGGCAACGCCAAGGGCAAGCGTGGCGAGAACGGCCAGACCCTCGCATGGGTCGCTGCCGGACTCGCCGTCGTCAACGCCCTCGTCGCCTTCCTCTGGTGAGCCACTGATCCCACTCGTGGGGCACTGATCACGCGTTGTCGCAGGACCCAGGCGATGACCTCTCGCACCCACTCCTGGGAAAACATCACGTGCTCCCACGCGAAGTGCAGCACCACCCAGCCGGCCAGCGTCATCTCGTTGTGACGCCAGCTGTCGCGTCTGATGTCCTCGCGGGTCTTGTGGAACTCCAGGCTGTTGGCCTCGAGAGCGACCCGGGTCTCAGGGTGGCCGGCGTCGGCGTGCAGCACGCGCCCGTCCCGGACGGTGATCGGCACCTGGGGGACCCACAGCTGATCGGTTGCCTCGATCGCCAAGGCTCGCAGGCCCGACTCGAAGGGGTTCGCCGCCTCGACCGAGGCGAGATCGAAGACGCGTCGTGCGGCCACCCGCCCGGTGCGGGGGAGTGCGACCGCAGCCAGCTCGTCCGGCGTCACGCTGCCCGAGCGCAGTGCCGAGTCGGCTACGGCGAGGCCCTCCGTCAGCGGGAGGTCACGAGCGCTGTCGATGACCGTTCGAAGGGGCGTGGTGGCCCGCAGTCCGACCTCGTCCGCGGCGAGGGTGCGGAAGCGCAGCGACACGTCGTGGGGCACGGGGATGCGTCGTGCTCGCGAGGCGATCAGCTCCGGTGGGTCCGGAGCATGCAGGACGCCCCACCCGTGGTGCAGAGCCGCAGTCCGATGGCTCAGGTGGGCGTTGAGAGTGGCCGCCCTGGCCGCCGAATCATCCACGGGCAGGCCGTAGACCCCGCGCCGGTACCGGACGACCGTGCCAGCCGACAGGGCCCGCGCAAGTGCAGCGGGGGTGGTCGCCTCGAGGATCTGTGCGCGGGTTGCTGCTCCGCCGTGCTGGGCGACGATGAGGGGGACGACTGACATCCCCTCACCGTGGCGGAGTCCCATGATTCCGCGGCTGGCTTGTCCACAGCCGCATGTCGTACTGCAGTTCGTCGACCGGGGTCCTCAAGTTCTCGATGACCTCGCGGGTCTGGCACCGAACTGCAGTACGACGCGCCGTTGAGGCGTTGCGCTCAGGGGATGAGGATCAGCTTCCCCGTCGTGGCCCGCCCTTCGAGCGCGCGGTAGGCGTCCGCGGCCTCGGCGAAGGGGTACCGGCCACCGATGGCGACGTCGAGCCGCCCGGCGGAGATGTCACCGAAGACCTCCCGCCCCCGCATGAGCAGCTCCTCGCGCTCCTCGATGAAGTGGGCCAGCGAGGGCCGGGTGACGAAGAGCGAGCCGCCCGCGTTGAGACGCTGCAGGTCGAAGGGAGGAACCTGACCCGACGCCCCACCGAAGAGGACCATGGTCCCTCGGGTGCGCAGCGATGCCAGGGAGGCGTCGAAGGTCGCCTTGCCGACGCCGTCGTAGGCGACGTCGACCCCCTTCGTCGCACCGATGCGCTGCGCGGCCGCGGCGATGTCGCCCGCGAGGTCCTCGGTCGTGGAGTAGTCGATGAGCTCGCTGGCGCCTCGGAAGCGGGCGATCTCGAGCTTCTCGGGGGAGCCGGCGGTGGCGATGACCCGGCCGCCCCGCGAGGTGATCATCTGGGTGAGCAGCTGTCCGACACCGCCCGCGGCGGCGTGGACGAGGGCGACCGTGCCCTCCTCCACGCGATAGCAGCTGGTGACGAGCGCGTGGGCGGTCATGCCCTGCAGCACCGCCGCGCAGGCGGTCTCGAGGTCCACGTCATCCGGCACCGGGACCAGCCGGGCGGCATCGGCGAGGACGAGTCCGGCGTGGAGCCCATCGGTCATCGACCAGGCGACGCGGTCGCCCACGGACACGGCGGCACCCTCGCCGACCTCGCGCACGGTCCCCGATGCCTCGAAGCCCTGCACATAGGGCGGGTGCGTCGGGTAGACCCCGGCGCGCTTGTAGGCATCGATGAAGTTCACTCCACCCGCGGCGACCTCGACGAGCGCCTCGCCGGGGCCCGGGGAGGGGACCTCACGGTCTTCGAGGGCGAGGACCTCCGGTCCTCCGTGGTGGGTGACGACGAGCGCGGTGGTGGTGGCCATGCCGCCACCCTAGGGCCCGGATCCTGAGGTGCGACGGAGGAGCCGCGAAGGATCAGAGCGAGGCGATGACCTCGTCGAGCATCGACTCGGTCAGCTTGCCGGTGAAGGTGTTTTGCTGGCTCACGTGGTAGCAGCCGACGAGCTCGACCTCCCGCCCCTCGGGCGTGAGCAGTGTCGCCCGGGCGCCGTGGCCGAACTTCGGCTTGGGTCGCGGCACCTCCCAGCCCGCGTGGCGCACGCCGGCGATGGTCGTGTCCCAGCCGATCGAGCCGAGGCACATGATCGAGCGGACGTGGGGTGCGCTCCGGGCCAGGTCGGCGTCGAGCCAGGGGGCGCAGCTGCGCTTCTCCTGGGTCGTCGGCTTGTTCTGCGGCGGTGCGCAGCGCACCGGAGCGATGATGCGGACGTCGGTGAGCTCCAGCCCGTCGCCCGCCGCCCAGGACTCGGGCTGGTTCGCGTAGCCCGCGCGGTGCAGCGCGCCGTAGAGCCAGTCGCCCGAGCGGTCACCGGTGAAGTTGCGTCCGGTCCGGTTGGCGCCGTGCGCGGCGGGAGCCAGACCGACGACGAGGACGGGCGCATCGGGCGGTCCCATCGCGGGCACTGGTCGGCCCCAGTAGGGCTCGTCGGTGAAGGCGGCCCGTTTGGCCAGCGCGACCTCCTCACGCCAGGTGACGAGGCGGGGGCAGGCCCGGCACACGGAGATGCGGGCGTCGAGCTCGGTCTGGCCGATCGCCCCCTTCGCCAGGCGCCGGACCTGCGCAGGGGTCGTCGCGACCGGCGTGGTTGGGTCGGCCACGTCCTCCGGCCACCCGGTCCCCGGCTCCACCGGCGAGGCGAAGGGGACACCCGTCACCGGGTGGGGGAGGAGGACTGGCTCGGGCACCTCCCCACCATAGGAGGCGACGGTGGCTGAGGTGCGAAGGCCGTCCGCGGCCGCAGCCTCGAAGCCTGGGGACGTGGCACCGTAGAGCCATGGCCATCGACGAGGATCTGGCGAACCGGGTGCGCACGGCACTGTCCGACCGCGGCATCGACTGGGAGGAGAAGCGCATGTTCGGCGCGCTGATCCTCATGGTCGGTGGGTCGATCCTTCTGGGGGTCAGGGGCGGTGGTGGTCTGCTCGTGCGGATCGACCCCACCGAGAGCGAGGACCTGCTGCGTGCGGCGGGCGCCTACTACGCCCAGGAGGCCCGGATGGGTGACACGGGCATGGGGCCCAGCTGGCTCGACGTCTCGCCCGACGCCGTCGAGGACGATGCCGGGCTCGACCACTGGGTCGAGGCCGCCCTGCGACGCTAGTCAGGGTCGACCGGCAGCTCGTGCCCCTCCGCCTCGTCGCGGTCCGCCCACTCCAGCAGCGGGGTGAGATCGTGCGCCACGTCGTCGATCGCCGCGTGCAGGTCGCCGAGCCGCGCGAAGCGCTCCGGAACCGTCGCGATCGTGCACTCCTGCGGCTCGACGTCGGGGACCTCGTCCCAGGTGATCGGCGTCGACACGGTGCCGGCAGCGTGGCCTCGCACCGAGTACGCCGCAGCGATCGTGTGGTCCCGGGCATTCTGGTTGTAGTCGACGAAGACCGCTGCCGGGTCGCGGTCCTTGCGCCACCACGTCGTCGTCACGTCCTGCCGGGCCCGCCGCTCGACCTCACGGGCGAAGGCGAGCGCCGCCCTTCGCACCTCGCCGAAGTCCCACCGCGGCTCGATCCGCACGTAGACGTGCAGCCCGGACCCGCCGGATGTCTTGGGGAAGCCGATGATGCCGAGCTCGTCGAGGACCTCCTGGACGACGCCCGCCACCCGCTGCACCCGGTCGAAGGGAGCGTCCGGCATCGGGTCGAGGTCGATCCGCCACTCGTCGGGTCGATCGACGTCGGCGGAGCGGACATTCCACGGGTGCAGCTCGACGGTGCTCATCTGCACCGCCCAGATGATCTGGGCCAGCTCGGTCGGGCACAGCTCGTCGGCGTGCAGGTCGTACCGGGGGAAGTGCAGGCGCACGGTCTCGACCCAGGGCGGTGCCCCCTGCGGTAGGCGCTTCTGGTGGACCTTGGTGCCGGTGACGCCCTTGGGGAAGCGGTGCAGCATCGTCGGCCGCTTCAGCAGCGCGCGCAGGATCCCGTCTCCGACCGCGATGTAGTACTGCGCGAGGTCGAGCTTGGTCTCACCGCGCGTGGGGAAGTACACCCGGTCGGGGCTGGAGATGCGCACCTCCCGCTCGCCGACCGTCAGGTGGACGTCCTCGCCGTGCTCGCCGCGGGCCATGGACCCAGCGTAGAGCCCGGGCGTGACGCCAAGCCCCCCTCCGCCGGGGGGAGGGGTGGCGAAGGGGGGATGGGCGCTCGCCGGAACAGGCACCGCGGACGCGCACCCGCGGGCCCTGCTGGATGGCGCCGGTGAGTCGGAGGATCCTGGTGGTCCGCCAGGACAGCAGTGTCACCCGCTGTGGTGAGCGAGCGATGGAAGCCATTGAGCCGACGGTCGCGCTGCGCCTCGTGACGCCGGCGTGATCGCAGCGTGATGACTCCGTGAGGACACGGCGGTGCGCTGGGTGTGGTCGCCCGGCCGGTGGAGGGCCGAGAGGCCCGGTATCCCGGGGATCCTCAACGGTCACGCGGCGGTCACGCCGACGTGCCCTGACGCCTCCATGGCCGTTTCTTTGCAATTCCCTTACGATTCGGCGCACTCCGGAGTAATGTCCCCGCTACGTGGTCCAGACCGTGCGGCCCCTGCCGCTGCATCGCCGGTCGTCGGACCCGGGGGGAGCTGGGCATGGCGATGGACGAACGCATGCGTGGGGAGGGTTGGTACCTCAATGCCCTGGGGACCTGGTCGCTGACCAAGGACGGGGACGAGGTCCTCCTGCCTCCTCGAGGCCAACGACTCCTGGTCCTGCTGCTCCTCGAGGGTCGACGGCCGCGCAGCCACCTGGCTGGTCGGCTGTGGCCCGACACCCCTGGGGGCCGGGCCTCGGCCAACCTGCGCTCGACCACCCTCGACCTGCGTCGTCGGGCACCGGGACTCCTGGCCGCGGACGCCGGGACACTCGGGCTCGCGCCGCGGGCGCGCTCGGACGTGACTCGGCTGCGTCTGGCGCTGCGGGGGACCGGCCACCCGATGACGATCATCGAGGAGGCTGCCTACCTCGTCGGGATCGGGGAGCTGCTGCCCGGGTGGTACGACGACTGGGTCGCCGCCGAGCGTGACCACCTCAGGGAGGGCATCCTCGACCGGATCTCCCAGGTCGTGCACCTGCTGCTGGGCGAGGACGATGTCGACCATGCGCTGCCGTTGGTACGTGTGGCGATCCAGCTCGAGCCGATGCGGGAGAGCGCCCACCGGGCACTGGTCCGGATCCACTTGGTCGCCGGCGACCGGGTCGCGGCCTGGCAGGTGTACACCCGGTTCCGCAGACGGAGCATCACCGAGTACGGCGTCTCACCGAGCCAGCGCTTCGAGGAGCTCATCGAGCCGCTCCGGGCCGAGCGGCGCGCTCGAAAGGTCGGCGCCTGAGGTCAGCCGATCGGTGCCCCGGTGGGGCGCTCCGTCGGGCGCGTGGGCACCCAGTAGCGCCGCTGCCCGCTGCGGGAGTCCTCGTGGACGCCGCCGACGCCCTCGATGATTGCCCGGGAGGCGTCGTTGTCCTCGGCGCAGGTGATGAGCACCTGCTCGTGGCCCATCTCGGCGGCGAGCTCGAGGGTCTGTCGCACCGCGGTGCTCGCGTGGCCACGGCGTCGCGCGGAGGGGCGGATCGAGTAGCCGATGTGCCCACCCTGCTCGAGGAGGAAGTCGTTGAGATCGTGCCGGAAGGCGATCGACCCGAGGTACTCCTCGCCCTCGACGACCCAGAGGAAGGTGCAGGGCACCCGGCCACTCGGCCGTGGTGTCTCGGGCAGCTCCTCGGCCCGTCGCGACTGCACGAAGCGACGGAACTGGTCCGGCTCCTCCAGCCCCTCGCGGGTGAAGGTGAAACCCTCGAAGCCGGTGGTCGGGTCGGCGTCCTGGACCAGGTCCCCGTCACCATCGCGGTGCGCGCCGGCGAACTCGTCACTGGCGGCGAGGTAGGAGCGCTGGTAGCGGGCATCGGGGCGAACGATCTGGGCCATGCGGTCCAGCCTATGGACGACGGTCACGGCGGTGCCACACTGGGTCGTGACGAAGGGGGCCACCATCGGGATCTATCGCGACCACCTCCTGCCGCGGCTGGTCAACGCCACGTGCGGCATCGCGGCCATGGAACCGCACCGCCGTCGCGTCTGCGCCGCCCTGCACGGTGAGGTGCTCGAGCTCGGCTTCGGGTCGGGGCTCAACGCCCCCTTCTACCCACCGTCCGTGACCCGGGTGCGCGCGGTCGAGCCGGCCGACCTCGCCTGGCGGCTGGCGGCCGACCGCGTCGCCGCCAGCGCGGTCCCGGTGGAGCGGGCGGGTCTGGACGGGCAGCACCTCCCGTTCACGGACGACGTCGTCGACTCGGCACTCGTGACGTGGTCGCTGTGCACGATCCCGGACCCGGTGGCGGCACTCACGGAGGTGCGGCGCGTGCTCCGCCCGGGTGGCCGGTTGCACTTCCTCGAGCACGGGCTCGCCCCCGATGACGACGTGCGGATCTGGCAGCGTCGGCTCGAGCCGATCCAGAGGCGGCTGGCGGGTGGCTGCCACCTGACCCGGGACCCGGTGGCGATGCTCGAGGCCGCGGGCCTCGCGGTCACCGAGGTGGAGCACTTCTACCAGGAGGGCGCTGCGAAGTCCCTCGGCGCGGTGTCCCTCGGGGTGGCCATGACTCCTTAGCCGACGGGGTCGACCGGCAGGGAGTACTCACCCTCGGCGACGGGCGTGATCGGACCCGACGGAGCACGCAGTGTGCGCACCTCCCTCGACAGCAGCGCGAGCAGGGCCGAGAGCACGATGAGTCCGGCGCACACGAGCAGCGCGGGGCGGGCGCCGAGATGCACGGCGGCCGGGCCGGCGAGCAGGACCCCGACCGGGCCGAAGACCATCGAGCCGAAGGCGTCGTAGGACGCCACTCGGGAGAGCGCCTCGGGTGGGACCTCACGCTGCATTGTCGTCTGCCACAGGACGTTGAAGGCGTCCATGCCCAGCCCCATGAGGAAGCCGCCGACGACGATCAGCGGCACCGGGGCCCCGAGGCCGAGCAGGAGGTAGGGCAGCGCCGTGGTCGAGGTGAGCAGGACGGCCACGAGGATCGGGCGCCGGGGCCGGATGCGCAGGGCGATGAGCACCCCGACGAGCATGCCGACGGCCTCACCGGTGAGGATCGCCGACCAGGCGCCGGCGCCGCCGAGCTCGGCCTTCGCGACGACCGGGCCGAGCACGGTGTGCGCTCCCTGCCAGGCGAGGACCAGCAGCGCGAACTGGGCCACGACGACCCACAGCCACTGGCGGGAGGCGAACTCCTGCCACCCTTCGCGCAGCTCCGCCACGGCAGAGGTGCCGCCCTCCCGTCCGGGGCGCGGCGTGGACCCGATCCGCCAGGCGAAGGTGGCGGCGCAGGCGTAGACGAGTGCGGCACCGATGAGGGCCCATCCCGGACCGACGAGCACGACCACGGCACCGGCGGAGACCAGCCCGGCGATCCGGGCGACGTTGGCGCCGACGGCGAGCAGCGCGTTGGCCGCCTGGAACCGGTGGCGCGGGGCGACCTCCGGGATGATGCCGGAGAGCACCGGCCACACGACGGCTCCGGCGAGCCCGGTGAGCACGGCGAAGGCGCACAGGACGGGCAGGGGAGCCCACCCGGTGAGGAACATCGTGCCGATCCCGAGCCAGGCCGTCAGGGAGAGACATTCGCCGGTGAACATCACGAAGCGCCGGGGATAACGGTCGGCGATGACGCCCCCGAGCAGCAGCCCGAGCACGTGCGGGACGGCCTCGGCAGCGACGACGATCGAGAGCATGCCGGCATCCCCGCCCGGCAGATCGAGCACACCGAAGGCGAGCGCCACGGGCGCGAAGGCCAGCCCGAGCATGGACAGCGTCCGTGCCCCGAAGAGCGCGGCGAAGCGAGCGTCGCGCAACAACGTCAGGTCGTCACGGATGGGGCTCACCGGCGCACCGTACTCGGCGAAGGGAGGCGTGGACGGTCCGCCTCGATCTCCCGGGTCCGCACTCCGTCAGGGTCGCGCCAGGTGTGGCGGCAGACAGGCACGTTGCCGCGGGGTCAGCCCGGACCGGATGCGTGCCGTCTGATCGCGGTCCCACCTCACGGGGGGCAACGTCTTGACCGGATGACGCGACGAATAGGTGAAGGTCACCGAGTAACGGTCACGGACCTCCGGCGGGGTCGCGCGATGGATCAGGCGCGTGTTGTCCACCACCAGGGTGGTCCACCTCGGGCCGGGCACCGTCTGTGCCGCCCCCCGGGGGACGACGGCCCGGAGGCGCTCGTCCGTGATGAATCCGGAGACGTACCGCAGGTCCCGGGTCGCGCGGGCCGAATGGTCCACCGGGATGTAGCCGAAGGGGCCTCCCCGCTCTTCCACGTCGTCGAGCCACACGAGGATCTTGATCATCCGGCGGTCCTCGATGTCCCGGTGCCACTGACGCACCCCGGAGGCCGTGTGGTCGGCCACCTCACGACGGACGTCGGGGCCGTAGTAGCGGGCCGGAACGCCGAGATAGTTCTCGACGACCGCCAGGAGTCGTTCCTCCAGTCCCCGGTGCCACAGGACCTGGTCCTTCACCAGCTCCGCCGGGGACGGTCGCAGGGTGCTGACGCCGTCCGGGTGGCGTCCGCGCAGGGCTTCGGCCACACGGTCCAGCGCGGCCATGAGCTCGTCCGTGCGCGGGATGCCCAGGTCAGGGAGCGCGCAGACGCTGATCGCGTCGGCGTCGAGCGCGGCTACCAGGGGCGCGTCCGTGGGCCCGAGCGAGGGCAGGCGCGCGGCCCAGAATCGTCGGCGTCGATCGTGCACGGCATCGGCAGCCCACCGCAGCGGCGGCACCCGGCTGATGGCCTGCCGCTTCGCTCGGTTGGCGAGAGGGGTGAGATAAGTACGACGTCGTGACGACTCCATGTCGGCGTGCACCCTTCGGGGAGTGGGAGCGGGCATGGACCGCTCCCCGATCCGGCCCCGCTCAGGAGAAGGTTAGCGTCATCCTCGGCGGGCGGAGGGGGTGTCGGCCCTCCGACGTACGCTGGACGGCGACATGAGCAGCCTCTTCGACGACCTTCCCGATGCCCTGCCCGGAGACTGGACCACGGACGTGTCCGACTCGGGCGTGCCCACGTGGGCGATGTCCGACGAGGGACCGGCCCGGTCCGCGCACGCGACCCACGACGGCCCTCGCCGACCGCCGACGATCGACCCCGAGGAGCTGGTCGCCGGGCTCAACGACGGCCAGCGCGAGGCGGTCGTCCACGACGGTGGGCCGCTGCTGATCATCGCCGGCGCCGGCTCCGGCAAGACCCGCGTGCTCACCCACCGCATCGCCCACCTCCTCGCGACGAAGGGGGTCCAGCCCGGGCAGGTCCTCGCGATCACCTTCACCAACAAGGCCGCCGCGGAGATGCGCGAGCGGGTCGAGGAGCTCGTCGGCCCGCGGGCGAAGGCGATGTGGGTCATGACCTTCCACTCCGCGTGCGTGCGGATCCTGCGTCGCGAGGCGACGAAGGTCGGGATGAAGAGCAACTTCTCGATCTACGACGGGGCGGACAGCCAGCGCCTCACCGCGCTCGTCATGCGTGATCTCGACCTCGACCCCAAGCGCTTCCCGCCGCGGGCCTTCGGGCACCGGATCAGCAACCTGAAGAACGAGCTCGTCGACGAGGAGGAGTTCGCCCGCAGCGTCTCCGTCGACGAGGACGCCGAGACCGCGGGAGCGCCCCAGGACCGCACGCTCGCCGAGGTCTACACCGAGTACCAGCGGCGGCTGCGCCAGGCCAATGCCCTGGACTTCGACGACATCATCATGACGACGGTGCACATCCTGCAGGCCTTCCCGGACGTCGCCGAGCACTACCGGCGTCGCTTCCGCTACGTGCTCGTCGACGAGTACCAGGACACGAACCACGCCCAGTACCAGCTGGTGAGGGAACTCGTGGGTGGCGCCGGTGATCAGCCCCGAGGTGAGCACTCCGTCCCACCCAGCGACCTCGTCGTCGTCGGGGACGCCGACCAGTCGATCTACGCCTTCCGCGGAGCCTCGATCCGCAACATCATCGAGTTCGAGGAGGACTACCCGGATGCGCGCTCGATCCTGCTGGAGCAGAACTACCGCTCGACGCAGACGATCCTCACGGCGGCCAATGCGGTCATCGAGCGCAACGAGTCCCGCCGCAAGAAGAACCTCTGGACCCAGGCCGGCGAGGGCGAGCAGATCGTCGGCTATGTCGGCGACAACGAGCACGACGAGGCCGCCTTCATCGCCAAGACCATCGACGAGCTCCACGACGAGCACGGGGTCCGTCCGGGTGATGTGGCTGTCTTCTACCGGACCAATGCCCAGTCCCGCGCGATCGAGGAGGTCTTCGTCCGCGTCGGCCTCCCGTACAAGGTCGTCGGCGGCACGCGCTTCTACGAGCGCCGTGAGGTCAAGGACGCATTGGCCTACCTCCACGTCATCGCCAACCCCGCGGACACGGTCAACCTGCGCCGGATCGTCAACGTGCCCAAGCGCGGCATCGGCGACCGCGCGCTGATCGCGGTGGGGCAGCTCGCCGAGCGCGAGCGCATCCCCTTCATCGCCGCCCTCGGCCGGGCCGAGGATGCTCCGGGCATCGCCACCCGCTCGGTGAAGTCCATCGTCGGCTTCACCTCGCTCCTCGAGGGTCTGCGGGAGCAGCACGAGAGCGAAGGGGGCATCGGTGATCTCCTCGAGGCCGTCCTCGAGCGCACCGGCTACGTCTCGGAGCTGCAGGCGAGCCGCGACCCGCAGGACGAGACCCGTCTGGAAAATCTGGCGGAGCTCGTCGGCGTCGCCCGGGAGTTCGACGCGACCCGAGCGGAGACGGGTGAGGTGGTCACCCTCGACGACTTCCTCGAGCAGGTCAGCCTCGTCGCCGATGCCGACCAGATCCCGGATGACGAGGACGGTGAGGAGCAGGGGGTGGTCACCCTGATGACCCTCCACACCGCCAAGGGCCTGGAGTTCCCGGTGGTCTTCCTCACCGGCCTGGAGGACGGCACCTTCCCGCACAACCGCAGCCTCAGCGATAGCAAAGAGCTCGAGGAGGAGCGTCGGCTCGCCTATGTGGGCTTCACCCGCGCCCGGGAGCGGCTGCACCTCTCCCGGGCGGCAGTGCGCAGTGCCTTCGGGACGCCGCAGTACAACCCGCCGTCACGCTTCCTCGACGAGATCCCCGAGCACCTCGTGCGCTGGGAACGCACCGGGCCGCCCCTGGGTGGGCTCTCCGGCTCCGGCGCCCGCGACGGTCGTGCGCCGGCGGTCGCCCGCCTCGCCGCGCGGCCCGGGGTGCGCTCGCCGGGCAACAAGCCCGTCATCAGGCTCTCCGACGGTGACAAGGTCACCCACGACAGCTTCGGTCTCGGCACGGTGATCCGCGTCGAGGGCGAGGGCGACAAGGCGATGGCCCACGTCGACTTCGGGGGAGAGGACGGCGTCAAGCGCCTGCTGCTGCGCTACGCCCCCCTCGAGAGGCTCTAGACCGGTCGGTCAGTCGATGCCGCGCTCGGCCAGCCAGCCGGCGGGGTCGATCGGCTCGCCGCCATCCGGGTGGATCTCCACGTGGAGGTGCGGCCCGGTGGACGTGCCCGAGTTGCCGGAGCGGGCGACGACGTCACCGGGGGCGACGTCCTGCCCGACCGTGGCGCTGATCGAGCTCAGGTGCCCGTAGCGCGAGACCGAGCCGTCCGTGTACTCGATGTCGATGTAGGTGCCGTAGCCGCCCATCGGGCCGGCGCCGATGACGGTTCCGGTGCCCATGGACTTCAGCGGGGTGCCCTCGGGGGCCGCGTAGTCCTGGCCCGCGTGCAGCTTGCCCCAGCGATGGCCGAAGGGGGAGGTGAAGACCGCGTTGTCGAGCGGCTTGACCCACTCATCGGTCTCCGATGCCTCATCGCTGCCGGAGTCCTCGTCGGTGCTCTTGGTCTTGTCCGCGGAGAGCTCCTCGCGGGCGTCGCTGCGCGCGGCGCGCGTGCGCTCCTGCTCGCGGCCCTGGTCCTCGGCGAGGGTCGCCGAGGCCTGCTGGCGCCGCTCGGCCAGACCGGAGGAGTCACGCGAGGCGTCAGCGGCCTGGGTGCGTGCGGTCTCGGCGAGCTGCGGGTCGTCGAGCAGGTCGGTGGCGCTCTCGTCGTCGGAGCCCGCCGTGCTGCCGGGGGCCGAGATGGCGCCCTGGGCGGCCTCGGCCGTGGCCTCACCGCCGAAGGATGAGGACTGGGCGGCCGTGGCCCCCGCAGCGGTCAGCGCCAGCGCCACGGCGGCAGCCGTGGGCAGCGCGAAGGCGGGGGTCAGGCTCTTGGGGAGATACGACCGGCGCCGGAGGGTGCGTCGCTCGGCTCGCGTGGGCGGACGGTGCCGCCCGGAGTAGTCGGTCATGGATGAAGCGACGTCCTCGGCAGGGGAATCTCGGACAGATCCCCGAAACCTTAGCGTGACCTTTTTGTGATGCATAACCCGGGCTGTGGACACACGCCCGCCTCCCCGGGCGGACGGTCAGGCCAGTCGGGACGGGAGGTGCGTGATGGAGGCCGTCGGGGCGCCCTCGCGGTCGAGCTGGGTCAGGCTGGTCGCGATCCGGTGGACGACGCTCGGGAGGATCGGGAGCGAGAGGTGGCCGACACCCCGCAGCCGGACATTGGTCGTCTCGACGCCCTCCTGCTGGAGGGAGGCGTTGATCGCCGGCACGATCGCCTCGTCGGTGTCGGACCAGAAGGCGATGACCCGGGTCGCGCACCCGGGGGAGGGCTGGTTGAGCTCGTGCATCAGCGGGCTGCCCGGGCGCAGCTGCCGGGTCAGCGCGCTGGGCACGGCGTGAGCGAGGAGTGTGCCCGTGTGCGGCGCCCCCAGGGTGACGAGGGTGTGGATGCGCTCGTCACCACCGAGCCGGGTGACGTAGTAGCGGGCGACGACGCCACCGAGGCTGTGCGCGACGACGTGGATGCGCTCGTGGCCCGTCTCCTCGACGATCGCCTCGACCTCCTCGGCGAGCTGCACGGCGGCCGTGCGCACGTCCTTGGTGCGCACCGAGTAGTTCATGGCGAAGACCCGGGAGAAGCCGCGGCGGAGCAGGCCGCGCCGCAGGAGCGCGAAGATCGAGTGGTTGTCGGCCAGCCCGTGGAGCAGCAGGATCGGCGTCCCGAGCTCGGTGACCCCGGAGACGAGCATGCTGCGCTTGAGGGGAGAGAGGTGCTCGATCCGGTAGCCGTGGCCGCCGGTGCCACGTCGCGGGGGTCGGGTGCCGAAGGGGTAGAGGGAGACGTGGGTCGTGGCCCACACGACCTCGACCGCGGCGAAGACCGCTGCCTGCGCGGTCGCCATCTGGCGCAGCTGCCGGCACACACCATGGCGCAGCGACCGCGGCTTCGGTGCCGGTGCGCTGCCCTCGTGGGCGGTCATCGCCTGGGATTGCTGGACCATGGTGACCCGACAGTAACCCCGGTCACGGGCTTCGGGCGAGAGGTCGTTGTCGGTCCGTGATCACGATTTCAACCAGCCGGTGCATGGACCGGGCGTGCTCCCCCTTCGTCCGGGGGATACTCTCGACCCGCACCCCGTTACCACAGCAGAGGACGGAATCACCCTCGTGGATCTCTTCGAGTACCAAGCACGCGACGTGTTCGAGAAGCACGGCGTCCCGGTTCTTGCCGGCGCCGTTGCCACCACCCCGGAGGAGGCGCGAGCCGCCGCCGAGACCATCGGCGCCAAGAGCGGCGGCGTCACCGTCGTCAAGGCCCAGGTCAAGACCGGAGGCCGTGGCAAGGCCGGCGGCGTCAAGGTCGCCAAGACGGCCGACGAGGCCGAGGCCCATGCCAAGGACATCCTCGGCATGGACATCAAGGGCCACACGGTCCACCAGGTCATGATCGCCCAGGGCGCGCAGATCGCCGAGGAGTACTACTTCTCGATCCTGCTCGACCGGGCCAACCGCACCTACCTCGCCATGTGCTCCGTCGAGGGCGGCGTGGAGATCGAGCAGCTCGCGGTGGAGCGCCCCGAGGCGCTCGCGCGCATCGCGGTCGACCCCAACGTCGGCATCGACGACGCCAAGGCCACGGAGATCGTCGAGGCGGCCGGCTTCGACGCTGCCGACCAGGCCGAGATCGCCGAGGCGCTCAAGAGCCTCTGGGCCGTCTACCGGGACGAGGACGCCACCCTCGTCGAGGTCAACCCGCTGGTGAAGACCGAGCAGGGCGAGATCGTCGCGCTCGACGGCAAGGTCACGCTCGACGGCAATGCGGACTTCCGCCAGCCCGACCACGCTGCCCTCGAGGACACCGAGGCGGCCGACCCGCTCGAGGCCAAGGCCAAGGACAAGGGTCTGAACTACGTCAAGCTCGACGGCAATGTCGGGATCATCGGCAACGGTGCCGGGCTCGTCATGAGCACCCTGGACGTCGTCGCCTACGCGGGCGAGGACCACACCGGCGGCAAGGCCACGCCGGCAAACTTCCTCGACATCGGTGGCGGTGCCTCGGCCGAGGTCATGGCCAACGGTCTCGACGTCATCCTCGGTGACGAGCAGGTCCAGTCCGTCTTCGTCAACGTCTTCGGTGGCATCACCGCGTGCGACGCCGTCGCCAACGGCATCGTCGGTGCGCTGAAGACCCTCGGCGACGGCGCGACCAAGCCCCTCGTCGTCCGTCTCGACGGGAACAACGTCGACGAGGGTCGTCGCATCCTCGCCGAGTTCAACCACCCGCTCGTGTCCATCGAGGACACCATGGACGGCGCCGCCCGCAAGGCCGCCGAGCTGGCCGCGAAGTAAAGGACGTAGAGAACAGACATGGCAATCTTCCTCACCGCTGACTCCAAGGTCGTCGTCCAGGGCATGACCGGCTCCGAGGGCATGAAGCACACCACGCTCATGCTCGCCTCGGGCACCAATGTCGTGGGCGGCGTCAACCCCAAGAAGGCCGGCCAGAGCGTCGACTTCCCCGACGGCCAGTCCGTCCCCGTCT
>JBQGNO010000019.1:0-26851 GCA_052087725.1 Janibacter sp. | reverse complement strand
TGCCGATGCTCCTGCTCGCCCCGTGGACCGGGTCGGTCATCGACCGCGTCCCGAAGCGGGTCCTGCTCATGGTCAGCCAGGCGATGCTCGGGTTGGCCGCGCTGGCCGGCGGTGTGCTCGTCGTGACGGGCACGGCCCAGCTGTGGCACTTCTACCTCATCGCCCTCGCGACCGGCCTGGCGACGGCCTTCGACAACCCGGCGCGCCAGTCCTTCGTCTCCGAGATGGTGCCGATGGGCAAGCTCGCCAATGCCGTCGCCCTCAACAGCGCCTCCTTCAACCTCGGCCGCCTCGCCGGCCCCGGGGTCGCGGGACTCGTCATCGCCGCCTTCGGCTCCGGACCCGCGCTGCTCATCAACGCCGCATCCTTCGTCGCGGTGATCTACGCGCTGTCGCTCATGCGCCCCGGCGAGCTCAGCCCGGCGCCCCTCGTGCGCGGACGGGGCTCGGCCATCGACGGTCTGCGCTATGTGCGCGGTCGCCCGGACATCCTGCTCGTGCTGCTGCTCGTCTTCGTCCTCGGGACCTTCGGGCTGAACTTCCAGATGTCGATCGCCCTCATGGCCACCGAGGTCTTCGACAAGGGCGCCGAGGGCTACGGACTGCTCGGCACGCTGCTCGCCGTCGGCTCGCTGAGTGCCGCCCTCCTCGCGGCCCGCCGCAACGAGCCCCGGCTGCGTGTCCTCCTGCTCTCGCTCGCCGGCTTCACGGTGGCGGCCACCGTGGCGGCCCTCGCGCCGACCTACTGGACCTTCGCGATCGCCCTCGCGGCGTGCGGGATGACGGCGCTCAGCGCGACCACCACGGCCAACGCCATGGTGCAGATGCGCAGCGCGCCGTCGATGCGTGGCCGTGTCATGGCCCTGTACATGGCCCTCTTCGTCGGCGGCAAGCCGATCGGGGGGCCGATCCTCGGCGTCATCGGTGATGCCTTCGGCGCCCGCTGGACCGTCGGTGTCGGAGCGGTGGCGGTGGGGATCACGCTGGTGGTGGTGTCCTTCTGGCTCGCGAGGCACGAGAATGTCGAGGTGACCTACTCCAGCCAGCGACGACCGCGCGTGCGGGTCACCGCCGCGCCGCCCGCCCACGACCTCCCCCAGGCCGTCCGATGACGCCCCGCTTCCGTCGGATCATGACCTGGCTCGTCCTCGTCTCGATGATCGCCATGGCGGCCGCAGCCGCCTTCTGACGCGGGACCCGGGCGCCCGGATGACTCAGAGGCGCTCGACGACGTGGTCGATGCACGCGAGCAGGGCCGAGACGTCGTCGGGGTCCACCGCCGGGAAGGTCGCGATTCGCAGCTGGTTGCGACCGAGCTTGCGGTAGGGCTCGATGTCGACGATCCCGTTGCTCCGCAGCGTCGCCGCGATCGCGGCGGCATCGACGGCCTCGTCGAAGTCGATCGTCGTGACCACCTGCGAGCGGGCTGCCGGGTCCGCGACGAAGGGGGTGGTGTGCGCCCCCTTCGTCGCCCAGTCGTAGACCCGGCCCGAGGAGTCGGCCGTCCGCGAGGTCGCGAAGTCCAGGCCGCCCGAGGAGTTCATCCACCGCACCTGCTCGGCCATGAGGGCGAGTGTCGCCACGGCGGGGGTGTTGAGTGTCTGGTCCTTGCGGGAGTTGTCGATCGCGGCCGTGAGCGCGAGGAAGTCGGGGATCCATCGGTCGGTGGCGGCGATCTGCTCGGCCCGGGCGATCGCGGCGGGGCTGAGCACGGCGAACCACAGCCCGCCGTCCGAGGCGAAGGACTTCTGCGGGGCGAAGTAGTAGGCGTCCGTCTGCGAGATGTCGACGGGCAGGCCGCCGGCGCCCGAGGTGGCGTCGATGAGCACGAGCGCGTCGTCATCGGTGCCCGCGGGGCGCACGACCGGGGCCATGACACCGGTCGAGGTCTCGTTGTGCGGCCACGCGTAGGCATCGATGCCGGTCTCGGCGACCGCCCGGGTCAGCGAGCCGGGCTCGGCGGAGCGCACGCTCGGCTCCGCGAGGAAGGGAGCAGCCGCGGTCGCCTTGGCGAACTTGCCGGAGAACTCCCCGAAGACGAGGTGCTGGGCGCGCTCACGGACCAGGCCGAGGGTGGCGATGTCCCAGAAGGCGCTCGCGCCGCCGTTGCCGAGGACGACCTCGTAGCCGTCGGGGAGGCCGAAGAGCTCACCGAGCCCTTCGCGCAGGCCCCCGACGATCGAGCGCACGGGCGCCTGCCGGTGGGAGGTGCCCAGCACGCTCGTCGCGATCGAGGTCAGGTGCTCGACCTGCTCGGCGCGCACCGTCGACGGGCCGGACCCGAAGCGTCCGTCTCGGGGTCGCAGGTCCTCGGGGATGGTGATGTGCTCGCTCACTTCGCCTCGACGATCTCGGAGTCCTTGGGCTTGGCGATGTCCACGGGCTCGCCCCAGTCGGAGGCGGTCATGACCGCCTCGGAGCCTTCCTGGGTGAAGCTCATCCGACGGATGAGGTCGTCCTCGTCGAGCCAGACGTCGTAGATCATCGTCTCCGGTGTGCCGGCGTCCTGCTCCATCCCGAGGGACTCGTAGGCCTTGGCCGTGTCGACGGTCGCGGTGTAGTGGGTGGTCTTGACCCCGTCGATCTCCTCCGAGCCCTTGTCGCCGGCCTTCTCGACGCCGGCGACGAAGGCGTCGAGCTGTCGGCGCAGGCTGAGCAGCTCCGCCTGGTCGAGGGCGTTCTCGACGACCTTGTTGGTCGAGCCCTCGGTGACCGGGATCCACTTCTCGCCCTGCGCCAGGTAGTACTTGCCGTCGACGAGCCGGTAGCCGAGCTCCTGACCACCGAAGGACAGGTCCATGTCGAGGGCCTCGTTCTCGAGGTCCTGGATGCCGGTCGCGCTGCCGCTGTCCTTGCCGTCGACGGTGAGCAGCACCTCGATCGAGGCGGACGGGTTGGCGTCGATGGCCTCCTCGATCTTGGTCGTGAACTCATCGGCGTCGAAGGGCTTGCCCGTGTCCGTCGACGTCGAGGAGCTGCTCGAGGACGAGGAGGTCTCGCTGGTGCCCTCGGCGGAGGCGCTCGCCGAGGAGGTCCCCGACGGGGTCGAGCTGTTGGGGTCGCCCTCCGACGTCGATGGCGCGGCCGGAGTGCTGCTGTTGCCGAAGCCGTCGCCCGCGGTCGGGCCCGGCCCGCCGTCCCCGCCGCCGCAGGCGGTCAGGGTGAGTGCAAGCGCCGCTGCGGCTGCGACTGTCGTCGTCGTCCTGAGCATGGATCCCCCTGCTGCTGTGTCCGTCGTGGTCAGGTCGTGGGGAGGCCGTCGTACCCGTGGACCTCGGTGATCGGGCGCGGGCCCGCGCCGATGTAGTTGCTGCTCGGGCGGATCAGGCGCCCGGTGCGCTTCTGCTCGAGCACGTGCGCCGACCAGCCGGCCGTGCGGGCGCAGACGAAGAGCGGGGTCATCATGTCGCCGGGGACTTCGGCGAAGTCGAGCAGGACCGCCGCCCAGTAGTCGACATTGGTCTCCATCTTGCGGTCCGGGTAGCGGTCCGCCAGCTCGGCGATGGCGGCCTTCTCCAGCTCGAGGGCGACCTCGTAGCGGGGGGCGCCCAGACGCCGGCAGGTCTCGCGCAGGACGGCGGCGCGCGGGTCGTAGGCGCGGTAGACACGGTGACCGAAGCCCATGAGGCGCTCCTTGTTGTCCAGCGCGTCCTTGACGTACTTCGTCGCGTCGCCGGTGCGCTCGACGCCCTCGATCATGTGCTGGGCGCGTGAGGGTGCGCCCCCGTGCAGTGGGCCGGACATCGCGCCGACCGCACCGGAGAGGCAGGCGGAGGCGTCGGCGCCGGTGGAGGCGATGACGCGCGCGGTGAAGGTCGAGGCATTCATGCCGTGCTCAGCCGCGGAGATGAAGTAGGCGTCGATGGCCTCGACGTGCTTGGGGTCGGGCTCGCCGCGCCAGCGGATCATGAAGCGCTCGACGATGTTCTTGCCCTCGTCGACCCGGGCCTGCGGGACCATCGGCCGGTCCTGGCCGTGGGCCGACTGGGCGATGAAGGACAGCGCCATCACGGAGGAGCGGGCGAGGTCCTCGCGGACCTGGGTGTCGTCGATGTCGAGCAGCGGCTTGAAGCCCCACAGCGGGGCGAGCTGGGCGAGGGCCGACTGGACGTCGACGCGGATGTCACCGCTGTGCACGGGAAGGGGGAAGGGCTCGGCGGGCGGCAGGCCGGGGTCGAAGGAGTCGTCGACGAGCAGCCCCCAGACGCGACCGAAGGAGACCTTGCCGACGAGATCGTTGATGTCGACCCCGCGATAGCGCAGGTTGCCACCGGCCTTGTCCGGCTCGGCGATCTGCGACTCGAAGGCGACAACGCCCTCGAGGCCGTGCTTGACATCGGTGTCCGACATGACGATGTGCCTTCCTTCGTGCGCAACCCTGCTGTTCGGGCCATTCTGCACTCTCGGTGGCGGAGGAGCCCACCCGGGCGACCGGCCGGTAGCATGCCGCGAGGTCACACCACGATGAGGGGAGCGCAGGGTGGCGAGGTCCCGGTACGGATACAGCCCGGCGCTGGACGGGCTGCGAGGCGTGTTCATCCTCCTGTTCATCGCCTTCCACTTCGGGCTCACTGCGCTCGAGGGCATGTGGGTGACGATCAACCTCTTCTTCGTCCTCTCCGGATTCCTCATCGTCCGGCTGCTCACCGCGGAGCAGGTGCGGTACGGGTCGATCGACGTGCTCGCCTTCTACCGACGCCGGATCCGTCGCCTCGTCCCTGCCCTTCTGGTCATGCTGACCGCGGTGTCCGTGTGGGGTGCGCTCCTCGCCCCCGACGGGGTGCGCCGCAAGCTCGGCGGCGACGTGCTCGCCACCCTCGGCTACTTCATGAACTGGCGCCTCATCGCCCAGGGGGACCAGTACTTCGGCACGGCCGGTGGGGCCTCCCCCCTTCGCCACGCGTGGACGCTCGCCATCGAGGAGCAGTTCTACCTGCTCGCGCCCCTCGTGCTCATCGCCCTCTTCGCGCTCGCCCGCAGCCGGCGGGTCATCATCGGCGTCCTGCTCGGCGGGGCCGTCCTCTCCGCGCTGTGGACGGCCCAGCTCGGCTTCCACGACCAGGCGGACTACCCCCGCGTCTACTACGGCAGTGACACCCGGGCGCAGGCGCTCTTCATCGGCGCCGCCATCGGCGTGCTCGCCGGCCCCATCTCGAGGAAACGGCGTGCGCCCGATCTGCCGATGCCCCTGATCCAGATCGGCGGGCTCATCGGGCTCGTCTCCTCGGTGATCTCCTTCGCCTTCGTCACCCCGTACAGCGGGTGGATGTTCAACCAGGGAGGCATGCTCGCCTTCGGGATCGGCAGCGCCCTGCTCGTGCTCGCCTGCGCCGACCGCCGGCCCAATGCCACCCGCTCGGTCTTCGCCTGGCGGCCGCTCGCCTTCGTCGGGGAGCGCACCTACGGCCTCTACCTCTGGCACTTCCCGATCTACCAGGCCCTCGAAGGCACCCCGGTCGGGGACAACGCCCTCGTGATCTTCGTCGTGAGCATGGCGCTCACGGTGGCGGTCGCGCACCTGTCCTACACCTATCTCGAGGAGCCGATCATCGCGCGGGGCATCCGCGGGATCCTGCCGAGGATCCGGCGCCCGCTGGTCGCCTCGCTGGTCCCGGTCGCGCTCGTCGCGGTGCTCGGGGTGGGGCTGGCGCGCACCGCCCCCGAGGCGCAGGACCCGGGGCAGGCGGCGAGCGCGGGGGAGCTCCCCGACATCGTCGCCGGCCAGCCGGTATACGAGCCCGGTGCGCCGGCCCGCGTCGGTGTCCTCGGCGACTCGGTGCCGTACTACCTGGCGAAGCGCTTCCCCGAGGGCCAGTTCCCCGGGGTGAGCATCAACAACCATGCCCGGGAGGGCTGCGACCTCCTCGACGAGCCGATCAGCTGGGCCCCCGGCCTGTCGAAGAAGACCGAGCCGTGGTGCGAGACCCAGAAGCGCGAGTGGCCCACGGACCTGGCGAAGGGGGAGGACCAGGTGCTCCTCCTCTTCGCCTCCCCGCTCGTCGGCCTGCCGCACATCGTCGACGGCGAGCGGCTGTGGCTCGACGACCCCCGCCTGCGGCGGATCATCACCGAGCGCTTCGAGACGATCTACACGCAGGCCACGGAGGCCGGCGCGGAGCAGGTCCAGATCGTCAACGTCCCCTGCCGCATCCCGCCCGACGACATCCCCGAGGAGGTGCAGGAGGTCCTCGACTCCGAGCCGGCCCTGCTCAAGGAGTACAAGAACCCGGCGATCCTCAACGGACTCATCAGCGACTGGGCCCAGAAGCACCCCACGGACGTGGAGGTCGTCGACCTCGACGGTGCGCTGTGCGCGGACGGCTACCCCGAGACGATCCACGGGCTGCCGGTCTACAACGATTTCCTGCACTTCTCGCCCGAGGCCACGCCGATGCTGTGGAAGTGGGTCCTCGGTCAGGTCAGCGACAACTACGCGACCCGCGACTGATCCGCGCTCACTCGCCCCGGAAGTTCCACGCGGCGACGACCTGCGGGGCCAGCCACGTCCAGACCAGCTGCGCGCCCTGCCGCGAGAAGTGGATCCGGTCGGAGTAGAGCTGCGCGCCGTTGATGACCGGGCGGTACCCTTCTTCGCCGCACACGGCGCCGTTGAGGTCGAGCAGGGCCACGTCGACCGAGTCACCCTTCGAGCGGATGTCGTGTACCCATTCCTGGACGATGAGGTTGATTCCTTCCGGGTCGATCCTGATGGCCCCGACCTTCTCGCCGTCGAGGGTCCCGGCGGGGTCGTCGTGGCAGGTGGCGCTCACGAGCTGCAGCTGCTCGGCGCCGGACTCCTGCGTCTGTGACAGGAGCGCATCGAGAGTGGCGCGGACCGTGCGGGTGTGGGCCTTCGACCCCGGACGCACGGTCTGACCGTCGATGACGAGCGGCTGCGTCAGGGCGGTCTCGACGGGGGAGAGGACGATGTCGGCACCGGCGTGCTCGACCTCCTGGGGCCAGTCCTCACGCCACGAGTCGCAGGTGGGGTCCTCGGGGACCTCGCCACCGCCCTGGAAGCGGAAGGTCAGGGGGATGGGGTTGCATGACCCTCGGCGGGTGTGGCCGCTGACCTCCAGGCCCGGGTACTCGTCGCCCCGGAAGCCGTCGCGAATGGACTGCGCGATCGAGCTGCCGACGACGGCGACCCGGAGGTCGGACGAGGGCGGCTGGTACTCGTGCGCGCTCGCCAGCGGCTGGTTGTTCCAGTCCCCGTCGATGGCCGAGCTCCAGCTCGTGCTCAGCAGGAAGGCGACCGCGGTCACCGCGGCCAGCAGCCCGGGGGCCGCCCAGCGCCGCACGGTCCGCGGGATGCCGCGCGGCACGAGCGCGCGGAACCCGCCGACCATCACCGGGAGCTCGAGGAAGCGGTAGGACAGCACCGCGCACACCCAGGCGAGGGCGAGCTTGATGAGGATGGCGAGCACCGTGGGCAGCTGGGCCAGCGGCAGCCAGGTCGCGATCGGCCAGTGGAAGAGATAGAGCCCGTAGGAGAGCTGCCCGAGGTGGACCAGCGGCGGAAAGCTCATGACCCGGTTGATCCGCAGTGGCCGTGCGTCGAGCGCGGAGGCGCCCATGCAGGCGGCCATCACCGCGAAGACGAGCATGCCGCCACGCTCGAAGACCCAGCGTCCGGTCTCGTCGAGGAGGAAGAAGGCGGAGAAGGACAGGATGGTGCCGACCCAGCCGATGGCCTCCGCGGTGGAGCGTCGCAGGCGTGGTGCCTGGCCGCGTCGGTCGGCCGTGAGCAGCATCGCCAGTGCCACACCGACGAGCAGGGCCTGGGCGCGCACGTCCGAGCCGTAGTAGAGGCGTGATCCGGTGGCGCCCGACGAGGCCAGGTGCGCCGTCCACGCGGCGGAGCCGACCGCCAGGGCGAGCACGATCGCGGTGCGGGCATAGCGCCTGCGCACGAGCATGACCAGG
This sequence comes from Janibacter sp., assembly GCA_052087725.1. Classification (GTDB taxonomy): domain Bacteria; phylum Actinomycetota; class Actinomycetes; order Actinomycetales; family Dermatophilaceae; genus Janibacter. The sequence goes on along the minus strand of JBQGNO010000019.1, from coordinate 18,925 downwards.
CCGATGAGGAAGGGCACGAGGAGGTAGAACTGCTCCTCCACCCCGAGGGTCCACACATGGCGAAGGGGGCTCGGCTCGCCGAGCAGGTCGAAGTACTGGTCGTCGCGGGCGATGAGGCGCCAGTTCTGCCAGAAGGTCATCGTCGCGAAGGCATCGCCGGCCGTCTGCGGGCGGTCGCCCTCGTCGACGAGCAGCGTGTGCACGAGGACGGCGACCACGAGCAGCGCCATAGCCGGCACGATCCGGCGGGCGCGCCGCAGGTAGAAGGCGATCGCGTCGATGCGCCCGCGGCGCTGCCACTGACGGATGAGGATGCCGCCGATGAGGTAGCCGGAGAAGGTGAAGAAGTGGTTGATGCCGACCCAGCCACCGGCGAGGGAGGTGACCCCGAAGTGGAAGAGCATCACGAGGACGACGAAGAGGCCGCGGTAGCCGTCGAGGGCCGGTCGGTAGTGCGAGCCCATCTGCTCGAGGTCGGTGCTGACGAGGGCACGCCACCAGGGGGTGCCGGCGCGGGCGCGGGGTGATGAGGTGGGCCGCACGCGCACTCCTCGCAGGTTGGTTCGGCGTCTCGTGGTGACGGGGTTCGTCGCCGACTCGGCAGCGTACCGGCCAGTCACCGGGGGCGTCGGCGGACCGGTCGTAGTCTTGAGGCCATGAGCGCTTCGTCGGACGGGATCATCCCGCGCACGCCCCCGACGGTCGATCACCTCGACTACGCCGGAGAGGGGCTGGACGAAGGGGAGGTGCCGGCGGCTCCCTTCGCCCTGATCTCCTCGTGGGTCGACGCCGCCCGGGCGCGACAGGTCGACCGGGGCGATGTGCCCGAGCCGCTGTCGATCGCGGTGGCGACGGTCGACGCGCAGGGCCGCCCGGACGTGCGCACGGTGCTCATGCGCTTCCTCGATGCCGCCGGGCCGGGCTTCGTCACGAGCCTCGAGTCGGCGAAGAGCCAACAGCTGCAGGAGGTCCCGGCGCTCGCCGCGACGCTGACCTGGCCGGCGATGTTCCGCGCGATCCGCTTCCGTGGGCGGGCCGAGCTCGTCGGTGCGGCGGAGATCGACGCCTACTTCGCCGAGCGCCCGCGCGGCTCTCAGCTCAGCGCCTGGGTCTCGCACCAGTCCCAGCCGATCGAGGGCCGCGCCTCGCTGGAGCGCGCCTGGGCCGAGGTCGAGGAGCGCTACGCGGGGCAGGACGTGCCCCGCCCCGACTTCTGGGGTGGGTGGCGGATCGTCTGCGACGAGGTCGAGGCCTGGGCCGGCCGCAGCAACCGCCTGCACGACCGTTTCCGCTGGACCCGCGTCGCCGCCGGCGGCCTCGACGAGCCGGACGCCTGGCGGGTCGAGCGCCTCCAACCCTGACAACTGCTCCGGAGCGGCCCAGAACTCACCAGTGGTGCATGGACGCCCGGATGACGCCGGCGAGGTCCTCCTCGGTGACTTCGCGCGGGGCGGTGGCGAGCAGGCGCTGCTGCTGGAGGGTGCCGGCGACGAGGTCGTCGACGTCCGCCTCGCCGTAGCCGATCTCCGCCAGGCCGGAGGGCTGGCCGATGTCGCGCATGAGCCGGCGCAGCACCGCGGAGAGGCGCAGCGGTGCCTCGACCTGCGCGTCCAGCCCCTGCGGGTCGAGCCACGCTGCGGCGGCGAGGTGACGCTCCGGGTTGGCCTCGAAGGTCAGCTCGAAGGCCGCCGGCGCCGTCGACGCCACGGCCATCCCGTGAGGAACCATCGCCTCGCTCGCGCCGTAGCCGTCTGGCCGGAAGTCCGTCGACAGGTCGTGGACGCGTCCCGCGACCGGGTAGGCATTGGCGTGAGGGACGTGGACGCCGGCATTGCCGAAGCCCATCCCGGCGAAGGTCGCGGCCAGGGCCATGCCGGTGCGGGCCGACTCGTCCCCGGCGACGGCTGAGCGGAAGGCGCCAGCGAGCAGCTGCATCGCCTGCTGGGAGTACATGTCCGCGATCGGGTTGGACCCGCAGTACGGCACCCGCTGCGCGGCGGTCTTGTGCTCATAGCTCGTGTACGGCCGGGCGGTCCAGCTCTCGAGGGCGTGGCAGAGGATGTCCATGCCGGCGGAGGCCGTGACGCCGGGCGGCTGGGTCGCGGTCAGCTCGGGGGCGATGACGGCCATCACCGGGCGCAGCCGCTCGTGGCTGATGCCGGTCTTGACCTTCGCCTCGAGGACGTCGAGCACGCAGATGGTCGTCGACTCGCTGCCCGTCCCGGTCGTCGTCGGGACCGCGATGACCGGGAGCACCGGGTTGATCGGGGCGTGGCCCGCGCCGACGGGCGCGTTGACGTAGTCCATGAGCTCGCCGGGGTTGGTCAGCAGCAGCGAGATCGCCTTGGCGGTGTCGATGCTCGACCCACCACCGACGGCGACGACCGCGTCGACGGGCGGGGCCCCCTTCGCCCGGTCCACGGCCACGGTGAGCGACGCATTGCTCGGCTCGACGGCGGCCGAGTCGTGGATCTGGGCGGTCAGGCCCGCCGCGCGCAGCACGGCGGCGACCCGCTCGGGGTGGCCGGTGGCCACAAGCTGCGGATCGGTGACCACGAGGGCGCTGCGGGCCCCGAGGGCGGCGATGTCGTGGCCGATCTCGTCGATGGCGCCGGGGCCGAACTTCAGCTTCGGTGCGGCATAGGTGAAGACGGACTCGGGGGTGCTTGGTGCGGTCAGCTGCATGGTGGTGCTCCTACTCCCGGTGGACCTTGTGGGCGGCGGCCTGCGCGCGCGGCTTGATCACGAGCAGGTCGACGTTGACGTGCGGCGGACGGGTGGCCATCCAGGTGATGGCCCCGGCGACGTCGTCGGCCACGAGCGGCTCGGCGACGCCGGCGTAGACCCGCTCGGCACGCTCGGCATCTCCCTTGAAGCGGGTCAGTGAGAAACCCTCCGTCCGGACCATCCCCGGCGCGATCTCGGTGATCCGCACCGGCTGGTCGACCAGCTCCAGGCGCATCGTCTCGGTCATCGTCGCGAGGCCGTGCTTGGCGGCGGTGTACCCCGCGCCGCCCTCGTAGGAGATCCGGCCGGCGGTCGAGCCGACGTTGACGATGACGCCTTCCGCGGCGACGAGTGCCGGGAGCAGCGCCTGCGTCACGCGCAGGGGACCGAGGACGTTGACCTCGTACATCGCCCGCCAGTCCTCGATGTCGCTGGTGGCGACCGGGTCCTGGCCGAAGGCGCCGCCCGCGTTGTTCACCAGCACGGCCAGCCGGTCGCCGATCTGCGCGGCCAGGGCCGCGACCGAGTCGGCGTCGGTGATGTCGCAGGTGACGGCGCGCCCGTCGATCTCGGCAGCGAGGGCGTCCACCCGGTCGGTGCGGCGGGCGGCGCAGACGACCTCGTGCCCGGCGGCGGCGAGGGCCCGGGCGGTGGCGGCGCCGATGCCGGAGCTGGCTCCGGTGACGAGGGCGAGCGGGCGGGTCATGGGACTCCTCGGATCGACGAAGGGGGACTCAGCCGGCCGCGGGCGCGGTGCCGGGGATGGTGTCGCGGTCGACGGCGATCCACGTCGCGAGGGCGCTCGCGAGCAGCCGGTCCCCGTCGTGGATGGCGGTCCCCGACCAGCGCTTGCGGCCGTCCCGACCGATCTCCCAGGCCGTGACGACGAGCTCCCGTCCGACGGGGACGTCCGCGTGGATCGTCGAGACGAAGGTGCCGAGCAGCAGTGCCTCGTCACCCCGACCGAGGCCGAGGGCGAAGGCACCGGGGCAGTCGAGCGCCGCGAGCACCGGCGGCATCCCCTCCTCGGCGATCGTCACGGGGGAGGCGAGCAGGTCCTCGCGGTCGGTGACGGGACCGGCGTAGACGTGCAGACCCCCTTCGGCCTCGGGTCCGCAGACGAAGCACCGCGGGAAGGGGTGGCCGGCCGGGTCGAAGCCGGCGGCAGCAGCACGCGCCTCGTCGAGGCTCACCGGCGCGGGGATCTCCATCCCCGGGTCCTCGGAGCGACGCACGGTGCCGAGCAGCGTCTCGTCGTCGAGGAGGTGCACCGCGATCTCGGCGGGCTCGGCGACCGAGCCGTCGACCTCCCAGCGCAGCGGACGGTCGAGCGGGGTGGGGGAGGTGAGGCGTACCGTCGCCGACGTCAGGTCACCCTCGGCGGGCACGAGGTCCTCGAGCCGCTCGCTGAGCAGGCCGCAGACCCACCCGCCGTTGCCGCAGTCGGGTGGACCGGCATGACGATGGGACACGATCGTGGGCTCGGTTGTGGTCTGCACCACTCCAACCTATCGACCGCACGCGAAGGGAGCACAGGTGCCGCAGGTGAGGGCCGGGTGACGGCAGGGGAGGGCTTCGCCTGGCGGCGCATCGCGGTCCCCGCCTTCGGCCCCACGCTCCTCACGGCCGCGGCCACCGGTGCGGTGGTGCCGATCGCGGCACTGCGGGCCGACGAGCTCGGGGCGAGCCTCGGCATGGCCGCCTTCGTCGTGGCCCTGACCGGCGTCGGCCAGCTGATCGGGGTGCTGCCCGCCGGGGCCCTCGTCGCCCGGATCGGGGAGCGGGCCACACTGTGGCGGGCGGCCGTCCTAGACATCATCGCCTTCTCCATTGCGGGCTGGGCGCCCTCGTTGTGGCTCATGGGCGTCGCGCTGCTCCTCAGCGGATTCGCCTCGAGCGCCTTCTTCCTCGCACGGCAGGGCTTCATGATCGATGTGCTGCCCTCCCACCTGCTCGCCCGCGGGATGTCCCTGCTCGGTGGGTCGATGCGTACCGGCCTGCTCCTCGGCCCGGCCATCGGCTCCCTCGCCATCGCGCCGATGGGGCTGCAGGGGGCCTACGCGGTGGCGGTGGCGCTCGCCTTCGCCTCGCTCGTGACCGTGCTGGCGAGCCCCGACCTCACCCGGGAGCACGAGCGGGCCCGGGCCGCGGAGCCGCGCTCGGCCGTCCTGCGCGTGGTCCGTCGCTACGCCCGCCTGCTGCTGACCCAGGGGATCGGGGTGACGATCATCTCGGCGCTGCGCACCTCCCGGCTGGTGATCCTGCCGCTGTGGGCGGTGCACATCGGGCTCGGCGGAGTGGACTCCTCGCAGATCTTCGCCGTGGCGGGTGCCGCCGAGCTCCTCTTCGTCTACCCGGGTGGCTGGGTCATGGACCGGCTCGGCCGGGTCTGGGTGGTCACCGCCCTGCTGTCGGTGATCTCCCTGTCCTTCCTCCTGCTGCCCCTCGCGGAGACGAAGGGGACGCTGCTCGCCGTGGCCCTGCTGATGTCCCTGGGCAATGGTCTCGGCTCGGGGATCGTCATGACCCTCGGAGCCGACGCCGCCCCGCAGCACGACCGGGCCCAGTTCCTCGGGGCCTGGCGGCTCATGGGGGAGGCCGGCAATGCCGGCGGATCCCTGGGGCTGAGCGCCGTCACGGCGCTCGTGTCGCTGCCTGCGGCCGCGCTCACCCTCGGGGTCCTCGGTCTGGGAGGGCTGGCGTGGACGAGCGTGTGGATCGCCCGGGCCGACAGGGAGCGCGATGGAGGCGCACCGCGGGCGTCCTGAGGCTGGACACGCAAGGCATGATGGGGAGCGTGAAGGACCTCATCGACACCACCGAGATGTACCTCCGCACGATCTTCGAGCTCGAGGAGGAGGGGATCCCTCCCATGCGCGCCCGGATCGCGGAGCGGCTCGGTCACTCCGGCCCCACCGTCTCGCAGACCATCGCCCGGATGGAGCGGGACGGGCTCGTCAGCCTCGGCCCGGACCGCCAGCTCGTCCTGTCCGAGGAGGGGCAGCGTCTGGCCACGCGCGTCATGCGCAAGCACCGTCTCGCCGAGCGTCTGCTCGTCGACGTCGTCGGCCTCGAGTGGGAGCACGTCCACGAGGAGGCCTGCCGGTGGGAGCACGTGATGAGCGAGCGGGTCGAGCGCAAGATCCTCGCGATCCTGCCCGACCACCGCGAGTCGCCCTATGGCACGCCGATCCCCGGCCTCGACGAGCTGCTGTCCGGTGAGGTCCTCAGCAGCGACTACCTCGAGGGGCTCTACAGCCTGAGCGAGGTCGTCGAGAGCGAGCTGCGCGGAGACTTCCGGGTCCGCCGTATCGGTGAGCCCGCGCAGGTCGACCACGATGCGCTGACGCTGCTCACCGAGGCCCGGCTGCGTCCCGGTGAGGTCGTCAAGGTCAGCGCCGACGAGGACCGGATCGTCGTCGTGCGCAGCGGGGCCGACCCCTCCGATGCGGTGTCCCTGCCCCACGATGTCGCCGACCACGTCTTCGTCGAGTCCATCGCCCCGTGACCTGCCGTGACCTCGGTGTGACATATCCGTGATCTGAAGGTACGGTTCGGGTCGTCTGCCTCCCCTGGGCGGACCCGTCACGCGGCGTCTAGTCCTGCCACCGCACCTGATGGGCACGGAACGAACACCGTTTGGCAGGAACGGGGGACCCACACACGGGGCATCGCGGATGTTCCTTGGGGTGAAGTCCTGAGGCACGCGAGTCGCCAGGTCGACTCGGAGCCACAGGACCGGGCCGCACCTCTGGCCCGAACCCGACAGCTGACCTCGTAGGCGGGAGAGGTAGACATCGTGTCTCACACCACTGGGCGCCACCGCGCCCCCGGTCGCTACAACCCGGTCTCCGAGATCGGTCAGATCGTCACCCAGGCCGGGACGCCGCTGGCCAAGGGCTCGGCCGTCCTGGCCGCCTCCGGCGGCCTCGTCGCCGCCATCGCCATCCCCGCGCAGGCCGCCACAGCCGATGACGCGGACACCGCCCCGGCGAAGCAGACCGCCAGCGCCCCCCAGGCCGCGGCCCCCGCCACCATCGCCGTCACCGCACCGAAGGCTGCCGGGTCGAGCACCACGTCGACCTCCTCCTTCGGCACGATCGACGTCGAGCCCGTCGCCAAGCCGACCGGCCCAACCCCCTACCAGCTGCGTATGCGCGAGGAGCGGGCCGCCGAGCGCGCCGCCGCTGCCGAGGAGCGTCGGGAGCGCGCCGCCGCCGCTGCCGAGCGCGAGGAGCGCCAGGCGGAGCAGGCCGAGCAGGCACAGACCGAGCAGGCCGAGCAGGAGCAGGCCGAGCAGCAGAGCGCCCCGGAGCAGGAGAGCACCCCGGAGCGGACCGAGTCCGCGCCGAGCCGCAGCCAGGAGCGCCAGGCGCCGAGCGCCGGCAGCAGCTCCAGCAGCTCCAGCAGCTCCAGCACTGCGGCCGCCACCCCGAAGTCCTCGCCGGCCCCCAGCTCGAGCGGCTCCAGCGATGTCATCTCCATCGCCAAGCAGTACATCGGCACGCCCTACGTCTTCGGCGGCTCCAGCCCGGCCGGCTTCGACTGCTCGGGTTTCACCCAGTACGTCTTCGCCAAGGCGGGCAAGTCCCTCCCGCGCGTGACGACCGCGCAGCAGGCGGCGGCCACCCCGGTCTCCAACCCCCAGCCCGGTGACCTCGTGTTCTTCGGCTCGCCGTCGTACCACGTGGGCATCTACCTCGGGAACGGCCAGATGATCGATGCGCCGAGCAGCGGCAAGTCCGTCTCGATCCGTCCGGTCTTCGACGGCGTCTCCGGTTACGGCCGGGTCTGATCCACGCCGAAGGGGGCGAAGGGGATCTCCCCTTCGCCCCCTTCGTGTGTCTCGGGGGACCTACTGCTGCATCCGGCGGTAGGCCTCGCCGAGCTCGTCGTGATGGAGCAGGTCGCCCTCGCCCACCCCGGCCCGATAGCCGGAGCGGCCGAGCATGTGGGCGGAGACGGGCGCGGTGAGCGCCTGGGCGCCCATGACGATGAGCAGTGTCGCGACCGAGCTCCAGGTGCGCTCCGACAGGGCCAAGCCGATGAGGATGAGCAGCAGACCCAGGGTCTGCGGCTTGGTCGCGGCGTGCATCCGGGCGAAGAGGTCCGGCAGGCGCACCAGCCCGACCGCCCCGATGAAGGCGAGGCTGGCGCCGAGCATGAGGAAGATCGCTCCGGCGATGTCGAAGATGTCGGTCCAGCTCATTGGGGGTCCTCCTCGCGGCGTCCCATGAATCGGGCGACCGAGACGGAGCCGACGAAACCGGTGAGGCTGAAGACGACGAGGATCGGCAGCGATGCGGCGTCCTCGCTGCGCACGATCTGCGTGGCGAGGATGCCGGTGATGATGACGATGACCACGTCGAGGCACAGGGCCCGGTCGAGGTTCGTCGGCCCGAGGGCCACCCGCACCAGGGTCAGGCCGATCGCGGCGAAGAGCAGCGCTAGGGCGATGTTGAGGATGATGCTCACGGGGCCTCCTGGTGCTCGGTGACCAGCGCGATCTCTTCGTCACTGCCGAGGGCACGGACGACGTGGCGCTCGACGTCGAGCACATCCTGCCGCAGCTCCGCGAGCCCCTCCGGCGAGGTGACGTGGAAGCCGTGCACGTAGAGGACGTTGGCGGTGCGGCGGGCCTCGACGACGAAGGAGCCCGGGACGAGCGATATCAGCGTGCCGACGATCGTCATGTAGAACTCCGAGTGCGTGCGCAGCTGGACCTCGACGATCGATCCGCCCCGCGCCGGCTGCCGGTCGAGCGTGGCGACGCTGATCTGGATCGCTGCGCTCACGAGGTCGGCGAAGAAGTGTGCCAGCAGCACGAGGAGACGCCACGGATGGATGCGCCCGAAGTATTGGATCGAGGGGAGCGGGAAGATCTGGGTCACCACGGCGCCGACGATCAGGCCGTTGACGACATTGCCGAGCGTCACCTTGTCCCACAGGAGCACCCACACCACCGCCAGGGCGATGATCGCTCGTGGCTGCCACCCGCCGCGTGCGCGCGACGAGATGCGCTGCCGGATCGGCCGGGCGTTCACGGCGCCTCCTCCGGCAGGACCGCCTTGACGTAGGAGTCCTGGCTGATCATCTGCTTGGCCGCGGCGTCGGAGTAGGTGAAGAGCGGCCCGGCGAAGACGGACAGGCCGATGCTGAAGGCCACGACGGCGGTGGCGCCGGCGAACATCGCCGGAGGCATCCCCCTTCGGACCGGGACCGGCGTGGTCGGCGGCAGGATCGGCGTGGACGGACGCTGGGACGCGACGGTGGCGCCGATGGCATCGCTGAGCCGGCCCCAGGAGGGGGTGAGTGCCGGGAAGTCGAAGGTCTGGTGCTCCTCGGTGGCGCGGGGACGCCAGAAGGCATAGCTCCACGTCTTGGCGATGGCATAGAGGGTGAGCAGCGAGGTGACGACCGAGCCGACGACGAGGGCCCAGGCCATCATCCCGCCCTCCTCGACGCCTGCCTGGATCAGTCCGACCTTGCCGACGAAGCCGGAGAAGGGCGGGATGCCGGCGAGGTTCATCGCGGGCACGAAGAAGAGGAAGGCGAGCACGGGTGCGCCGGCGGCGAGTCCGCCGAGACGGTCGATGACCGTCGACCCGCCGGCGCGCTCGATGAGGCCGGTGATGAGGAAGAGCGCGGTCTGCACGGTGATGTGGTGGGCGATGTAGAAGACCGCCGCGGACAGCCCCGCCTCGGTCGCCAGGCCGATGCCGAAGAGCATGTAGCCGATGTGGCTGACGAGGGTGAAGGAGAGCATCCGCTTGATGCCCGGCTGGGCCACGGCGCCGAGGATGCCGACGATCATCGTCAGCAGGCCGGCGCCCATGATGAGGTTCTGCAGGGCGGAGTCGGGGAAGAGCAGGAACTGCGTGCGGATGATCGCGTAGACGCCGACCTTGGTCAGCAGCCCGGCGAAGACGGCACTGACCGGCACCGGCGCGGAGGGGTAGCTGTCCGGGAGCCAGGCGGACATGGGGAAGACCGCGGCCTTGATCCCGAAGACCGTGAGCAGCATCAGCTGCAGCGCCAGCGCGACCGTCGAGTCGATCTCCGGCAGGCGAAGCGAGAGCTGCGCCAGGTTGACCGTCCCGGCCGCCGCGTACACGGCGGCCACCGCGACGAGGAAGAGGAAGGAGGAGACCATCGAGACGATGACATAGGTCGTCCCCGCCCGGATCCGCGTGCCGCTCCCCCCGAGCGTCAGCAGCACGAAGGAGGCGAAGAGGAGCATCTCGAAGCTGACGAAGAGGTTGAACAGGTCGCCGGCGAGGAAGGCATTGGACACCCCGGCCGAGAGGACGAGGTAGGTGGGGAAGTAGATCGCGAGGGGCGAGTCCTCATCGCCGTCGGCGACTCCCTGCCCGATGGCGAAGACGAGGACGAAGAGTATGACGAAGCTGCTCACGAGCAACATCAGCGCCGAGAGGCGGTCGGCGACGAGGGCGATGCCGAGGGGTTCGCTCCACGCCCCGAGCCACAGCACGATCGGGCCGTCGAGGTGGGTGCGCCACATGAGGAACACGGCGGCTGCGAGGCCGGCGGTGAGCACGACGAGGCTGACTGCGACCTGGACCCGCTGGTTCCGACGGGCGACGAGGGTCAGGGCCGCGCCGAGCAGCGGCAGGAGGACGGGAAGGGGGAGGACATTGGCGTAGGTCATGCGGTGGCGTCCTCCTCTTCGGCCTCGGTCGTGGACTGGGTGTCCGGGTCGTAGGTGCGCGAGGTCTCGTCGCGCTCGGCGAGCCGCTTGATCAGCTCGTCCTCGGCATCGTCGGGCACATCGTCGCTGCCGGTGATCCGCCACTGGCGGTAGGCGAGGGAGAGGACGAAGGCGACCGAGGCGAGGGCGATGACGATGGCCGTGAGGACCATGGCCTGGGGCAGCGGGTCGCTCATGGCCGAGGCAGGGCGGGCGCCGACGATGGCCGCCCCCTTCGCCGGGCCGGAGACGACGAGGTAGATCGTGGCGACGCCGTTGCTCGCGAGGACGATGCCGAGGAGCACCCGGGTCAGGGCGCGCTCGAGGAGCAGGTAGACCCCGGTCGAGACGAGGAAGCCCGCGACGATGACCAGCGTGAGGCTCGGGGAGATGGCGTTGCTCATGCGGCGATCCGGTCCTCGTCGGTGTGCTTGTCGATCCCGGCTCCGAGGGAGCGGACGACGTCGAGGGCCAGGCCGATGACGATGAGATAGACCCCCACGTCGAAGAAGAGGGCGGTCACGAGGTGCACATCGCCCCAGATCGGGAGGTGGAAGTCGAAGGCCGCGGACTGGAGCACGCTGCCGCCGAAGGCCAGCGGGGCGAGCGCGGAGGCGACCGAGACGACGAGCCCGGCGCCGAGGATCGCACCAGCGCTGACCGGGGCGGCGCGGTCGAGCTCGTGGGCGCCGCCGGCCAGGTAGCGCGCGAGCAGCGCCAGACCGAGCGCCAGGCCGGCGGCGAAGCCACCGCCGGGCTGGTTGTGGCCGGCGAAGAGCAGGTAGAGCGACAGGGCGATCATCACGTGGAAGACCAGCCGGGTGGCGGTCTCGAGGATGACCGAGCGGCGCTCCTTGGGCAGCGACGAGGTGATCTTGTCGTCGTGGCTCTCGCGACGGGTCCAGGAGCGCTCGACCTCCTGGGTGCGCAGGAAGATCAGGCTGGCGATGCCGGTCGCCGCGGCGAGGAGGACGCTGATCTCCCCGAGGGTGTCCCAGGCGCGGATGTCGACGAGGGTCACGTTGACGACATTGCGACCGTGCCCGAAGTCGTAGGCCTCCTTGGGGAAGGCGGTCGAGATCGGGGCCTCACGGCGGGCATTGGCGGCGACGACCGTCAGGGCCGTCACGGCGAAGCCGATGCCGCCGGCGATCGCGAGGCGCCAGTAGCGGCTGCGGCTGAGCGGACGCCGGCGGAAGTCCAGCGGGAACTTGCGCAGCACGAGGACGAAGAGGACGAGGGAGAAGGTCTCGACGAGGATCTGGGTCAGTGCGAGGTCCGGGGCGCCGTGCATGTGGAAGAGCAGAGCGAGGCCGTAGCCGGTCAGCCCGACGAACATCACCGACTGCAGGCGGTTGCGGCCGCGCACGGCGAGGATGGCCGCGGCGATGACGAAGAGCCCGACGGCGGCCTGGCTCGGCATGTCCCAGAGGCGCACGCTGCTGCCGGGCAGCGCGCTCGCGGCGACGGCTCCCGGCAGGAGGATGACGACGAGGAAGATCGTGCTGAGGTAGGTCGGCAGCGAGCCGCCCTGGGAGAGTGCGGTGACCTCGACGGCGAAGCGGTCGAGGGCGCGCATGAAGCGCTGGTAGACGCGTTCGGCGTTGACCATCGGGGGCACGGCTGCCTGCAAGCGCGCGACAGGGACCCGCCACCAGAAGAGGATGGCGCCCCCGCCGATGGCCAGCGCAGAGAGCCCGAGCGCCGGCGTGAACCCGTGCCACAGCGCGAGGTCCTCGGGGGCCGGTCCCGGCAGGGTCGAGGCGTAGGGGGCGAAGCTCTCGGTGAGTGGGCCACCGAGGAAGCCCTCGACGAGGGTCACCGCGGCGAGGACGACGGGCGCGATGAGCAGCGGCTTCGGGGCGGCGAAGGGGGTGGGGCTCGGCGACCCGCCGGTCGTCTTCTTGGTGACGAAGGCGCCCCAGACGAAGCGGATGGAGTAGGCCGCGGTGAGGGTCGACCCGAGGCCCAGGCCGATGACGAGGAAGAGCCCGCCGGCCGTGCCGAGCGGGGCGTGCAGCGACTCGACGGCCGCGGCGAGCGCGGACTCCTTGGCGACGAAGCCGACGAGCGGCGGGACCCCGGCCATCGAGGCGGCGGCGATCGTGGCCGCGGCGGCGAGCAGCGGCATGCGCCGGCCGAGGCCGTGCAGCTGGGTCAGGTCGCGGGTGCCGGTCCCCTTGTCGATGATGCCGACGGTGAAGAAGAGGGTGGACTTGAAGAGGGCGTGCGACATCACCAGCGCGAGGGTGGCCATCGCGGCGGCCTTGCTGCCCACGCCGGCGAGGGCGGTCATCATGCCGAGCTGGCTGACGGTGCCGAAGGCGAGGAGCAGCTTGATGTCGTCCTGGCGCAGCGCCCGCCAGCCGCCGAGGATCATCGTGCCGATGCCCAGCCCGATGGTGAGCGGCCGCCAGCCCGGGGTCGTCGCGAAGGCCGGGGCGAGCAGCAGGATGAGGTAGATGCCGGCCTTGACCATCGACGCGGCGTGGAGGTACGCGCTGACCGGGGTCGGGGCGGCCATGGCGCCGGGGAGCCAGAAGTGGAAGGGGATCTGGGCCGACTTCGTCAGGGCGCCGAGGAGGACGAGGGTGACCGCGATGGTCGTCAGGGCGCCCGCGGGCGGAGGGTGGGCGAGCATCTCGCTGATCGTGTAGCTCGAGGTCTCGCCGAGGATCACCGTGCCGACGAGCATCGCCAGACCGCCGAAGGTCGTCACGAGCAGGGCCTGGGTGGCCGAACGACGGTTGGCCGAGCGCACCGGGTTGTGCCCGATGAGGGTGTAGGAGAAGACCGTCGTCAGCTCCCAGAAGATGTACAGGGCCAGCAGGTTGTCGGCGACGACGAGACCGAACATCGCGCCGGCGAAGGCGGTGAAGACCCCGGTGAAGCGCCACAGGCTGGGGTCGTCGTGCTTGAAGTACCAGGTGCAGTAGAGCAGGGCGAGGGCGCCGACGCCGCTCACGAGGAGGCCGAGCAGCCACTGGAGCGTCCCGAGCTGGAGGGTGAAGTCCATCTCGAGCGTGGGGACCCACTCGACGTTCTCGGTGATGACCTCACCGCTGGTCACGAGCGAGGTCTGCGCGAGGAGCCAGGCGAAGGTGGCGCCCGGGACGAGGGCCAGGACGAGGAATGATCGCCGGTGGATCAGCTTGGCCAGACCGGGCGCGACTGCTGCTGCCACGAAGTGGGCGAGCAGCAGCAGGGTCACGAGGGCCTCTCGAGATGATCCGGGGACGGGATCCTAGTTTACCGGCTGGCTCGGTGTGCTTCGCGTCGGGGCTCTCTGGTAATGGGCCCCGGGTCACTCGCCGGAGTGACGCGGATGTGGCTCCGTGGGGGGACGCGCACCTCGACGTGCCGGTCGGAAAGTGGTCGCCATGGCCTCATCCCTTCGCCCGCCGGCCGACCTCCACCGCACCGATGCACCACCGCCCACGGTGGTGGCCGCGGCTGGGCTCCTGGTGCGGCTTCCTGCCGCGCCTGGTGCTGTACGGGCTCGTCGGAGGGGTGGTGTGGCAGCTGCTGCGCGGACGCCGATGGGCTCTGTGGGTGCTGACCATCGGCATCGGTGGTCTCGGCAGCGCCTCGCTGCTCGTCGGACCGATGATCTGGATCGCGTCCGGGGCGGAGGTTGGCGCCACTCTCCGCGGGTGGGGTGGGCTCGAGTGGCTCATCGCCGGTGCTCGGATGGCCCACCTCGCGGCGGCGCTCGGGGCAGTCGTGCTCCTGCTGCGTCCGGCGACCTGGCGGTTCGTGCGGCGCGTCCGCAGGCGTCCGGTGGCCCCAGAGCACGTCGATGACAGTGGGCGCCCCCGGCTGGATTCGAACCAGCGACACCTTCTTTAGGAGAGAAGTGCTCTTCCCCTGAGCTACGGGGGCCCGGCGCCGAGACGCCAACGGACAGGGTACGCGTCATACTCCCTTCGGTGACCACCACCGCCATGACGCAGCGCCGGACCGTGGCGACGCTGGCCGGGTCGCAGGTCCTCGGGGGAGTGGGCGTGAGCGCGGGAGCCGCCGTGGGCGCCCTCCTGGCGGCGGACGTCTCCGGCAGCGAGGCCTGGGCCGGGCTCGGCGGGACCGCGCAGACCCTCGGCGGCGCGCTGTCGGCGGTCGTCCTCGCGCGCATCATGGCGGCGAAGGGGAGGCGTCCCGGCCTCGTCGTGGGATACGGGATGGCCCTCACTGGAGGGCTGCTGATCGTCACGGCCGCGGTCGCCGGGTCCTTCGCGCTGCTGCTCGTGGGTTTCCTGCTCTTCGGCGGGGCGACCGCGTCCAACTCGCAGGCGCGGTTCGCCGCGACCGACCTGGCCGACGAGGCCCACCGTGGCCGACACCTGTCGATCGTCGTCTGGGCCACGACGATCGGCGCCGTCGTGGGGCCCAACCTCACCGGGCCCGGCCGGTGGGTGGCGCAGCTGCTGCACCTGCCGGTTCTCGTCGGCCCCTATGTCCTGTCCCTCGTCGGGGTGGCGCTCGCGGCGCTCGTCCTGGGCACCGCCCTTCGTCCGGACCCGCTGCTCACCGCGCGGGCGCTGCAGGCCGAGCACCTCGAGCCGGGTCAGGCGCATCCGCTGGCCATGAGCGGGTGGGCTGCCATCCGGGCCCACCGCGACGCGACGACCGGGGTGCTCGCCATGGCCCTGGGCCACACCGTCATGATCTCGGTGATGATCATGACGCCGCTGCACATGCGGCACGGGCAGGCCGGTCTCGACGTGATCGGGCTGGTGATCTCGCTGCACGTCGTGGGGATGTACGCCTTCTCCCCGGTCACGGGGTGGGCCGTCGACCGCTGGGGCGGGCGCACGATCATCGTCGCGGGGTCGGTGATCCTGCTCACGGCGAGCGTCCTCGCGGCCTCGACGTCCGAGGGCAGCTCGACCGCGCTGACCCTGGCGCTGATCCTCCTCGGCCTGGGGTGGTCGTGCACCCTCATCGCGGGCTCCACCCTGCTGACGGGGGCCATCCCCCTGCGCCAGAGGCCCGCCGCGCAGGGGCTCTGCGATGTCGCGATGGGACTGGCCGGTGGTGGCGGCGGAGCGCTCGCCGGAGTGGTCGTGGGTGGGTGGGGGTACCCGGCCCTCGCCCTGCTCGCCGGAGGCACGTCCGTGCTCGTCGGCCTGCTGGTCCCGCTCGGGAGGGCTCGTCGTTGTTAGCGTTGGCGCCGTGACCGAGCCGCCGACGACCCCAGCACCGGTCCCGGCCGCAGTGAAGGCACTGACCCGGGAGCTGATGGAGCTCGGTGGACCCAACACGCTGATCTGGCCCGCCCGCGATCCCAACATCGTCGACCTGACCAACGCCCACCCCGGTGGCGTCGCGATGCTCCTGTCCGGCCGCGACGCCCGCCTGTCCGACCTCGTCCGCGAGCCCGGTGCGCTGCTGCGCGCCCAGCGGCACGCCGGCAGGCTCGCGGAGCACGTCGACCGGATCGAGGAGGAGCATGGTGTCCACACCTGCTTCCTCGCGATGGGCGCGGCCTCCTGGGACGTGCCGGGGGAGGACGAGCGGCCCATCGCGCCGATCCTGCTGCGCCGGGCCACCCTGCGCCGGCTGCGCCCGGGGCCGGACTTCGCCCTCGACCTCGCCGACCGCGTCGAGGTCAACCCCGCCCTCCTGACCTACCTCCGGCGGGCGCTGCACCTCGATCTCGACGGGCAGGCACTCGTCGAGCTCGGTCGCAGCGACGGCCCCGGCTTCAACCCGACACCGGTCTACGAGGCGATCACGAGCGAGTGCGCCGACCTCCCGGGCCTGCACATCACGTCGCGGATCGTCGTCGCCTCCCTCCCCTACGGCAAGGCGGAGGCTCTCGAGGACCTCGCCGCGCTCGCGGTGCCCCAGGCGCTCACCGAGACGGTCGCGATGCGCGCCCTCCTCACGGGCAAGCCGGTCGAGCCGCGCGACGGCATCGAGAGCACCGCCGACGCCGCCGTCATGGACGTCACCGCCGACCAGCAGGGCGTCCTCGACCGCGTCGCCGCGGGCGAGAGCCTCTTCGTCGACGCACCTCCCGGTACCGGGGCCGCCCGTCTCGCGGCCGCCACCATCGCCACGACGACGGCTCGGGGCCGCAGCGTCCTCCTCCTCACCGAGAAGCAGGCTGCCATCGAGGGGGTGCGCGACGAGCTCGAGCACGCCGGGCTGTCCGACCTGATGGTCCACGTCGTCGACCCGGCCGCCGAGGTCGACCCCGCGGTGGTCGTCGGCCGCTGGCCCGCCCGGCCCCCGGAGGACGAGCGGTCCTTCGCCGCCCCCGGTCGGCGGGCTGCCGAGGCCGCCCGTCTCCTCGAGGGGCACACCGAGGCCATGCACACCGCACGCGCCCCGTGGGGGGTCTCGATCGCGGACGCGCACGACGCCATCGTCGGTCTGGGCAACCGCCGGCCGGCGCCGCGCTCGCGGGTGCGCCTCACCGGCCCGGTCCTGGCCTCCCTCGACGCCGACGGGAGGGACGCCCTCGTCGCGCAGCTCACCGGCGTCGCGACCCGCCGTGCCTGGCGACCCAGCCGCAGCGACCAACCGTGGGCCGGTGCCCGCTTGCGCGGCCAGCACGACGTCGACGACGTCATGGCCGCCCTCGGGCGGCTCCGCGGGAGCGAAGGGAGCCTCGCTCGCCTCACGACGACCATCCGCGAGGTCTTCGCCGACATCGCCGAGCCCCGCGCCGCGTGTCCCGCGGACCACGGCCGCTTCCTCGCCGGGATCGAGGAGATCCGCGACACGCTCGAGATCTTCCGCCCCGAGGTCTTCGACACCCCGCTCGACCCCTTGCTCGCGGCGACGAGCCCGACCGGGGCGGTGACCTCCGACGGGGAGTCGCTCGGACTCTTCGAGCGCCGACGGCTGCGCTCCCAGGCGAGTCGACTGATGCGGCCCGGACGCCCCCCGGCCGACCTGCACGCCGCGCTCGAGCTGGCCCACCGCCAGCGGCGCAGCTGGTCACGTCTGACCGGCGGGGGCGGCCGTCCCCGGATCCCCACGGACATCGACCGTGCCCACTCCGCCTACGAGCGCGTCTACGCCGACCTCACCCACGTCGGCGCGGTCCTGCCCGACACCCCGACCGGCGACGGCCTGCTCGGCCTCGCGTGGGACGAGCTCGCCGTCCGGCTGGACGAGCTGGCCAAGGACGAGTCGGGCGCACGGTCCGTCCCCGACGTCATCGACGACCTCGACGACCTCCGCTCACGCGGACTCGGCGACCTCCTCGACGACCTCGCCGGTCGCCACGTGGAGCCGGGCGCGGTCGCCGACGAGGTCCGCTTCGTGTGGTGGACCTCCTTCCTCGCCGAGGCGAGCCAGGACGAGCGGTACGGCGCGGTCACCGGCGATCACCTCGACGAGGCCCTGCACACCTTCGTCGAGGCCGATCGGGCGAGCTTGGGCGCCAACGCTGCCCGCATCGCCATGCGCCAGCGTGAGCACTTCCGCGGGGTGGGCCGACGCATGCGCTCCGTGGCCCGGGAGATCGCCGCCGCCGACGAGGGCCGGCGCTCCCGTCCGGCGTGGAGCGAGGTCGTCGACCGCTGGGGAGGCCTGATGCGGGCAGCGGCGCCCGCCTGGGCCATGTCCCCCTTCGTCGTCGGGCAGGTGCTCCCCCCGCGGGAGCGCTTCGACCTCGTGATCGTCGACGATGCCTCGAGGTCCACCCTCGCGCGCACCTTCTCGGGGATCGCTCGGGGCACCCAGCTGCTCGTCATCGGCGACCGTAGCCAGCTGCCGCCGCACACGTGGACCGCCGACGCCGGAGTGTCCGCGCCCACCGCACCGAAGGAGTCCCTGGCGGACCGCGCCGCGCAGGTCCTGCCCACGGAAGCCTTGCGCGACAGCGCCTTTCCCCGCCCGAGCGTCCCCTCGCTCTTCGCCGGCTCCGCCGCGGGCGAGGTCGTCCACCCGCCGGCGCCGGGCCCCCGCGAGAGCGTGCGTCTCGTCCGGGTCGAGGGGCTGGGCATCCTCGACGAGCGCACCGGTCTCGTCGAGAGCACGCGGGACGAGGTGGCCGCCGTCATCGACCTGGTCCGCGAGCACCTGACTCACCACCCACGCCGCTCCCTCGGGGTCGTCACCTTCGGGCACCGGCACGCCGAGCGGCTGACGGAGGCCGTTGCCGAGCTCCTCGAGGGGGATCCCGAGCTGGCCCAGGCCGCAAGTGCGCTCCCGGAGCGGCTCCTGATCAAGCCCGCCGAGCGCTGGCAGCGCGAGCAGCGCGATCGGGTCATCGTCTCGGTCGGCTTCGGTCGGACCCCGCAGGGGCGGGTCATCCACCGTCTGGGCGACCTGAGCGGGCCGGCGGGGGAGCAGCTCGTCCTTCTCGCGGCGACCCGGGCCCGACGCACTGCCACCTGGGTGACGACCTTCACCCCCACGGAGCTCGAGGGCACGAGCGGCAGTCTGCCCGGGCACCGTGCGCTGCGCACCCTGCTCGAGGGGCTCGCCGACGGTAATCCGGCCCCGAAGCAGCGGGAGAACGAGCTGAGCCCC
>JBQGNO010000018.1:13427-26883 GCA_052087725.1 Janibacter sp. | reverse complement strand
CCGATCTACGGCAAGAACGCCGGGTCGAACTACTACGACTACGACAACAAGGCCTTCCAGAAGAAGATGCGTGAGGCCGGCGCGGCCGACACGCCGGAGAAGGCGAACAAGCTCTACCAGGAGGCCGAGGGACTCATCGCCAAGGAGTTCACGACCATCCCGCTGTGGTACGGCAAGGCGATCATCGGCTGGTCCGAGAACGTCGACGACGTCAAGGTGACGCCGTTCGGTGTCCCGGACTTCGCCTCCATGACGGTCAAGCAGTGAGCGTGATCCTGAGCTGACTCGACGCCACCGGCCGGCCACCCCAGCGGGGCCGGCCGGTGGCGTGCCGACCGGACGGAAGATCCCGTCCCGGTCACCACAGATGAACTAGTGTCTCCCGCGCCCCGCCAAGGGGCACGCGTTGATCGACAAGGAGGTGGAACGTGGGCAAGTACATCGCGCGACGGTTCCTGCAGATGATCCCCGTCGTCGTCTTCTCGACGTTCCTGATCTACGCCATGGTCTTCGCCATGCCAGGCGACGCCACGGCCGGCAAGTGCGGTGAGCGCCCGTGTCCACCCGCCTACGTCGCCGCGTTCGAGGCGAAGTACAACCTCGACGACCCGCTGCCCGTGCAGTACGTGAAGTACATGGGCAATGTCCTCCAGGGGGACCTCGGTGAGAACCAGTACGGCAACTCCGTGGCCGAGGAGCTGACGGACCGGTTCTCCGTCACCGGCCAGCTTGCCGTCATGGCCCTGATCTTCGAAGGGGTCCTCGGCATCGCCGCCGGTGTCCTTGCCGGCCTGCGCAAGGGCGGCTTCATCGACAACCTCGTCCTCGTGAGCACCCTCTTCGTCATCTCCGTCCCGGTCTTCGTCATCGGCACGGTCATGCAGTACTTCTTCGGCCTCAACCTCGAGATCCTTCCGCCCCTGGCCAGCGGCGACAGCCCGGGAATCGTCGCGCTGCTCATGCCGGCGGTCGTCCTCGGGTCGACGTCCCTGGCATACATCGCCCGGCTGATGCGTACCAACATCGCGGAGAACATCCGGTCCGACTACGTGCGCACAGCCAAGGCCAAGGGGCTGACCAACGGACGGATCGTCGGGGTGCACACCCTGCGCAACTCGATGATCCCGGTGATCACCTACATGGGCTACGACTTCGGCGCCCTCCTGGGTGGGGCCATCGTCACTGAGGGCATCTTCAACATCACCGGGGTCGGTGGCTACATCTTCCAGGGGATCGGTGACCGCGACGGGATCGCGGTGGTCGGTGCCGTCACCGTCCTGGTCATCGTGTACCTCATGATGAACCTCATCGTGGACCTGCTGTACGGCGCGCTCGACCCGAGGATCAGCAATGACTGACAAGCACACTGCACCTGACACAGCATCGGAAGACGTCGTGGCGCCGATGGGCCGCGGTGATGTCCTCACCCCCACGCCGGAGACGGACTCCACGCAGGCCCGGTCCTTGTCGGCCGACGCCTTCCGCGCGCTCCGCCGCAATCCCCTCTTCTGGGTCTCCTCCGTGCTGATCGTCGGCTTCATCATCATGGCCGTGTGGCCCTCCCTCCTGGCCACGCACGGTCAGAACTACAGCGAGCTGGCCAATGCCCGTCAGACCCCGAGCGGCGAGCACTGGTTCGGCACCGACACCCAGGGGTACGACATCTACTCCCGGACGATCTACGGAGCGCGTGCGTCGATCCTCGTCGGCATCCTCGCCACGATCGGGGTGCTCCTCCTGGGCTCCTTCTTGGGGCTTGTCGCCGGGTATGCCGGTGGGTGGGTCGACACCCTGATCTCTCGCTTTGGCGACATCTTCTTCGCCATCCCCCTGCTGCTGGCCGGGATCATCTTCCTCTCCTCCATCCGCGAGCGTGAGGACATCTTCGGCATCCCCCTGCAGGGATACTTCGGCGTGGTGTTGCAGGTCGTGCTGGTCTTCGTCATCTTCGGCTGGCCGAGCCTCATGCGTCTGATGCGCTCCTCGGTCATCCAGGTCAAGCCCAATGACTACGTCCAGGCCGCCCGGGCGCTCGGCGCCTCGCCCATGCGGATCATCCGCAGGCACGTCCTGCCCAACGCGATGGCCCCGGCGATCGTCGTGTCGACGATCAACCTCGGTGCCTATATCGCGGCCGAGGCAACACTGTCCTTCCTCGGGATCGGGCTCGTCCCGCCGACGGTCTCGTGGGGCGTGATGATCAGCGACGCCCTCGTCCCGCTGCGGTCCTACCCGCACATCCTCTTCTTCCCGGCCCTTTTCCTCAGTCTCGCGATCCTGGCCTTCATCATGCTCGGTGATGCCGTGCGTGACGCCTTCGATCCGAAGAGCCGCTGAGAGCAAGGTGAGTGACTACATGAGCACCCCCACGACGGCCGGAGAGCACCTGCTCGAGGTCGACGACCTGCACGTCGAGTTCCACACCCGTGAAGGGGTGGCCAAGGCGATCAACGGCGTGGACTTCTCCCTCGACGAGGGGGAGACGTTGGCGATCCTCGGTGAGTCCGGCTCCGGCAAGTCCGTGACCGCCCAGGCGATCATGGGCATCCTCGACATGCCTCCAGCCAAGATCCCTCAGGGTCGCATCCTCTACAAGGGTCAGGACCTGCTGACCATGGACGAGGAGACGCGACGCAAGGGTCGCGGCCCGGCGATCTCGATGATCTTCCAGGACGCACTGAGCTCCCTCAACCCGGTCTTCCCCGTCGGGTGGCAGATCGGCGAGATGTTCCGCAAGCACCAGGGCATGGGGCGGTCCCAGGCCTACGAGGAAGCCGTGCGCCTCATGGAGCGGGTCAACATCCCCGCCGCGAGGCAGCGCGTCAAGGCCTACCCGCACCAGTTCTCCGGTGGGATGCGCCAGCGGATCATGATCGCCATGGCGATCGCCCTGAACCCGAAGGTCCTCATCGCCGATGAGCCGACCACGGCCCTCGACGTCACCGTCCAGGCCCAGATCATGGCCCTGCTGCAGGAGCTCCAGGAAGAGTTCCACATGGGCTTGATCCTCATCACCCACGACCTCGGGGTCGTCGCCGACGTCGCCGACCGGATCGCGGTGATGTACGCGGGCCGGATCGTCGAGCGGGCTGAGGTGGGCGACATCTACGCCCAGCCGGCGCACCCGTACACCAAGGGCCTGCTCGAGTCGATCCCGCGCCTGGACCAGAAGGGGCAGTCACTCTCAGCCATCGGCGGACTCCCGCCGAGCCTCACCCGGATCCCGCCGGGCTGCGCGTTCCACCCGCGGTGCGTCATGGCCCAGGACATCTGCCGGACCGACCGGCCCGAGCTGCTCGACGTCGGCCCGCGACGCCAGTCAGCCTGCCACTTCAGCCAGGAGGTCCTCGATGCCTCATCGTGATGTCATCCTCAAGGCCAGCGGCCTGAAGAAGCACTTCCCGATCAAGGGCGGTGTGCTGCGCACGACCGTCGGACACGTCAAGGCCGTCGACGGAGTCGACTTTGAACTCCACCGGGGCGAAACGCTCGGCATCGTCGGCGAGTCCGGGTGCGGCAAGTCCACGCTCGGCCGTCTCCTGATGCGGCTCGAGGAGCCCACGGAGGGCACTGTCGAGTTCGACGGGATGGATATGTACTCCCAGTCGGGGGCAGCGATGCGCCGCATGCGCCGGGACATCCAGATCGTCTTCCAGGACCCCTACACCTCGCTCAACCCGAGGCGCACCGTCGGTGAGATCGTTGCCGAGCCGCTGGAGATCCACACAGATGTCGTCCCGAAGAAGCAGCGCAAGGCGCGGGTCCAGGAGCTCCTCGAGCTCGTCGGGCTCAACCCCGAGCACATCAACCGCTATCCGCACCAGTTCTCCGGCGGTCAGCGTCAGCGCATCGGTATCGCCCGAGGGATCGCGCTCAACCCCAAGGTGCTCATCTGCGACGAGCCGGTGTCCGCCCTCGACGTGTCCGTGCAGGCGCAGGTCATCAACCTCATGGAGGAGCTGCAGGACGAGCTCGGCCTGTCCTACATCTTCATCGCCCATGACCTGTCCGTCGTGCGGCACATCTCCGACCGGGTCGGCGTGATGTACCTGGGGAGGTTCGTCGAGATCGGTGAGGAGGACGACATCTACTCGCGTCCCACGCACCCGTACACCCAGGCGTTGCTGTCGGCGGTGCCGGTGCCGGACCCGTCGCTACGGGGCAAGCGGGAGCAGATCGTCCTCCAGGGCGATGTCCCGTCACCGGCGAACCCACCGAGCGCCTGCCACTTCCACACCCGGTGCTGGAAGGCGCAGGAGATCTGCACGACCGAGACACCCTTGCTCATCGGTCACCCCGACGGTTTCTCCGAGCATCCCTCCCGGTGTCACTTCGCCGAGGTCCGTCAGGTGGTCCAGACCGAGGACCTCCGGGGCTCGCAGGAGCACGGGCTCTTCGAGGGGCAGGGATGCGAGGACACCTCCGATGCCTCGGCCGCCGGGCAGGCGGGTGGCGCGGATGCCGGTGGCCCCGCCACGGACACCTCGACCGCCGGAGCCTGACCGGACGCCGGCTGAGGCGCGAGAGTGCCCTCGGCTCGAGCCTCGAGTCACCACGATGAAGGGGAGGTCCACCAGCCGGTGGACCTCCCCTTCGTCATGCGTGATCTCGTCGCGCTTGGCTTGGACCCGATGCGGCCGGCTCTTCCCGGGCTCGATTTGCTCGGTCCCATGGCTCGGCCGACCCACGCCTTGTGCGGCCACTGTTCGACGCGCGCCGAAGCAGCCCCCGAGGTAGGCTCTGGAACACCTGCAGACATATACCGATCCTGATGAGCGGTGAATGCTCCTTGGGGGAAGTGAGACAAAGATGAAGCGGAAGATCGCGTCTGGAATGGGGGCCTTCGCGGTGTCTCTGGGCATCGTGATGATCGGGGGAGCTGGGCCAGCATCCGCCCAATGCTTGGCCAGCGTGCCGGCAAGTTCCACCTCCGGCCAGGCCCAGGAGCCGAGCGAAGCGGGTGCAGAGAGCTCCTCTGACTACACGGCGCAGTGCAGCAGTGCTCGTAAGCCACGCGGGGGCACTAACCCTCCGGGCAACTGTTCGCGTGCGGGAAACTATTGCAGGGGTTAGTCAGGGAGCGGCTGCCTGAATGAACGAAGGCCTCCGGTTGTGCGTGAACGCCTGGTCGATTCGCGGCTCACCCGGAGGCCTTCGTCGTGCACGGGCTAGGCGAAGGGGAGGTCCTCCGTCAGGCGCTCCGCCTCGGCATCCGCGGCCAGGTGTGCCCCGGTCTCGTCGACCTCGGTCTCGACCCGGTGCGGCTGGATCTCCCCGGACTCGATCTGCTCGGTCCAGTGGCAGGCGACCCGGTGGCCGTCACCGGCACCGGCGATGTCGACGACGCGCAGCTCGGGTCGCTCGGTGTCGCACTTGCTCTCCTGCTTCCACGGGCAGCGGGTGTGGAAGCGGCACCCCGACGGCGGGTTCGCCGGGGAGGGCAGGTCGCCGCTGAGCAGGATCTGCTCCCGCGAGTCCTCGACCACGGGGTCCGGCACGGGGACGGCCGACAGGAGCGAGCGCGTGTACGGATGCAGGGGAGTGGCGTAGAGGTCGTCGGCGTCGGCCTCCTCGACGATGCCGCCGAGGTACATCACGCCGACCCGGTCGGAGATGTGCCGCACCACGGCGAGGTCGTGGGCGATGACGAGGTAGGTCAGCCCGTACTCCTCCTGCAGGTCGGACATGAGGTTGATGACCTGGGCCTGCACCGACACGTCGAGGGCCGAGACCGGCTCGTCGGCGACGATGAGCTCCGGGTTGACGCTCAGCGCGCGGGCGATGCCGATGCGCTGACGCTGACCGCCGGAGAACTCGTGCGGGTACTTCTTCAGGGCCGCCGCCGGCAGCCCGACGTCCTGGAGCAGCTGCTTCAGGCGCGGCTCGGCCGCTTTCGCGTCCTTGACGATCCCATGGGCCCTCATGCCCTCGACGAGGAGCGCCTCCACGCTCTGCCGCGGGTCGAGGCTGCCCATCGGGTCCTGGAAGATCATCTGGAGATCCTGCCGGCGCCGGCGCAGGGCCTCGCTCTTGAGGTCGTTGAGGGCCTCGCCGTCGAAGGTCACCGTGCCGTCGGTCGCCTCCTCGAGGTGGAGGATGGCCCGGCCCAGGGTGGACTTGCCGCAGCCGGACTCGCCGACGAGCCCATAGGTCTCCCCGCGCCGGATCTGCAGGTCGATCCCGTCGACGGCATAGACGTGTCCGACGACCTTGTCGAAGATGACCCCCTTCGTGATGGGGAAGTGGACCTTGAGGCCCCGGACGTCGACGAGCACCTCGCCGGGCGTCTGGGGGGCCACGGGAGTCGTGGTCGTGGCATCGGTGGTCATCGGACCTCCTCGGTGGTCGCGCCCTCGGCGGACGACGGGCTGCCCGCCAGCGGGTTGAAGCAGCGCAGTGCGCGGTGGTCGGCCTGGACGGCGAGGTCGGGGGTGCCCTCACGACACTGGTCGGTGGCGTTGGCGCACCGCGGGGCGAAGGCACAGGAACTGTCCCAGGGCAGGTTGTCCGCCACCGATCCGGGCACGGGGTTGAGCCGGCCCCCGCGGTCGCCCTCGAGGCTCGGCACGCTCGCAAGCAGGCCGCCCGTGTAGGGGTGGCGCGGCTCGGCGAAGAGCGGGTGGCGCTCCGCCCGCTCGACGAGACGACCGCCGTAGAGGACGTTGATCTCGTCGCAGAAGCCGGCAACGACGCCGAGGTCGTGCGTGATGAGGATCAGGGCCGTGCCGGTGTCCTCGACGAGCTCGCGCAGCAGGGCGAGGATCTGCGCCTGAATGGTCACATCGAGGGCGGTCGTCGGCTCGTCGGCGATGAGCAGGCGTGGCTCGCAGGCCAGGGCCATCGCGATGAGCGCCCGTTGGCGCATCCCCCCGGAGAGCTGGTGGGGGTAGTCCTTCAGCCGCCGGTCCGGGTCGGGGATGCCGACCTTGTCGAGCATCTCCCGGGCCCGTGGGGTGGCCGCCTTGCGGGAGAGTCCCTGGTGGCGCTCGAGCACCTCGGTGACCTGTCGGCCGATGGGGACGACGGGGTTGAGCGAGGACAGCGGGTCCTGGAAGATCATGCTGATCTCCCGGCCCCGCTTGGCCCGCAGCTCCGTGTCGGAGAGGGAGAGCAGGTCGGTGCCGTCGTAGTCGACGGTCCCGGTCACCTGGTTGCCGCGGTCGGGGAGCAGGCCCATGATCGCGAGCGAGGTCACCGACTTGCCACAGCCGGACTCGCCGACGAGACCGACGGTCTGCCCCGGTCGGACGTCGAAGCTCAGCCCGTCGACGGCGGCGAAGGGGGTCTCGTTCTTGCGGCCGAAGCTCACCGAGAGGTCGCGCACGGACAGGAGGGGAGAGGTGGAGGACGAGGTGGTCATCGGGGTCACCGCCGGGTCTTCGGGTCGAGGGCCTCGCGCAGCGACTCACCCATGAGGGTGAAGCCGAGCGCGACGACGATGATGCACGCCGCCGGGTAGAAGGCCAGGTGCGGGTAGCTGTTGAAGAACATCTGGGACTGGCCGAGCATCTGGCCCCACTCGGGGGTGCTGTCGTCGGGATTGCCGAGGCCGAGGAAGGACAGTGCGGCGGCATCGATGATCGCCGTCGCGAGCACGAGGGTCGCCTGGACGATCACCGGGCCGAGCGAGTTCGGCAGCATGTGCCGCAGGACGATCGCCGACCGCTTCACGCCCAGGGCGCGGGCGGCCAGCACGTGGTCCTTGCTGCGCTGGGCGAGCATCGACCCACGGAGCAGGCGGG
This sequence comes from Janibacter sp., assembly GCA_052087725.1. Taxonomy (GTDB): domain Bacteria; phylum Actinomycetota; class Actinomycetes; order Actinomycetales; family Dermatophilaceae; genus Janibacter. The sequence goes on along the minus strand of JBQGNO010000018.1, from coordinate 19,141 downwards.
CGAAGATCGGGATCTGGACGGTACCGACAGCGATGATCACCGTCCACTGGCTCGGCTCCGCGGCGAGCGCCGAGATCGACACCGCGAGGAGCAGCGAGGGGATCGAGAGCATGACGTCGACGAGGCGCATGATCGCCGAGTCGACCCACCCGCCGAAGGCTCCGGCGAGGGTGCCGAGGATCAACCCGCCGGTGAACCCGCCGATGGTGGCGAAGAGACCGACCATGAGCGTCTGCTGGCTGCCGATGAGCAGTCGGGAGAGCAGGTCGCGCCCCTTCTGGTCGCCGCCGAGAGGATGGCCCTCCTGCGGTCCGGGGACCGGGTTGGTCTGCTGGCTGATCTGGTCGATGAGCAGCCACTTCGCGGGGTCGTGCGGGGCGAGGAAGGGGGAGAGCAGTGCGAGCAGGACGAAGGTCGTCGTGATCGCCAGGCCGACGAGGAAGACGGGGTTGCGCCGCAGGCGCAGCCACGCCGTCGCGAGGAGGCCGACGCCGCCGGTGTCCTCGATCCTGCCGGCCTCGGCGACCGTCGCGGTCGCGGTACCGCCGCTGCTGGCCGCGAGGTCGTCGATGCGCTGCTTGCGCCGGGCGCCGAGTCCGCGGCGCTTGTCGTTGGGGTCCGTGGGGGTCATCGGGTCCTCACTCGGGGGTCGATCACGGCATAGAGGATGTCGACGAGCAGGTTGACGAGTACGTAGGTGATCGCGGCGACGAAGATCAGCAGCTGGAGCACCGGGTAGTCGCGCTCGGTGAAGGCGATCTTCAACGCCTCGCCGACCCCGCCGAAGTTGAAGACGGTCTCGGTGAGTACCGCACCCGAGAGCAGCAGGCCGGTCTGCAGACCGATCGCCGTGACGACCGGCAGCAGCGCATTGCGCATGACGTGGCGACCGCGCACGACCCGGTGACTCAACCCCTTCGCCTGGGCCGTGCGGACGAAGTCCTCGTCGAGGACCTCGAGGACGGAGGCCCGGGTGATCCGGAAGATCATCGCGAAGGGGATGGACGCGAGCGCGATCCCCGGGAGGATCAGGTGCTTGAAGGCGCCCCACGCGGCGTCCCACTCGCGGGTGAGCAGCCCGTCGAGGACGAAGAACCCGGTCACGACGGTCGCGTCGGGGACGTCCTGCCGGCCGGAGACCGGCAGCCAGTTCAGCTCGATCGCGAAGAGGTACTTGAGCAGGAAGGCGAGGAAGAAGACGGGGACCGCGACGCCGACGAGCGAGCCGACGATCGAGATGTTGTCGAGGAAGCTTGCCCGCTTGCGGGCCGCGAGGTAGCCGAGGGGCACCGCGAGGAGGACCGCGAGGGACAGCGCGACGATGGACAGCTCGATCGTCGCGGGGAAGCGCTCGATGAGGATCTCGGTCGCGGGCTTGCCGGTCTGCACGGCGGTGGAGATGCCGAAGTCACCCTGCAGTGCCCGGCCCATGAAGCTGAGGTACTGGATGTGCAGGGGTTCGTCGAGTCCGAAGGCCTCGGTGAGTGCCGCCCGGGTCTCCGGGGTGGCGCGCTCGCCGAGCATCGCCGAGACGACGCCGCCGGGGAGCGCGCGTAGCCAGGCGAAGAGCAGGACGGAGAGGATGAAGACGACGACGACGAGTTGCAGCAGCCGTCGGACGATGAACTTCAGCACGGGGGGACCTCGCTGTCAGCGGGGGCCGGGGCCGTCACGACCGGGCTGCGGTCGTGACGGCCCCGAACCATCGCGATGGGGAGTGGGCGTCAGCGGATCACTCGCCGCCGACGGTGACCGACGCGAACTCCTCGGACGTCAGTGGGCTGGTGACCAGGCCCTCGACGTCCTCACCGACGACGATCGCCGGGGGCGAGTGCGAGATCGGCGCGCCGGGGACGTACTCCTCGGCGAGCTTCTTGTTGATCTTCTGGTACTTCGTCGCCCGCTCGTCCTCGTCGATGGTCGAGTCGGCGTCCTTGAGCTCCGTGACCAGATCCTCGCCGTACCCGGCCTCCGAGGTGAAGAAGTCGTTCTGCTTGGTACCGAAGAAGGTGCCGATGAAGTTGTCGGCCGAGTTGTAGTCACCCGTCCAGCCGAGGAGCCACGCGTCGTACTTGCCGGCGTCGACATTGTCGAGGTAGCCGCCGTTCCACGGCTTCGTCGTCACCTTGACGGTGATGCCGGCCTCCTCGAGGTCGTTGGCGATGGCCTCGTGGATCTTCTGCGGGTTGGGCATGTACGGCCGGGAGACCTCGCTCGGGTAGGCGAACTGGAGGGTGAGGTTCTCCGCGCCGGCCTCCTTGAGCAGGCTCTTGGCCTTGTCGGCGTCGTGGGGGTAGGGGTCGAGGTCCTTGTTGTAGCCCTGGACGGCCTCCGGCATGAACTGCGAGGCGGCCTCGGCACCCTCCGGGAGCTGCGACTTCACGAGCTCCTCCCGGTTGATCGCGTAGTTGATCGCCTGGCGGACCTTGACGTCCTTGAGCTTCGGGTTGGCCTTGGGGTTGAGCCCGAGGTAGAGGACGTTGAAGGCGTCGCGGATCTCGACCTGGTTGCCGTCCTCCTCGAGGCTCTTCCAGTCGACGGGGTTCGGCAGGTCGTAGCCGTCGATGCTGCCGGCCTCGAGCTCCTGACGGCGGGTGGACTCGTCCGGGATGATCTTGAAGACGACCTTGGCATTCTTCGCCTTCTCGCCCCAGTAGTCGTCGTTGCGCACGATCGTCACGGTCTTGTTCGCCTCGTCGTGCTCCTCGAAGAGGTACGGGCCGGTGCCGACCGGCTTCTCCGAGTTCTCCGGGTAGACGAAGCCCTCACCCTGGGTCTTGACGTCGTTGGCCTTGCCCTCCTCGAGAGCCTTTGGCGACTGGATCCCGAAGGAGGCCAGCGAGAGGAGCGCCGGGAAGCGAGAGGTCGCACGGGTGATCTTCAGGTCGACGGTCAGGTCGTCCGTGGCCTCGCAGCCCTGGTAGATGTCGTCATCGCCGAACCCGCCCATCGCGGTGCGCCAGTACTCGGCCGGCCCGGACTGGGCGGCCTTGTTCTGGTCGGCCATCCGCTCGAAGTTCGCGCAGACGGCCTCGGCGTCGAGCGTCTCGCCGTCACTGAACTCCACCCCTTCGCGCAGGGTGAAGGTCCAGGTCTTGCCGTCCTTGGAGGGCTCCCACTTCGTCGCGAGGCCGGGGCCGATCTCGGCGCTGCCGGGCTTGACCTTGACGAGGCCCTCGAAGATCTGGCGGGTGATGCGGAAGGTCTCGCCGTCGGTGGCGTAGAAGGGGTCGAAGACCTCGGGCGAGCCAGCGGCGCCGAAGGTGAAGGTTCCTCCGGTGTCACCCCCGCCGGAGTCGTCGCGCTCGCTGGTGGCGCACGCACTCAGGGTCAGCGCGGTGGCGGCCAGGGCCGCCAGCGGGGCTGCTTTCCTCATCGACATGTGGGTTCCTCGTCATTGAGTCGGTCCAGGCGGGGTCGCCGGGGAGGGGCCGGGCGCAGCAGTGATCCACCACACACGGGTTGGTCCGGCAATCTAATCGGATCCTGCGGTCGATGTGGCTGAAGGCGGTGACCTTTATCGGAGTGAGACCGGCCAGCCGCAGAACCTCCGGCGACGGGGGGAAACCCTCACTGCGCGCCCATGGCGCCCACCCGTCCATTTGGGGGGAGTGCGCACTGCCTGAAACAATGCCCCTCATGCCCCTGACTACTCGCAGCGACATCCGTAATGTCGCCATCGTCGCCCACGTCGACCACGGAAAGACCACGCTCGTCGACAAGATGCTCTGGCAGGGGGGAGCCTTCGGCGAGCACGACCACGTCGACGAACGAGCGATGGACAGTGGTGATCTCGAGCGCGAGAAGGGCATCACCATCCTCGCCAAGAACACGGCGATCCACTACAACGGCCCGTCCGCGGCCGCCCACGACGCGCCCGACGGGGCGACGATCAACATCATCGACACCCCCGGTCACGCCGACTTCGGTGGCGAGGTCGAGCGCGGCCTGTCCATGGTCGACGGTGTCGTCCTGCTCGTCGACGCGTCCGAGGGCCCGCTGCCCCAGACCCGCTTCGTGCTGCGCAAGGCGCTCGCGGCGAAGCTGCCGGTCATCCTGGCGATCAACAAGGTCGACCGTCCCGACAGCCGGATCGAGGCGGTCGTCGACGAGGCCTACGAGCTCTTCATGGATCTCGACGCCGATGAGGATCAGATCGAGTTCCCCATCGTCTACACCTCCGGCAAGGCCGGCGCGGCGAGCCTCAACCGTCCCGAGGAGGGCACGCTCCCGGACAACGCCGACCTCGAGCCGCTCTTCCGCACGATCATGGAGACGATCCCGGCCCCGTCCTACGAGGACGACGCCCCGCTCCAGGCGCACGTGACCAACCTCGACTCGAGCAACTTCCTCGGGCGTCTGGCCCTGCTGCGCGTCTTCAACGGTGAGGTGCGCAAGGGCCAGCAGGTCACGTGGTGCCGCACCGACGGGTCCCAGCAGAAGGTCAAGATCACCGAGCTGCTCATGACCGAGGGCCTGGAGCGCAAGCCGCTCGACGAGGGCGCGGCCCGACCCGGCGACATCATCGCCATCGCCGGCATCCCCGAGATCATGATCGGCGAGACGATCGCCGACCCGGACAACCCGATCCCCCTGCCCGTGATCACCGTCGACCAGCCGGCGATCTCGCTGACCCTGGGCACCAACACCTCGCCGCTCGTGGGTCGTGGACCGACGAAGGGGACGAAGGTCACCGCCCGCATGGTCAAGGACCGCCTCGACAAGGAGCTCATCGGTAATGTCTCCCTCAAGGTCGAGCCGACCGAGCGTCCCGACGCCTGGGAGGTCCAGGGCCGTGGTGAGCTCGCGCTGGCGATCCTCGTCGAGCAGATGCGCCGCGAGGGCTTCGAGCTGACCGTCGGCAAGCCGCAGGTCGTCACCCAGGAGATCGACGGCAAGGTCCACGAGCCGGTCGAGCGCCTGACGATCGACACCCCGGAGGAGTACCTCGGGGCGATCACCCAGCTCCTCGCCGCCCGCAAGGGCCGCATGGAGCAGATGACCAACCACGGCACCGGCTGGATCCGCATGGAGTTCCTCGTGCCCGCACGCGGTCTCATCGGCTTCCGCACCGAGTTCCTCACCGAGACGCGTGGCGCAGGCATCGCGCACCACGTCTTCGAGGGCTACGAGCCGTGGGCCGGCACCATCACCACCCGGGTCTCCGGCTCGCTCGTCGCGGACCGGTCCGGCCCGGTCACCGCCTACGCCATGGTCAACCTGCAGGAGCGCGGCGCGCTCTTCTGCGAGCCGGGCACCGAGGTCTACGAGGGCATGATCGTCGGCGAGAACTCGCGCGCCGACGACATGGACGTCAACATCACCAAGGAGAAGAAGCTGACGAACGTGCGTGCGTCGTCGGCCGACAACTTCGAGAAGGTCGTCCCCGCGCGGCGGCTCAGCCTCGAGCAGTCCCTCGAGTTCTGCCGCGAGGACGAGTGCGTCGAGGTGACCCCGGACGCCGTGCGCATCCGCAAGGTCGAGCTCGCGGCCAACCTGCGGGCCCGCTCCGCGGCACGCGCCCGCAACTCCTGAGAGGAGCGCCGATGCGGCGCGCCACCCGAGGCGCCATCGCCACCCTGTCCACCCTCGCCCTCGCGGCGGGGGTGGTGGGCTGCACCGGCGGCGGCCCGGGGCACTCGGGCACCCGGGCCGGCCCCCGGGCCGGGGCGGGGGCCGGCCCCCCCCCTGCCCCGGAGGACCGCGCCCCCGGG